>JABMPE010000294.1 GCA_013203845.1 Rhodopirellula sp. | reverse complement strand
TGTGGCCCGGCTTGCCGCCGCGTTCGCAGCGCACCGCGATGAAGCCGCACGACTTGAACCGCAGGCGCGCGAATTGATCGCGCTGGACTTCACCGAGCCACAGACCCGCGAGTTTCATGCGTTGAAGGCGGACTTCGACAAAGTGTACGCGCAAATCGACGTTCTTGGCCAAGTACTCAACGACCGCGACGAAACCATCAAGCGGCTGGAGGCGCGGGTGTATGATTTGAATGCGCAGGTGGCGCATTTGCGGGCGGCGCTGGAACCGTTCGCCGGCATTGCGAAGTTTGTGGAACTTGTCGGCAACCCTGCGCTCGCCGCCGAGCAATTGCGAATGGTCATCAGCCATAAGCTGATTCGAAAACTCTGCCCGAAGTGCAAGGAAGCATTCCGCCCCAATCCGAAGCTGCTGGCTCAGGTGGGGCTGCCGGAAGATACGGAAACGCTTTACCGTAAAGCGCGACCGCCGGAACCGGATGAGAAAACCGGCGAACTTCCCGAACCCTGTCGGGCTTGCGACGGAGTTGGCTTTCGTGCGCGCGCCGCCGTTTTCGAGATGATCGACGTCACGGAAGGCATCAAAGCGGTCATCGCTGCTGGAGGAGACTCGGCCGCCATTCGCAAACAGGCCAAAGAAGAGAAGCAGCTCAGTTGCCAGAAAGACGCGCTGCGTCTGGTGATCGACGGCTCAACCGGCCTGGATGAACTGCAGCGGGTCTTTGCTCCTCCAGGTGGCCCGCGACGAAAAAAGAAGCCGGCTCGACGGCGACCACCACAATAATTCAGGTGACCGTTCCGAGAAGGACATCCATTCGAACGGCCTGTCGTTTTCTTACGGCAGGCCGTTCAGCTTGCGCACGACCCATTCGGACGTCAGCAACGCAAAGAACAGCAGCAGAAAAATCCAGTGATCCCATAACGTCGTTTCCTGGCGGCTTTGTGATGACTCTTCTGGTGGCTGGAGCAGCTCGACAAGTCGATGCACCTCGTCCGGCATCAGCAGTTCACCGCCTGAGACTTCTGCAAGCTGAGTCAGCAAATCCCGATTTGCACTCAGATCGCTGAGTTCACCGGTTAATGGCTCGCCGACGTAAAGCGACGTACTGACTTCACTGCCGAGGTTGGCATTCTCGACGGCAATTTTCGCCGTCCACGTTCCCGATGGCAGGTCAACGGCTCGCGCTTGAAAGAGCAGGGGACTGCCATCAGTCGGCGTCAGTTCAAGACGACTGAATGGTTTCTCGCTTGGAGCATCGGACTCGCGGAAGATCTCGATAAACGCTTTCAGTTCGGGATTCAGATCAAGGAACCGTTTCTGCCAGCGAACTTCAAAGACAGCATCATCACCGAGAGTCAGCTGACTGTTCTGAAGTAGTAACCGTACAAACTCGTTGCCCGCCGAAGCCTTGTTACGAGCAGCCCAGCGAGCCAGTTGAGCCCAGAATCGATGGTGATACCGGTCCCCAACGCGATGTCGCCATCGCCAGGTGCTGTCGATGCCAATCCACAGCACCTGACCGAAACCGTAATACTGATGCACGATCATCGCGTTGTCGCGTTCGAACTTCAGAGACGGCTCGTCCGCGCGATGGGCGGTTGCCAGAACCGTTGCTCCAGGCCGAGCGGTCCCAGTCAGTCCCCATTGATGACCGGGCAGTTGAGACCAGATGCGGCGGTTCTCGACGTTGTCCGTGTCGAACTGAAACATCGCATGCCGGTCCGCATCGGGAGTGAGCTGCAATCGGAATCCACGTTCAACCGGAGACGAATCAGCGCCTGACTGCGACAGGTTGATCTCACGTAAGTTCGTTACTGGCAGCAACTGGCGAAGTTCATCCGAACGATGCCTGGCAGGGAACTGATTCTTTCCCGCCAGCAGCACCAGCGTGCCCCCCTGCTCACGTACGAATTCATCAATGACCTTCCACGAGTTCGAAGTGACATCCGACGGCGATACATCTCCAACGATGAGAAGATCAAGTTCGGCCATTGTCGACTCGGCAACGTCTTCAGGTCTCGCCGGTAACTCAAGCCGCTGCGAGAAGAACGTTGTCGGCAACACTCCCAGATGCGGCTGGTCAAAAACAACCTGCTTCAGATCGATTCGCTCGTCACGATTGAGCGCGTTGTCAAGAAATCGAAACTCCCAGCGAGCTTCGCCATCAACCAGCAGAACATGCGACTGATCATCGACGACTTCGACAGCGAACGCTCGCTGATTGTTATCTTCTCGCGTTTCCCCTTCCTGAACGGCGGTTCGAAGCAGGTACTCGGCACGCCCGATCGTGTCGGCATTCAGGGAAAAGTCAACGTCGACGAACGGCGCTTCCGCGGCGTCAGATGGCACTTGCACAACCTGAGATTCCTCGGTCCCGTCGGCGTGCTGCAGGATGACCGTCAGCTCTTCGTTGCGGAAACCGTCGGCAGCAAGGCGAGCTTTGACGACCGGCGTATCGTTCTGAAAGACGATCTGTGGATGTTCCAGCGAAATGATCGAGATGTCTTTCGGGCGAAGTTCGGACCCGATCATGACGGGAATCAGTGGAGTATTCAGCGTTCCCAGTCGAGTCGCCGCTTCCACCGGATCCGTACCCGCGTTATGCCGACCGTCGGTCAGCATGACGATGCCCATTACTTTCGACCTGTCATCAGCAACGCCGACATCCGTTGCAACGCTGAGGTCAGACTGCTGCGGAATCAGTGACGAGATCGGGCCAGCCAGCGATTCGCCCAGCAGGGAGTCGTCAATCGTTTCCACTTTGGACGCAAACGCCCGGACCTCGACGGCACCGATTTTGTGGAGCTGAGCCAGCAACGGTTGCGACGTTGAGTTCAACAGCCTCATGGCAATCTGTCGACGGGGCAGGGCACGGATCGTTTCCAGGACCTGCTCGACGTTCGCTTTACGAAGACGAGCCAGTTCTGATCGGCTGGCATCCGTCGACGCTTCCGACTCCAGAACCCAGGTCGGCTCCTTTCCAATTTTGTATTCAGAAATCCAGCGGTCGAGCCGGTCGTCTGTGGCAGCATTACCGATCAGCTCCAGACCTCTGGCCCATCGTAACAGCGAGGCTTTGTCGGCATGAGCATCTGCCGTGTCCATGCTTTCGGACACGTCGATCGCCACGATGATTTTCGTCGATCGATCCCGATCGAGGACCCAAGTCACCACTGGCTGCAGAAACGTCAGGCACAACAGCGCAAGAACGGATAGCCGAAGAGTGAGCAGCGTATTACCGACGCGAGACGAAACGAGAGACCGTTCATACTTCAGCAGCACTACAACCAAGGCTGCGGCAGCGACACACACCGCAGCATAGAACCAGAACCAGCCGGATGTCGCCGGTCCTTGAAGAATGAGTTCCCGGCTGTACATGATCGTTTAATTCGACTCGTGTGCTGACAGACGTACTGGAAGAGTCCTGATGTTGTAAACGGGGCCGCATAACTCGTCGGGCATGAAAGGTGACGAGCAATGGCAGACTGCGGCTCCTTGATTCGCTGAACCCGGTTGACGATAACCCGTCCGGTTCGGGAATCGTAGCATGGCTGCCTTTCACCACAGCCGCTGACCGTTTCGTTCCTGGTCAGCAACCTGCCTCTGCCCCCTCAGGACGTTCGGAGTTTCCGTTGGCTGCTAAGAGCAAGAAGACATCCCGCCGTTCAAAGCCAACCGGGCCATCAGAGTCTGACGGAAACTTTTCCGGCTGGAAGAAGCCGCTGCGGCCCATTGAGCAGTCACTGCTGGACGCGGCTGACGAAATACGTGGCGAACGAATCGTCGTGGTGTCCAACGCTGGAGCTCAGGCCGCCGCCGCAATCGCTCAACAGAACCCGGATGCAAACGTTGTCTGCAACTTTCTGGATGCATTTCTGGCAGATTCCGCTCGGACACGAAACGCAGGCGTTGAGAATCTTGAAATCACCTGTCTACCGGATCTCCCCGAAGGTTCGTGCAGCGCTGCCGCCATCCCGTTTCCTTCGAAAAGCGAGAGTGATCTTGCTCGCGAATATCTGCAACAGGTTGTGCAGATGCTTACGCCGGATGGCCGACTGTTCGCATCGTCGGACAATATCCGCGATCACTGGCTGCACGAGCAGCTGCGGGATTCGTTCCACAAAGTCACCAACCGCGAGACTCTCAAAGGTCGGCTGTACATTGCCAGCCGACCGAAACCTCTGAAGAAAGTGAAGAATTTCAGTTGCTGGTTCGCGTTTCGCGACCGGGAACGGCTGATTCATGCCTGCAGCCGTCCCGCAGTCTTCAGTCACCGCCGTATGGACAACGGAGCACGGGCGCTGATCGATTCGTTGACGATTGAAGACGGACCAAGGGCAGGGGAGGCCGTCAAAGCAGGCTTTCGAGTTCTGGACATCGGATGCGGCAACGGCAGTGTCGGATTTGCCGCCGCTCTACGTGCCGAAAATGTCCAGG
>JABMPE010000293.1 GCA_013203845.1 Rhodopirellula sp. | reverse complement strand
TCAATCGAATCGTTACCCAGCCCACCGTCCAGGCTGTCTTTGCCGGCAGAGCCTTTCAGCGTGTCATTTCCGGTTCCAGCAGTAACAAGGAAGGTCTTTCCGGCGTCCGTATTGAGCGACGCATCCAGCAGATTATTGCCATTTCCCAGGTTGATCACGAACGCTGCATCGCCGTCTGAACCGAGCAGGTCTGCGATAACATTGATGGTATCGTTGCCGTCCAATGTGTTGAGTTCGATCGTTTCCGTTCGCTTGAAGTTAACTCCATAAGTCGTGCCCGTTGTCTTCCGGAGCTGCATAAAGTTGTCAGCTCGGTCCAGCGTGAAGACATCATCGGTCGCTTCGCCCGTCAGGCGAATCACGTCGAACGACGATCCCTGTCCGTCGAGGTTATCGATACCCTGACCGCCGGTCAGCGTGTCGGCCCCGGCACCACCGAAGACAGTATCGTCATCGGCTCCGCCGTCGAGATCGTCACGGCCACTTTGGCCATTGAGGTTGTCGATGCCGGCTCCTCCGCGAAGCATGTCATTGCCAGCCCCGCCAATGAGCGTATCGTCGCCGTCGTCGCCGTTCAGCGTATCGTCCTGAGCTTCACCCAGCAGACGGTCGTTGCCCAGGCCACCATTGATCAGGTCGAAGCCAGTGCCACCGAGCACCGTGTCGTTATCGTCACCGCCATCGAGGATGTCGTTTCCTGAACCACCATCAATGCTGTCCAGACCGGTGCCACCGTTGAGTGTGTCGTTGCCACCGTTGCCGGCCAGCGTGTCGTTGGCAGAGCCACCGTCAATACTGTCACTTCCGGCCCCGCCGAGCATTGAATCGTTGCCGCCGTTGCCTGAAAGTGTGTCGTTACCCGCTCCACCGTTGATGAAATCGTCACCGTTGCTGCCGATCAGCGTGTCGTCGCCACCTTCACCGTTGATCGTAACATTACCTAATGTGTACATGCTGGCGTCGATCAACGAACTCAGTTCGCCGCCAGTCAGAATGAACTCTTCGACGCCGTTAACCGTGTCGATGAGGCCGCCGACCGTCAGAGTCGTGTTCGTCAGAATGATCGATTCTGCATCGACAGCGACTTCGGAAACCTGGTCGAGGCCGGCCCCGCCGATAAGATTGTCGGTGCCGCTGCCGCCTGACAGGGTGTCGTTATCATCTCCACCGTCGACGAGATCATCGCCGTCGCCGCCAGAAACAATATCGGTTCCACTTCCGCCGAGAACGGTATCGTTGTCTGCTCCGCCATCAACGGTGTCAGCATCACCGCCGCCGTCGAGTGAATCCTGACCAGCTCCGCCATCAATGGAGTCACCACCATCGTCGCCGGAAATCGTGTCATTGCCAGCTCCACCCGCCAGGCTATCAGTCCCGTCGCCACCACTGATACTGTCATCACCATCTTCGCCGAAGATGGTGTCGTCTTCCGTACCACCGATCAGCGTGTCGTCTTCGGTGCCACCCAGAATCGAATCATTGCCCGAACCACCATCGATTGAATCCGTTCCGGCATCACCTTTGACGGTATCGTTGTCAGCCCCACCGGAAAGCGAGTCATTACCGGCTCCGCCTTCGATGTCGTCATTGCCAGCTCCGCCGTCAACTGTGTCGTTCTGACCGCCACCAATCAGAGTGTCCGCCCCGTCGCCACCAAGAATCGAAAGAGCAATGTTCGTTGCAACCGCATTAAGGTTGTCATCACCACCTTCACCATTGATTGTCACTGATCTCGTGCCAGCGACAACGGCCGCAGCAAACGATGCATCCAGAGCACCGACCGTGATCGTGTTGTTCCCGTTGCC
Organism: Rhodopirellula sp.; assembly: GCA_013203845.1. Taxonomy (GTDB): domain Bacteria; phylum Planctomycetota; class Planctomycetia; order Planctomycetales; family Planctomycetaceae; genus JABMPE01. The sequence continues at coordinate 10,708 of JABMPE010000293.1, read as the reverse complement.
AGCATTCAAAATCAGAGAGTTTGACGGATTAGCAAATGTGACACTCTCAAAGACGTTTGTCCCGCTGTCCCCAATGATCGTGAGGCCACCGGCGTTGGCGACGTTGATGGCATGATCACCCGGATTAGCAACCGAGTTAATTGTGAACGTTCGATCGACTGCGGCAATCGTATCCAGAACGGGTTCAAAACCGACGTAGGTAATCGTCTCGGCAAACCCCAATCCGTCATCGATCGCAATCGTACCAGAGTCAACTCCCGTGGATGTGTATACGACACTGTCAAAGTTGAACAGAGTCCCAGGGGCTGCTTCGAATGCATCTTCGGCAATGAAATCGACGATTTCCAGCGAGTCACCCGATGTTTGATCGCCACCGTTAATGGTTAAACCGCCAGTTGGAATTGGGTTCCCGTTGACAAAGTCAACAATGAATCGGTCGTTCTGAGTTCCAGCATCACCATTAACGACTGCAACACCACCTGCCAGAGTGTACGTGCTGAACGGCAACGGATTGAGAACTCCATCGTCGGTCCCATCGCGAAGCACTTCAACAGTTACAGTTGGATCAGCGGCTCTCGCTCGGATCACCCAGACCGTCGGTGGCAACTCATCGTCAATGATGCTTGCTGTCCCAGCAGCGCCAAGTGTTCCAGTCGCGGTGAGACCATCGCGGGTAATCGTTCCCGGGACGTACTCAAGTTTGAACGTCTCAGGAGTGCCGGTGCCTCCGCCTTCAAAGTCAGTGTCTCCGATAATCGTTACATTCTGAGTGACAGACAGCATGCCCGCCGGAATTGTCACTGTCGTCGGCGGCAAAGCGACATAGTCCGAACCAGCTGTCGCGGACCCATCAACCGTTTGGACATCGACCGTCACGTCGAACGCATTAAGTGTTGTCAGTGCGATGGTAAAGGCGACACTGTTGTTCGATCCGGTCAGCTCAGTCACGGAAGAAGGACTGCTGATCGCCGCAAAGGCAATATCGTCGTTCTGGATCGTGCCGATTGCCTGTGAGTCAGGCAGTTGCACCGAGCCGGAAGTCAGCGTCAAGTCGGCAAGAATCGTCTCAAAGTCTTCGACGTCCGTATCACCATTGATCGTCACAGTAAACGACTTCGACGTTTCACCTGCGAGGAACGTCAGCGTCCCACTGGCTTCAAGGTAATCTCCGCCCAAAGCTGCGGTGCCCTCGGTCGCTGTGCCCGCCGACGTCTGATAGGCGAGAGTAATATCAGCGCTGGTCGGATTTGAAAGCACGACGTTAAATGTCGCGGTACTGGTGCCCGAATCGCCTTCCACCACGTTCACGTCAGCAAATGATACCACTGCATCATCATTGAGAATCGTGCCCGTACCACGGTCGTTGGTCAGGATAGCGTTCACTGGGTTGAACAGTCGTACGAAGAACTGCTCATCCCCTTCGGTTGTCGTGTCGCCGTTCACTTCAACGGTGATCGTCTTCGATAATTCACCCGGTGCGAACACCAGAGTACCTGCCGTCCCGATGAAGTCACTGCCCTGCTGAGCCGAATCCTGTACGGTGCCATAAGAGACCGTAACTGGATCAGCGGCAGCTGCTTCAAGAAGCACAGTGAAGACAAACAGTGTCGAGCCTGTCGACCCTTCATTCAATGTGACACTGTCGATCGAAAGATTGTTTGCCTGAACTTCGAATGCTCCAATATCAGCGGACATATCAGTTGGCCGTCGCCCGCCTCGCTGGTCAAGTGGCTCACCACCTGAGTTGTCACCCGCATCGATCGCCGGACTGCCAATCAGCAATTTATGTGTCTGCGTCGGTCCGCCATTGCTGCTCAGAGTTCCCAGAACTGGATCAATTGGACTCAACGTTGTTCCAATCCGATTACCATCCTGACCGTTAATCAACCCGGTTGCATTCCCTGCATCTCCGACGAAGTTTGTTCGGATAGAGGTGAACGCTCCCTGGACGTCATTATTGGAGCCCTGTGCGTTATTGCCGGCGACAATTGAATTTGTCAGCAGAACGACGCTTCCGGACTGATTGAAAATCCCCCCAGCGGAAAGGTCCGTTGAGTTTGATACAATCGTCGAGTTGACAATGGTCGTTGTCCCTGAGCTGACAGCATCCGGTCCCGTATTAAAGATCGCCCCCCCCTCACCACCAGCCGTGTTTCCTGAAATCGTCGAATTCAGAAGCGACAGCGTTTGTGAGTTGAAGATTGCGCCACCCCGTGCTCCCGAAACATTGTTCGACAGCGTCGAAGCATTCACAGAAACTGTTGAAGGAGTCGACAATGTCGTTCCTTCGTTATAGATCGCACCACCTCGAACCTCAGCCTGGTTGCTATCAAACGTCGAGCGATCAATTGTCACCACGTCGGTGTTATAGAGACCACCGCCGCGGACACCAGCGACGTTACCGTTCACCGAGCTCAACGTGACATCTAATACATCGTTGTTATAAATGCCCCCGCCATTCAACAGGGCGGCATTGCCTGAAATCGTTGTGTTGAGCAAAGAGACTATCGAGTTCGCAACCACCGTAACGGTGTCGCCAGCGACATGGGCAGTGGCGACTGAAGCGTTGAAGTTTCGAGTCACCGTAAAGGTGTCTCCGGAAATTGAATCAACCCTCAACTGTTCGCTTCCAATCTGAATCACGAACCCCGATTTCCTTGGGAACACCGAAACGTCTGTGACCCGGAGTGTGCTCGCCCCTGCGGTGATATTCGCGATCAGTTTCTCTTCGACGACGTCGTTATAGATCCCGCCACCGAGCACCGCGGAACTATTTGAGATCGTGACATTCTCTGTATTCAATACACCCTGATTCAGAATTGCCCCGCCCAGGACGGCATCGCCATTGATGATGGTAACGCCTTTAAGATCAAGCGAGGCCCCGGCGATGATATGGAACGCTCTGTCAAGACCCGCTGCATCAATAATTGTGGATCCGTCACCGGCACCAATGATTGTCAGAGACTCCGTAATATCCAGGTCGCCAGTTCTCGCATTGTTTTCGTCCTGGCCAGCAATAGTCAGGCGATACGTCCCCGGCAGCAGGACGATGGTATCCGCTCCTGGCAATGCATTCGCTTCCATAATTGCAGCACGAAGGGTGCTGTTACCGGCGGCGTCCGCACTGGAACGCTCACCCGGATTCGCATCGACAGTATCGAGAAAACTGTTGACGGTCAGACCAGACTCAAAAGCACCAATATCGACAGTCACATTTCCATCGCCGTCACCGTCAAATTTGCGATCAAATCCTCGCTGATCAAACGCCGGCACGCCGACATTGTTTCCGTTGTCACGTGCAGGACTTCCAAACAGCAAAGCATGCGTCAGAGTCGTCCCGCCATTGTCCTGCAAAGGACTCAGCAGCGGATCGATTTCAGCCCCTGTTGTGCCAACCAGATTTCCATTAACCCCATTGACAAAGACGGTCACAGAACCACCGTCACCAATCAGGTTGTTTCCCTGATTCAGATAAGCAGTCCCGTTAACATCTGCATTCGTGCCAGCCGTGTTTCGAGCCACGAGTGTATTTTTGAGGCTGGCGTTTCCGCCTGCCACATTGCTTGAAATACCGCCACCACTGCCCGCGGCCATGTTATTGGCAATGGTCACACCCAGCAGTGTCGCCGTAGACGTGTTGTACAGTCCACCGCCATTGCCGGACGCAATGTTAGACGAAATTGTCGCGTTCGTCAGATTGATCGGGCCCGCATTACTGACCCCACCACCATTGGCTGCCTGGTTATTCGAAATGGTGGTTCCAGAAACTGTCAGCACTGTGGTTGAATCATGAAAAACTCCACCGCCGTCTGCCGTCGCCCGGTTTCCGTCGATCGTAGTCCCTGAAAGTGTCAGCTTCGAGACACCATTATTAGAAATCGCACCACCATTTGCAGCCGCCGTGTTGCCCCGCAGCGTTGTCGACGTCAGCACAACAACGCCAACCGAAGTCAGGCCGAGTGCTCCACCGTTCCTGGCCGCTGCATTACCGGTAAACGTCGCGTTCGTAACTGTCAGGGAGCGATTATTAAAGATCGCACCACCGTCACAAACGGCGGCGTTCCCCGCAAAGTTCGTACTTGAGACGGTCATTGTTCCGTCATTGCGAACAGCTCCACCATCTCGTGCAGCGGTATTTCCTGACAACGTCGTTTCTGTAAGCGTTGTGGTAGCGCTGGACGAGGTGAAGATTGCACCGCCATCCTGAGTTGCCGCGTTAGCAATCAGTGAGCCGCCAGAAATACTGACAATACCGTCCTGATTATTGATGCCGCCGCCATCTGTTGCAGAATTCGCTGCAAAACGAGCATTCGCCAGGGTGGCCGTCGCAATAATTTCGTTGAACAATCCGCCACCGTCTCGGACAGCACTGTTACTGGTGACGGTTGTGTCTGTGATCACAAGTCTGGCGGTCGCATTGTTATAGAATCCACCACCGTCGCGACCAGCAGAGTTCAGCAGCAGATCACTGCCCGACACATCGACATTGGCAGCCTGATCGATATAGATCCCGCCTCCATCGGTCATTGCTGAGTTGCTTTGAAGCATGCTGCTGACGACGGAAACCGTCCCGTCATCGACGAAAATCCCCCCTCCGAAGTCAGCTGAGTTGTCGGCCAGAGTTGACTCAGAAACTGACAGGTTCAACAGGGAAACTGTTTCGCTGCTGTTGTGAGCTGCTTCCGTGGAGGTGTTCGCCCCTCTCACAACCGTGAGAGTGTTTGCGCCAGCGTTCACGCCCGTTACCAGCATCTGCTCACTGCCAACCAGAATCGTAAATCCTGGCACTGCCGGAAAGACGCTGGCGTTGGCGACAGATATCGTTGTGGCTGTCAAACTTGCGTTTGAAGCTAGCGTTGTGGTCACAGATGGCCCGCCGGTGTAAACAGCACCGCCACTGCCTGCGGCCCCATTGCCGGCGATCTCAATCTGCGAAAGAACAACCAGGCCTTCACTGCGGATACCGGCCCCATCCTTGCCACCCAGAACCTGGCCGCCGGTGACCGTAAGGTTCTGCAGACGTAGCCGCGACATTGAATCGACGTCGAAGACGCGGTCAATTGAGTTCGCGTCGATGATCGAAATTCCCGCTCCGCTTCCAATAATCGTCAACTGACCGTTCGCACTGGCATCGCGAATATCGAGATCCCCGAAGGCGCCTGCACGATCTCGATTCAGCTCAAGGTCATCGCCAACACGCCAGGTATCCTCAGCCGTCACGCCTGCTCGAACGGTGGCTGCCAGCGGATTGTTTACACCATCAACGATCATTCCATTGGTCGTCAGTACCAGCGTGTACTCACCATCAGCCGCAGTGACATCTGTGACATCGATTGTGTACTCAGAGTCCGAAACCTGAGTGACAATCAACGCATTATTCAGCGAGTCAACCAAGGAAATCTTAACCGGGCTGATTGGTCCGGCAGCTCCGTCGACATCCAGAAACAGATCAAAATCGGTGTCAGCGTTTGTGAGGTCAACTCCGGTCACGTCTTCGGTAAAGTTAACAGTGACAACACCGACGGCGCCGATCCGTGGATTCGGACTGACATTAACGATGTCAGCACTTGGTGCGACGGTGTCGGCAGCTACCGTCCAGGCTTTCATCAGCGGAGTACCGGCAAACGCGTTGGCCGAGAAGTCGAAAATTGTGGTCGCTGTCCCGTCAAATGTCAGCGTGTATGCACCAACGTCTGTCAGACCATTGAAAGCCAGCACTGTCGTCAGGTCGAGTGTGTAGACACTCGACGAAACCTGCTGCACTGCAACTGCAGCCAATGACACCAGCTGCGGAGGCGAAATGCCATCATCGAATTGCAACGTGAAATTGGCAGGATCCGAACTCAAATCAACACCGAATACAGGCTCATCAAATGTAACGGTTACGAGACCAGGATTCGTGCTGCGCGGAGTCGTAATGTCGCTGATGATTGCTGTCGGTGCGAAGACATCACTTCCTCGCACAAAGGTATCGAGAGCCGCGATTGTCCCTGTCAAGTCGGCTGGATCGGCGGCCAGTGCATTTGGCGACAAGGCAAAATCAGTTATGCCTGCGGTCTTCACTCGTAACTCATACAGACCATCGACAGCCAGCAATGTCTGTAAACCTTCCAGCACGTACTGTGTCCCAGAGTTTTTCCGAACAGTAATACCCGAAAGAGGCACTGCTGACGTTGTTGTGCCGTCGTTACGTGTCAACGTGAAATTCGTAGAAGCGTCTGTCAGGTCGATCCCCTGGACTGGCTCTGAAAAGTTGACCGTAATCTCATCAATCGGGTCGAGTCCTGTTGTTTCCGCACTGAGCGGATCAGGAGTGACATCGACGATATCCGCTGTTGGTGCCGTTTCATCAAGATCGGTCAAGCTGAGTTTGTGAATCCCGTCAGCGAGAATAATCGTGCTGTCGCCCGGCAGAGCATTTGCTTCCATAATGGCCGCACGGAGCGTTGTGTTGCCAAACTGATCAACGGCGATTCCATCACCAGGGTTGATATCAATCGTGTCATCCAGTGAGTTCACGAAAAAGCCACCGGTTTCGTAGGCACCGATATCGATTCCGAGTCGATTTGGATTCGCGACACTGAAGTCATCCAGTGCCCGTGTAATCCCACGCTGATCGGTAGCGTCAGTCGTGTCGGCGCCAGCATCAATCGCCGGACTACCAGGCATGACCGCGACGGTCGCCGTCGGACCACCGTTATCGGTCAGCACGCCAAGCAGTGCCGTTACACCGACCAGGTCGCCATTTGCATTTGGCTGGCCCGCCATCGCGGGAAGGGGGAATGCAACGGTCGCTCCAGTGGTGTTCTCAACTAGGTTATTACCCTGTGTCGTAATTGTCGAAACGCCATTGACGAGAGTTTCCAGGACATCATTCGAAAGCGTTGTAACCGAGTTGTTGTTGCCAATAAGCGTATTCAACAACTGAGTCGTACCGCCACCTACGGCCAGGCCGCCGCCCGCTCCACCTGATTCATTCTCGGCGATCGTGACGTTGGTGAGGGTCGCTGTCCCTATTGAATATAGACCAGCGCCCTGGGCTGCCGCCGAAGTTGCAACGTTCCCAGCAATCGTGCTGTTATTCATCACCAACGTACCCGTGGTGAGATTGACAATCCCGCCACCAGCCAGCACCGACGTGTTTCGTAGATCCGGGATCAGCGGATCCGACGGGTCGCTTGTCCCTCCAATTGTGCTTGTATTGATTATAAGATTTCCAGCATTGAGGATGCCGCCCCCCGTTTTTGCTGCCGAGTTATCGGAAACGGTAACACGCGTCAGCGTCAAATTTCCGGTGTTGTTGATGCCCCCGGCAGAATTCTGAGAGGTGTTCTGCGTAATTACACTGTCGGCAATGGTAACTGTGCCACCATCGTTGCGGATACCGCCACCATCTACGCTACCGGTAACCCGGCCACCAGTAACGGTAACACCTCGAAGATTCAGCGTGGCTCCACCAAGAATGTGAAACACGCGTTCGAGCGATCGGGCATCAATGACCGTCGAAGCGGCACCAGCTCCAATAATTGTCAGGGAACCAGTTGTTTCAGTGATGTCCAGGTCGCCAGTTGCTGATGTATTGTCTCCAGCGCCTCCCAATGTGAAGGCGTATGTGCCGGCAGGCAGTACAATGGTGTCGTTCCCGGCGAGAGCATTGGCTTCCATAATCGCCGCTCGCAGGGACACATTACCGGCAGCATCCGCGACAATACCATCACCTGGATTCACATCGACCGTGTCATTCGTCGTGTTGACTGTGATGGTCGTAATCGTCGTCCAAGCCTCAACAGCATTACTGGTCATCGGATCGCCAGTTGCAGTTGCCGTGATTCCGGAACCGGCAGCGACCAGCGTCAACACGTAGTTACCATCGCTACCAGTAACACTGCTGAGATCGATGACGTACTGGCTGGCTCCGGGGCCGGCTGAATTCTGCAGAACCGTGACACTTTGAAGAGAGACCGGCTGCGCTCCGATGCCAGTGTCCCGTGTCAGCGAGAAATCGGAAATGTCAACACCCTGGACATCCTGGCTGAAGGTAACAGTCACCAGGCCGGCAGACCGAAGTCGAGGATCCGGTGTAACAGGCGTAATGACGGCTGACGGATCAATTGTTTGAACGACAAAAGTAATTTGATCGGCAATACCAGCGCCGAATGACTGTTCCAATGGATTACCAGCCGCATCGACGATTGCTGAGCTCGTATCCGTCGTGACGACCCGCAGCCTGTACGTACCTTGAATCGTTGTGACTGAACTCAAATCAAGAACGTAGTCCGTCGCTGTACCTGGGGTTGACGTTACGACTAATCCGGAAAGGTCAACCAGAACCGGACCACTTCCAGTGTCAAGATCAAGTTCAATATCAGAAATGTCAACGCCAGTGACATCCTCGGAAAACTTCAGTGTAACGACACCCGCGGCGTTCGCCCGTGGTGTTGTAATGTCAACAATGTCGACAGTCGGATTAACGACGTCCACTCCTTTGAACCAGCCATCCAGTGCCGCTGTATCTGCTACTCCGAGCAAACCGTCGTCCAGCAGTGGGTTCCCGGCTAAATCCTGAATTGGCGTTGCCCCATCTGTCGTTACTAGACGTAGCTCATACGTGGCGTCGTCGGTAGTAACCGTTGAGAGATCGATCGTGTACCGAAGAGAAGTCTGCTGCACGACAATCAGCGAAGAAATGTCGACGGAGACGGAGTCCTTCAACAGAACGAAATCATTGATATCAACACCAGTCACACCTTCACTGAAGATGATATTGACAGTCCCGACTTCCGTTTGTCGAGGGTCGGGGGCAATGTCGACGATATCGGCTGTGGGAGTCGTGTTATCAAGAATCCAGACGTCTGTCGCATTCGATGCCAGTTCGATGCCAGCTCGATCCACAATTCCGGAGTCAGAAGCAACAAGCGTCACCCGGTAAGTGCCTTCGACATCGGTCAACCCGGCAGCACTCAAGTCGAGTGTAAACGAGTCATCAAAACCCAGTACGGGGCTATCAGCAACAACGTTTGCCCCTGTAATCGTAACCGCAGTAAAGCCGCTGCCCGTGTCTCGTTCCAGTCGGAAGTCGGAAGTGTCAACCTGAGACACGTCCACCTCTTTTGTGAACGAGATTTGTACGTTATTGGCCGGTGTCGTACGAGGATCCGGAGTGACATTAACAGTGGCCGATGGACCAATGTTTTCTACGGTCCACGAATCCAGAGTAATCAGTGCGGCCTGGATCGGGTTACCCGCCAGGTCCTCAATTAACGACCCTGGCCCCTGAATACTCAAGACGTAATTGCCAGGCGCGCCAGTCTTCAGGTTTAGATCGATCGTGTAACGCGATTGCGTAATCTGATTCAGCACGAGCCCATTCAGGGACACAGAATTACCATCACGTGTTAGTACCAGGTCCGTCAGATTAAATCCGACCACTGGCTCAGTGAAATCGATCGTCAGAATTCCAACGGCTGTGCTGCGAGGATCAGGAGTCACATTGACTGATCCGACGACATATTCTGGCGGCGTCGCGTCGACGAAGAATGTATCGACTGCATCGTTGACAACAGGATTCGGAAGTTCAGACTGAAAGAGAAGCGGTGGAATTGGAATGCCTGGAAAATTGAAGTCGATGATTCGATTTGTCGTTGGATTTGCAATTCGCGTCCAGGCGTCGGAAGCATCCGGGGTAATTATAAGTGAATTCAACGCCCGGTCTGCGACACCGCCGCTCGCTGTCAGTGACAATACATAGTCACCCGCTTCGTCCGTTACAGAAGACAGGTTAAGTACAAAGGTGTCGGCGAAAACATCAGAGGATGCCGTAAACGGATCCTGAATCGGTGTCCCGTCAGCCTGTACCGGGTTAAGCGGGCGAACGCGAATTCCGGCAAGACTGACCGCTTGCGGACCATTTCCATCACGCCTGTCTAATGTGAGCGTGAAATCAGCAGAGGCGTTATTTCTATTCAGACCAGAAATCTGCTCACTAAATCGGACCGTCACAATTCCGGCGTTATCGACCCGCGGGTCCGGATCGATATCAAGGATATCTACCGTTGGAACCGTACTGTCCTGTACCCACGAATCAAAGGCGTCTACAGCGAGTGCCTCACCATCGCTGATGGCAGTGATACCTGTGCCGCGATTCAGCGTCAGCGTGTAAGCTCCATCGATCGAATTGCCGCCATTTCCCGTGACAGGTGTCAAATCAATTTGATAAGACGACGGACTGATGCTCGTGATCGGGATGGGCATGTTCGTGTTTGGATCAACGAGGGGGACGATCTGAGGACCGCTTCCATCGCCCGTGTCCCGAGTCAGCGTCAGATGGCTGCCTGCGTTCGATGTGTCGATACCACTGACATCTTCGTTGAATGAAATCTGCACGATATCCGCCGGATCCTGCCGGGGATCCGGGAACACAGTGGTGAGTACCGGCGCTGGCCCAGTAGTTACCAGCGTCCAGTCATCTGACGCTGGGAAATTGAGGAAGGAACCTTGCCGATCGGTAATTCGACTGGTATCCGTCGTGATCAGCGTCAGGCGGTAGGTACCTGCTGTGGACGTGACTGCCCCGAGATTCGGCACACTGAACCGTGTGGCAAATCCGTTGGCGTCGGCATCCAGGGGCGTTGGATTATTCGATGCTGACAATGGAACATTTACAAATCCTGCCCCGACGTTTCGGAAGAGCCTCAGATCTGTGTGCGTG
>JABMPE010000292.1 GCA_013203845.1 Rhodopirellula sp. | reverse complement strand
TCAAGTGGATGACTGAAGAAGAGCTGCTCAACAGCCCCGGTCTCCAGGCCGTCGGAGTTGAGACCACGATTCGCGACCTGCTGCCGACCGCCGAAAAATGCGTCGCCGCCGGAAAGCATGTGCATATCGACAAACCCGCTGGCGAATCGCTGCCTCAGTTCCGACGAATTCTGGACGAGGCCTCGCGAAAACATCTCGCCGTCCAGATGGGCTACATGTACCGCTTCAGTCCAGCCGTTGTGTTCATGCGGGACTGTCTGAAGAAAGGCTGGCTGGGAGAGCCGTTCGAAGTTCACACCGTCATGAGCAAAGTCGTCCCGTCATCGTCCCGCCAGGGGCTCGCTGAATACCCTGGCGGAATCATGTTCGAACTGGGATGTCACATTCTGGATCTGGCCATCGGAGTACTCGGCAAGCCGGAGTCCGTGCAGTCCGTGAAGCAGCACGCGGCCACCATTGATGACAGCCTGCTCGACAACATGCTGGCGACGCTGATTTATCCCAGAGCCATCGCCACCGTAAAATCCAGCGCGATGGAAGTTGAAGGTTTCGCCAGAAGACACTTCGTCGTCTGCGGAACTGAAGGCACGCTGCACATCGAACCGCTGGATCGCCCGAATGTCCGAGTTGCGTTTTCGACCGCTCGCAGCAAATACAGCAAAGGATACCAGACGGTCGAATTCGGCAGCTATTCGCGATACGCCGGCGACGCCGCCGACCTGGCAGCAATTATTCGCGGCGAGAAAGATCCCGAATTCAGTTACGACCACGACCTGGCTGTTCAGGAAACGTTGCTCAAGGTCTGCGGCCTGCCGCTGAGTTAGAGCGGGTCCGTTCTACATGTTCGTTTTCGAGTCGGATACCGCGCCGAGAATCGACTCCAGCGCCACGTTGATGTCCGCGTCGTGCGCGTGATCGTGCGAGTAGACACGGAAAATCAGAAAGCTGACGGGCAGCGTTCGGAACAGTTCGTCGTCCATCAGTTCGACTGGTTCCGAATAGCTTGGCGTGAGCAGATAATTCTGTCCTCCCGCCGGAAGGCGAGCACTCGGGCGGTGGTAATGCCGGGCCACGTCGAGCCGCAACGGGATGTCCTGCAGGGCTGTCGGCAGCGCCGATCGCAGTCGTTTTTCGACGAGTTCCTTTTCCGAAAAAATCGTTGTCTGAGCGTTCATGGCAGAATGGAAATTGATGGTCCTTTCCGCCGACATTTTCCAGGACGAGTCGCGGTGGAGAATCGATTCCCACTGCGATCCCAGCAGGGCCAGTTCCGGATCGGGATTGATTGCCCAGCGTTGCACATCGACCAGAAATGTGGACTCGTTGAACCGCCGGTAAGCGTCGAGGTTGTCGATCGGATTTCCCTGGAAGAGATGCTGCATGGTCTCCGCAAAGATATCTTCCAGCGCCAGATCAAGAGCACGCACTGTGCGGTGGAAGTAGATCGAACGGAACAGGTTCGCTCGCGTTTCGATAAAGTGAACCAGTGCCGAGCGTCCTCGGGCATGAATCGTCAGCCCGGCTGGTGTGAAGAAGCTGTAATGCAGAAGCCGCGACAGGTCGAAGGCCTTGGTGTTGTAACCGGACATGTAGGCGTCGCGCAGAACGAAGTCCATGTTGTCGACGGTGTAGATTCCGCTGAACAGCGATCGGAGTTTCCGAAGCCAGTCAGGATTTCCGTCGGTCTCATCACCCGGCTGCGGACGACGGATCAGCCAGCCGATCTGGCGCGGGTCGAGCTCTTCCAGCGGCCCCAGCTTTCCGTTTGGGTTACGTCGAATTTTTCGCAACAGATCTCCGAGTTCCTGCTCGATGATCACCGCGCCGATGTCTTCGTGTGTGACTCCAAACTGGTCGAGGTACTGATCATCGAAGAAATGACCGAATGGGCCATGCCCCACATCGTGCAGCAGCGCCGCCATCCGAACCAGGCTTTCGACGTACGGTCGCGACGGCACGTTTGGACAGACTCCGGCCAGCGACTCGTACCAGTAATCCATCGCTCTCGACGCCAGATGCATGGCTCCCAGGACGTGCTGGAACCGCATGTGTTCCGCCGACGGAAACACGAACCACGCGGTCTGCAGCTGATGAATATGACGCAGCCGCTGAACCCATGGATGGTCGATAATTTCCTGCTCAGCGACTTCTCCAGCTGGCAGATTGTCGCCGGAAATAAACGGAATGTACCCGTGAACGGGATCGTGGCTGAGACTTTCCGAAACGAAATCACGCGGCATGACTTGCCGTCTCCTGAGAGAATCTGAATTTGCACGTCGCCTTCCTTTGAGCACCGTTCACCGTAACGATGCTGCTTAGAGCTTGATCCTGGAAGGACTTACTTGTGTGACGGAGTATAGCAGCCGTCTTTTCGCTCGCATTGGTCCAGAGCGGTGATTGTTCGTTTGGCGGAATTGGCTTCGTCCACCAGGATGCCACCTTCGTTAGTGTCAGTTCCAATTTCTCCGAGCAATCAGCATGTCACCTGAGCGGACCACTTTTTCTGACAGGACTTCGTCGAATAGCCCTGGAGTCGAGCGGATTTGCAGGATTCTCGCAGGGCTCTCCCTGGTGGCGACACCCGCATTTATCATCGGCCTGATTTCGACCGTCCTGCAGCATGGTATCGCCAGTAAAGTCGTCCTGTGGGAATTCGGACTGTTGGTGTGCCTGGCGATGCTGATTCGAGTGACAATCGTCAGTCTGAACTTTTACCTGAACGACGATCGCAGGACGTTCTTTCAGACGAATCGTCACACGTGCATTTTCTCCGCCGCCTGGCTGAGTGGCTCGATCATCCTGTTGGCCTTCGGGCCGGTGCTGCCCGTGTGGTACGTCAGTAGCCGCGGCGCGGCTTTGGTCGCATGGTCCGAACTGTTTCTGTTACTGATCGGGTTGGCTCAACTCCTGAAATTCGTTAGCAGCACGACCAGCCGCAGCAACCCGGCCATGGTTTTCGTCGTGTCGTTTATCGGACTGATTCTGGTCGGCACGCTGTTGCTGCTGCTGCCCGGCAGCGTGACGTCGAGAGCCAGCGAAGTGGGCGTTCTTGAGCGGTGCCGGGTTGCATTTTTTACGGCCACCAGTGCGTCGTGCGTCACCGGTCTGGTCGTTGTGCCGACCGGAGGCCCAAACGCCTGGTGGAGCCGCTTCGGGCAGGTCGTGATCATGATCCTGTTTCAGATTGGCGGCCTGGGCATGATGAGTCTGAGTGCGACGTTTGCTCTGTTGACAGGCAACCGGCTGGCCTTTCGCGAAAGCGCCGCGGTAACGGAAGTTTCAGAAGCGTCGACAATCCGTGATGTTCGCCAGCTGCTGATTGCCATTCTTGGTTTTACTCTGGCTGCTGAGGCAATCGGGGCCGTTCTACTTTCCACGCTCTGGAGTGATCTATCGTTCGCCGATCGGGCTTTCTACGGAACGTTTCATGCCATCAGCGCTTTCTGCAACGCTGGCTTTTCGCTGACCGGGCAGAGCTTTCTGGGACTGGGCACGCGGTGGCAGGTCTGGGGAGTCGTCTGCAGCTTGATCGTTGTCGGAAGCCTCGGCTTCGGCACGCTGAGAACACTGGGGGGGGCCGTATGGCGTTCGTGGCGGACGTCTCGTGAACCATCGTCATTATTCCGGCATCGACGACTTCGAGAACAACTGCCTCTCTCGCCGCGACTCATTCTGACAACAACGGTGATCCTGCTCGCAGGTGGAACCATCACTTACTGGCTGCTGGAGTCCGTCGGAGTCCGCAGTGATGACCCGTTCGGAAAACGCATCGCCGATGCTTGGTTTCAGTCGGTCACGTTTCGAACCGCAGGCTTTAATACGGTGGATCATGCCGAGCTTCAGCCGGCCACCAAACTGTTTTCAATCGGCCTGATGTTTATCGGCGCGTCACCGGGCTCGACCGGCGGCGGAGTCAAAACCGTGGCCATTGCCATCGTCGTGCTCGCGATGCTTTCAATCCTGCGAGGACGCAGTCACGTCGAATGTCACGGACGAATGATCCCGGACAGCCAGGTCCGCTACGCCGTCGTTATTATTTCGATGGGACTTGCAGCGACGATGGCGTCGACATTGTTGCTGACCATCTTTGAAACAGACTCGTTCTCCTTCCTGGACATTCTCTACGAAGCAACGAGCGCCTTTGCGACGGTGGGGGTTTCGACCGGGATCACCGGAGACCTGACACCGGCATCCCAGTTAGTCGTCGCCGCAACAATGTTTCTGGGTCGCGTTGGACCACTGACATTGCTGATCGCTCTGGCTGGCAACGGTCAGACCACGAACCAGTACCAGTATCCGCAGGAGCGAGTCTCGCTGGGGTAAACAACCTGAGGCAACGTGCTCTGAAGCAAAGTGCTTCGAGGCAATTCCAGCGAATTCAGAAGAATAGTACCGCAACCAGTATTGGGCCGATAATCAGGCTGTAAAAAACGATCCCGAGGCACGCAAGCAGCCACTTGTTGGCGCGTGCCTCGTTGCCAGGTTTCAGAACAAGATCAACGAGAAATCCTGGGATCTTGACCAGAAGCTCAAAGAGCATGCCGAGAATTGAGACGACAAGCTCAAGAAAGAATTCAAGCATGCAAACTGACTCAACACTCATTTCCACAGGACCGTGACGCACGCTGCACCAACGAATTCTACGAAGCATTATTTGATCGAAGCAGCAACCAGACTGGACGATTCTGCTGGAATGTTCGCGGTCAGTTTCCGCTCCGTCCACCGTTCGTAGCGAGTCCCGACAACAGGATCAAGAAGATAGAACGTCCGGTGCTGAGTCGATCTTCGACCGTCTGCCAATGCGGCGAGTTCTTTCGCTTCTTTCGTTTCTAAAATGGACGGCGGCATCAAACCATTGATGCCCCACCAGTACGCTGGGTCCAATCCTACCTCAAGACCTCGCCGAAATGCTGCCAGTGACCGCTGTGCCCACATCGATTCAGCGGCCTGGTCGTTACGGGCGACCATCGTGGCGAAACCCAGGTATATTTCAGAAGCGACCTTGAATTTGGCAGGGATGTCCTCGCACTCATCGATCAGGTTGACCAGCCGCTGATAATCGAATTTCTGCGATCGTTGCCCTTGTTTGTCTCGTCTCTGCCACACATTGTTGTACGAGAGCACCAACAGAAGATTGGCGATGGTCGTGTCGCCTCCTATCCGGCGGACACGTTCCAGAACGTCGATCGCTTCGTCGTACTGCGCACTTCGATAAAGACTGTAGCCGAGATTTGTCAGGACTTCGCGAGTCACAAATCCCGACTTGATGGCACTCCTGAAGTTAATGATTGCAATCTGATGGTCTTCGATCCCGGCGTGACACAATCCAATAAGCGATGCCATCACAGGGTCACCATTGCTGCGCATTCGGCTGCCTGCCCGCTCCGCTGCCTCGACATTTCCAAGATGGAAATTCGCGCGGATCCAGCCCAGAACAGCTCCCTCATGTCCATCGTCGAACTGTTTTGCCCTCAGAAACAGCTGTTCTGCTTTTACGAAATCGTTTGCTTCAAAGGCGTCGTACGCACCCGTCAGGAAGTTTTTCAGTTCCTCATCAGAATTCAGTTCGAGGCCAGCTGTACCGGTCGGGTTGAGAGCCTGATCCGCTGCCTTCTGATCACTCTTGAGCGGCAGGAACGTAACGGCGAGGAACATCACTGCGGCGGCCGCGGTCATCGTCAGAACGGAACTGCGTTTTGCGGCAGTGGCTGCCTCGATATTCCCTCGCGAAACCGCCGCCAGTCGTGCGATCAGATTCTCTGCAGTCTGCGGACGCATTTCCGGTTCGTAGCTCAGGCACTCCAGAATCAGCTTATCAAATTCCGGGGAGACTTGCGGATTCGATTCACGGATCGACGCCGGGCGATTCTGTCGTCTTGCCAGGAGAACCTGCAGACCGTCGTCCGCTGGAGTCGCTGCGCCAAACGGAAGTTTTCCGGTCAGCACTTCGTACATCGTCGCCGCCAGCCCGTAAACATCCGTTGGTGGGCCAATTGCGCTGAAGCCTTCGCCAGCGAATGCACGAATCTGTTCCGGAGCCATGTACGGCAGGGTGCCCCCGACGTTCGCGGGGCTGGCGACTGCGTTCTGACGGAACGCCACATTGAAGTCGACCAGTGTCGGCTTTCCTTCGGGCGTCACCAGTACGTTCGTCGGCTTGAGATCGCAATGGACAATGTTCTGAGCATGTGAGGCGGCCAGAGCTTCTGCCAGACTGACCATCAGATCCTGCGCCCAGACGGCGAATGTCTTGTCGGCCCATGCAGGCGATGCCGAAACAATCCTGTTTCGCGAGCGGATTTCATCCCAGACGATTGCCGCCGACGTTGGTCGTCTATTTTGTCCGGCGGCATTTCTCAACACATCATTCAATGTCGAACGACTGGTCAGAGGCATGCAGATCGCCGTCATGCCTGTTTCGGGAATCTGCCTCACATAATGAACAGCACCAATTCCGCTGTGCGTGAGAGTTGCCAGGGTGCGAGCTTCGTGAGTGTCCTGCCGACAGATTTTGACGGCCACCTGGCGGTTTTCGTAACCAAGTTCGCGAGCGACAAAGACTCGAGAAAAACCGCCACGACCAAGCGGTTCCACAAGTTGGAACCCGGCGATCTGATCTCCGACTTCCGGCCAGTTGATTTCGTCTATTCCGGGAGCCAGCACATTCTGGAACCAGCCCGTCATTTCCCGCAATGCTTTTTCGAAGACGAGCGAATCAAGCAACTGCGAACGTACTTCTGGAAATCCCTCCGCGAAATCAGCAGCCGACAGCCGTTCGCCAGCGTCCCGTCGCTCGTTGAATTCTTCAATGGCGAGTTCGATGATCGCCCGCGGTATATCGAGCAGTTGCGGGAATCGCTCCAGAGCGACGTTAACGCGAACTGGCTCGCCTTCCGGCCAATCCCAGATTACCCGGCTGACGAGACTTCGCTCTTCGGCGGGCACTGTCTGATCAAGGTTCGGTATATCCGTTGGCGCTGCAACGCTCTTCCTGAATTTCTGAATAAAACTGATCACCGAATTTTGTCTCCGTTACTGCTGCCAGCTGTCGGCCTGCGATTTTGAGATCGCCCGGTGTCGTCGTCAGAGTATTTCTGGAACATGTCACGAAACTTCTGAATGATGCGTCTGATCCCACGTCCGCTGCGAGCGGTCTGTTCGGCGATCTCGTCGCTGGTGTGACCTTGTCGGTGCATTTCGAGAATCGTGCGGTTTTCAGTGGAAAGCCCTTTTGTGCGAACTTCCCATTCATCGTCAATCGCAACTGCCTGACTTGGCGTGAGATCACCCGTGACTAATTGATTCCGGCCAGACTCTCCTGTATCAGGCAGTGCACATTCGCGGTACACGTCGTTGCATTGAGCCCGGAGATTCCGGTCACGGTCAATTAACTTGTTCGCGGCGACTTTTGCCAGGTACTGCATCAGATGTTCTGGCGTCTCAATCTTCGCAACTCGCTCGACATCCGAGAAAATCGATCCCCAGACAGACTGCAAACAGTCTTCGGTCTCGTAGAGGACCCGCATCTTGTGCGTGCGAAAGCGACGTCGAATCGCACGAGTGACATGTTCGCCGTAACGATCGACGACCTGCTCTGCAGCCGTGACGTCACCATCGCCAAGTCGCCGCATGAGAGATTTGAAATCGTCCAGCCTGTCCATCGTAAGCGATCACCTGCAGTCAGAGGCCCTGTGTAAAACGTCCCTGATTATTGAATATAGAGACTCAAATGTTCAAGTCCATTATCACGAAGACGGTGTCGCCAGTTCTGAAGACCTGATCGAATCATTTCCGCTCATTTCCGCCAGATGGCGATCCATTTACTGGCCTCGACGGCGATAATCGTCAGCTGGCACCCGATCCGGCCATGAAAAGAGATGTTTCGAGCGAAGCTTCCTGACGTGCAGTCGAGAGGCGGACGTCAGTCTGCTGGCCCTGGAAATCCAACGAGGACATTGAATCGTCGGATTTCTGGAAGCCTGATGGCTACCGTTCGCCTGAATAGAGTCGTGAGGCCGCCAATGTCTCAACGTGGCCCGCGAGAGGCATAAACTCAGACGCATCCTCTTAAACCTGGCCTCGTTTTAAACCTGGCTTCTTTGCACAGAATCGCTCGAACCATGTTTGCCTCTGACGCGGCCTGATACCTGTGCCGCATCTGTCCGAAACGGTTGTAATCGACCACACCTGTCTGTGTTCATCGCAGTTACAATCGGAAAGTTCCGCACAATCCCGACAATCGCTACAGATTAACAACTGGCCCCGACGATAAATGCGGCAGAGTCATGGTCTTGTGCGTGGATTGTCGCGCCAGGACTGCCTCCGGAAACACCGATTGTCAGGGACTGACTGATGCGGCGACATCTTTGGCTCGCAATTTTGACGGGAGCAGTTTCTTTCATGGGAACTGCAGGTTCAGCACAGTCGCAGGGGGTCTACCCTCCGGACGCTGCCATGAGCCCTTACCCTCAAGCTGCGTCAATGGGCGGCGGCCCAACCGGCGATTTCACGGGCATGGCACCTCCGGGTGGAGCTTACCCAAGCTACTACCAGCCGTACCCGTCGATCAGTCCGTACGACCAGGAATATCAGCGGATCGCCAACCGTGGGGGGATTTGGGAATCAGAATCACAGACTCGACTGGGTTTGCCAAGTCGCTGGAAATTCCGTACGGAATATGTCCGGATGGGTGCCGAACGAGGCCGAAGCCTGATTGGGAATCCAAACGCACCTTCGTATCGGGAGCAGATTGCCCCAACTCTCACGGGAGCTGGTGGCGGCGGCGGTGGCGGTGGCGGGGCGGCAAATTTGACCTCTTACATCAACGCCTTACGAGGAACCAACGGTAGTTCCGGCTTCAATCTCTTCGATCCCGTTACCGCAAAGGAACTTGACTCTCCCATGCTTCAAGGTCTGCGTTTGACGCTCGAAAGCGAAAACACGGACGGCTCCGGCGTTGAAATGTGGGGACTCTGGGCTCGGGATGATGACAACACATTTAATGCCCGGGACAATGTCAATCCAAGTCGCGGAACTCAACTGGCATTTCTGGAACTGCTCATCTCCGATCCCACGCTGCAAACACTGACGAATCCCCCGGCTAACTTTCCGGATGTCGACATGATTCTTCAGAACAACCTGCTGAATCTGCGCGGCATTCCATTGGATGACGGAACCGTCACGACTCTGGCAGATGGAACGACCTTTGGCGGAGCCAGTGCGGTCTACGACCTTGAATTCAAGATTCAGACAAATCTTGAGATCTACGGCACAGGAATTCGCTGGAAAGCCATGCCACTCTACAAAACCGACAGCTTCAAACTCAGGCCGAATGCAGGCGTTCGTTACACCACGTTTCGCGATCAGTTTGGATTCTACGGTCGAGACAGCGGCATTCTCTACGACGGACAGACGACCGCGAACCAGCCACCGCTTCCGGACGTTAAAATCCACTCATTGCCAAACAACTTCGACGATAACGTTGATGGAATTGTCGACAACGCAGGTCTGATCGAAGACAGCCTCGGCGGCGCAGGTGGTGGGGGTGGCGGAGGAGCTAATGCGACGATGGCGAATTTCGTCTTTGGTGATCCATTGATCTTTCCACTTGCGTCAACACTGAATAACAATGTCCAGTCGCATCTGGCTGGTCCGGAACTGGGGCTCAGCTACGATTTTGGCGGCGAAAAGGGATTTCGTCTTGGTGGTTCCAGCAACTTCGGCCTGCTGCTGAATTACCAGAAGATCAGGCTGTCCGGAGACAACATTTTCGTCACGACTCGCCCGGCAGATATGATTTCTCCCACACCCACCAACGCCACGCCAAACAGGTTCAGCTCGGCGGCCAACCACTCCAGTGTGTCGCCGATGTTCGAACAGTCTGTTTACGGCGAGGGCCCACTTTTTCAGTACATTCCGATTCTTCGACGATCGGCGATCCTGCGGAATGCCAACTTTCGAGCGGCCTACACGCTGACCGCGATCGCCGAAATGACACGGGCCAGTGACAGCATCGTCTGGCAGGGAAATCCGTCGCAGGGGCTCTTCCCGTCAATTCAAACTTCCCGATCCTCGTTCCGAACGCAATCTTACAACATCGGCGTCACGTGGAGCTGGTAATCTCAACCGCAATCAGCGAACGGAAACACCACGATCGCTGACGACCACCGACTCACTTCACTACGATTACCGGGCGAGTTAAACGTTCGGAAGTCGACCGTGAGGACAGTGAGTGGCCACGCAGTTTCATCGTCTGAGTTTGGTGTTTTTCGCAACCACGATCCTGGCTGCCAGCGGTGGCGATGCAGGTACCGCCAGTGCCGCCCCGGCAGGCAACGTCTTCTATGAGTCTGCCGTCGCAGAGATTGTGAAATCGAAATGTTCGACCTGTCATGATTCAAAGCGGCGGGAAGGCGGGCTCGATCTCTCGTCGACCGAGGGTCTGGTTGCCGGTGGAGATTCCGGCACCGTCATCGATCGAGAGCATCCGGAAGAAGGGCTTCTGGTTCGACACGTTGTCGCTCGTGAGATGCCGCCCGAAGACGAGCCGCCGCTTTCTGCAGAACAAATCGAGGCTATTCGGTTGTGGGTTCTGGCCGGCGCCAGGTTTCGCCAGCCGCCGCGTCACAGTCAGGTTTCAGAACACAATGTGATTCCAATCCTGCTGCTTCGCTGCACCGCTTGTCACGGAACGCGCCGGAAGGAGGGCGGTCTGGATCTGCGGACTCGTGAGTCGATTCTCAAGGGCGGTCGATCAGGTCCGGTGGTCGTACCAGGAAAACCGCACGACAGCCGGCTGATCCAACGCATTCTGAAGGAAGAAATGCCGCCACGACGGCAGCTCGTTTCAGTCAGCGTCAAACCCATGACCGAAACGGAGCGGAAGACCGTTGAAGCATGGATTCTTGCGGGACTCCCGCAGGCAACGGCTCAGCTCGAAACGACTCCCACAGATGTTGACGTCGGATTAATCGAAACGGGACGTCACGCGAACTCGCCCGCGAACAGCGACGAGCCTGCGCTGTGGGCGTTCCGGCTACCTCGCATCGTGGCAGCTCCAGCGGTCGATGCCGAATCCGAAAATCCGATCGACGGCTTCGTAACGAGAAAACTCGGTGAACACGGACTGGCGTTTGTTCCTCAGGCGGCACGACGCACCTTGCTGCGGCGCGTCTATTTCGATCTGATCGGACTCCCGCCAGCTTCGGAAGCTGTCGATGCATTTCTCGCTGACGAAAGCGTCGATGCATGGCAGCGACTGATTGATCGGCTGTTGGCGTCGCCGCGCTACGGAGAGCGGTGGGCGAGGCACTGGCTCGATGCCGCTGGCTACGCGGATTCGGAAGGAGCACAGAATGAAGACCGCGTGCGACCTCATCTATGGCGATACCGCGATTACGTCATTCGAGCGTTCAACGACGACAAGCCCTACGATCGTTTTCTGCACGAGCAGATTGCTGGCGACGAGCTGGCCGACTACGCAGCGACGGACGAGATCACGCCGGAGATTTACGACAATCTGGTGGCGACTGGTTTTCTGAGAACGACACCGGATCGAACCTTCGCCAACATCACGAACTTCGTGCCCGACCGGCTGGAAGTCATCGCCGACGAGATGCAGGTCTTCAGCTCAGCCGTGCTGGGCCTGACGTTGCAGTGTGCCCGTTGTCATGACCACAAGTTCGATCCGCTGTCGCAGCGGGATTACTACAGCCTGACCGCCATCTTCAAAGACGCGTATGACGAACACGACTGGTTGAAGTCGCAAGGGCCTCGCACACTGCCACACGTCACCACTGCCGAAAGAACCGCGTGGCAGCAGAAGATTCAACAGATCGACACCGAAGTCGCCGTCCTGCAGAAGCAGATGGATGCAGCAGCGGACGAAGCCGGAAAAGCCGAATTCAAAAAGCAGATTGACGCCGCGAATGCTCGCAAACCTGCTGAGCCGCGTATCCGGGCGTTGTGGTCGCGCGGGGAGCCATCCCCAACGTACCTGTTGCGACGCGGTAATTATCTGACTCCCGGACCACTGGTCGCGCCCGACGTTCCTGCCGCCCTGGTTCCAGCCGGCTTCCGTTTTCAGCCTGCGACGCCGAACAGCAAAGTGGCCACCACAGGACGACGACTGGCCCTCGCGCGGTGGCTGACGCAACCGGATCATCCACTGACGGCTCGCGTTCTGGTGAACCGGGTCTGGAAACAGCATTTCGGTCGGGGAATTGTGGAGACGGTCGACAACTTCGGAACCGCAGGCCAGCGACCATCGCATCCGGAACTGCTCGACTGGCTCGCGATCGAGTTTGTCCGACACGGCTGGAGTATCAAGTGGCTGCATCGGCAAATCCTCACATCGCGAACCTGGCAGCAGTCATCGTTGGTTACCGACGCCAATGCTGGCCGGCTGAACGACGGCATTGCTCAATCCGTACCGGCAGAGGAACGCGTAGCATTGCTGCACGGCGCACCGTTGCGGCGTATGGAAGCGGAGGTCGTGCGCGACACGTTACTCAGCGTTTCAGGACAGCTCGACCTGACGCCATACGGAAAGCCGGATGGCGTGACCGAGCGAGGCGATGGACTCGTTACTTCCTCGCGTACGGCAGCCGGATGGCGACGCAGTATCTTTGTGCTGCAGCGGCGCACGAAGATTCCGACACTGCTCGATAATTTCGACTCACCACAGATGGGGCCCAACTGCCTGAAACGCAACGAGTCCATCGTCGCTCCCCAGGCGTTGCATCTGCTCAACAACGCAATGGTCCACGAGCTGGCTCGACACTTCGCTGACCGCGTGATTGCTGAAGCGGGAACATCTGAGTCGGCAGCGGTCGGCGGTGAGAATGCCACGCCAGCCGATCCGCCCGTCCAGAAAACTCAGATACCGCACGCCTGGCTGCAAAAGGTTTACCGACTGGCTCTCAGTCGAAATCCGACTGCCGAAGAACTCGAAGCCACGACCGCAGCACTGACTCGACTGCAGGCACACTGGCGGGTCACTGACGGAGCAACTGATGATTCCGCCGCTCGCAACGCACTGGCCAGTTTCTGCCACGCCATCATGAACTCGGCCGAGTTCCTTTACATTGATTGACCGTGACATTGACTGACCCGACAGACTGACCGAACACCGAGTCTCATAACTTCTCAAAACAGACGGCGATTGTTTATGACTGATCGACAGGTCAACTCAAACTCACTCACACGCCGCGGACTGTTTCAGCAGGTAACCGCCGGAATTGGAACAGCGGCGCTGGCGAGTCTGCTGAACGAAGACGTCTTTGCGGCTGGCGAGACTCTGCACGCCCCCCGTCATCACCAGCCGCGAGCCCGATCCGTGATCCACCTCTTCATGAATGGTGGCCCCAGTCAAATGGACCTGCTGGATCCGAAGCCGGAACTCGATCGTCATCACGGCGAAGACTACTTCAAGCAGATCGCTGGTGAAGTTGAATTCCCGGACGCGGCGGGTTCGCTGATGCGCAGTCCGTTCAAGTTCGCTCAGCATGGCGAGTGCGGTCAGTGGGTGTCGGAACTGATGCCGCATCTGGCAACACAGGTCGATCGGCTTACCGTGATTCGATCATTGCAGACAACGAACCTGACTCACGAGCCCGCGCTCTACAAAATCCATTCGGGCAGCGAGTTCACCGGTCGGCCATCGCTTGGGGCGTGGGCCAGCTACGGGCTGGGCAGCGAGAACAGAAATCTGCCAGCTTACGTTGTGCTCGATGATCCCGGCGGCCTTCCGGTGAACGGCATCGACAACTGGCAGGCCGGATACCTGCCGCCACAGCATCAGGGGACGCGTTTCCGGGCGACCGGATCGCCGGTGTTGAATCTGGAACCGGACCCGTCGGAACCCGCGTCCGTACGGCAGGTTGAACGAGATCTCATCGCACGTCTCGACCGGATTCACCGCCGGGGCCGACCGGACCGCCCTCAGCTTGACGCGCGCATCGCCAGCTACGAACTCGCCGCACGCATGCAACTGGCCGCAAGCGACGCGCTCGACCTGTCTCAGGAAACAGCTGAGACTCAACGACGTTACGGTATCGATCAGCAAACGACCGAGTCTTACGGTCGTCGCTGTCTGATCGCTCGCCGCCTGGTGGAACGCGGAGTCCGCTTCGTGCAGCTCTTTATCAACAGCCAGATCTGGGACACACACAGCAACATCGGCACGGCATTGAAAGGCGCATGCGGCCGCACGGACAAACCTATCGC
>JABMPE010000291.1 GCA_013203845.1 Rhodopirellula sp. | reverse complement strand
TCGGGCCTCCAGGTTGCCGCCTAAGTTGATCGCTAACGATCACTTAGACGCACCCGAAGGCCATTCAGATCCCGAAACTCTGAATAATCCGCGCTAGTACCGAGCCAGGTCGCCAGCGGAAGGTGCGATGTTCAATGCGGAAACGAACTCCTGAGCACCGCTGACCATCATCTTCAACTCGCTGCCCAGTGCGATGAATTGCCAGCCTTCGGCGATTCGCATTTCCACTTCGGTGATCGTCTGAACGTGCAGGCCGACTGGCGTTCCAGTTTTCTTTCCGGATGCGAGAATTCGCTGCAGCATGGCTTCGAATTCTTCAGGAGTTGCGTCCGTACCATCCGGAGCTTTCATCTGCCATTTCAAATCGTTCGGCCCGACGAAAATCGCGTCGACACCCGGGAGACTGTAGATCTCGTCGGCGTTGTCGACGCCTTCCGGAGACTCCGTTTGCAGAATGACAAGGATTTCGTCATTCGCGTGTTTGTAGTAGTCACCGGCTGATGCATCAAAATTCATCGCGCCCAGGCCGCCGCCGATCGAACGATTTCCTGTCGGCGGATACTTGGCAGCAGCGATCGCGATCTTCGCTTCTTCGACCGTGTTCACCATCGGGACAACAATCCCATGCGCACCGGCATCGAGAACCCGTTTGATGTAGTCATGATCACCGCGAGGGACTCGCGCCAATGGCACGCAACCGGCGTCGGCGATCGCTCCCAGCAGGAGTCCGGCATTGTCCCAACCAATTGGCGAGTGCTCCAGGTCGACGGTCAACCACGGGAAACCTGTGCGAGCCATCAGCCGCGCCGCAAAGACACTGCCAAGAGAAAGCCAGGTCCCAACTTGAGGTTTTCCCTGTGCCAATGCCGCCTTGACTGGATTCTTCTTCATTCTGGCCGGTCCTTAATCGTGGATGTCTGTCTTTGCAGGGAACGTACCCGCGTTGAATACTGATCGGGCGGCAGCCGGAGCGACGTTCTTTGACACGCTCAACCGCAGCAACGCCGCATGTTTTAACGACAATTCAAATTCGGCGCCCAAGGATTGTCGTGGCAACACGGAAGGCGTCAACCATCGACCATGAATTCTCGCGCCGAAGTTCTTCCGGTCTTCCTCAGAAATCCTGAATCGAGGAATTGACGTGGCTCTCGAATTACCGTGCAGAATCATCAGCGGCACAACAGATTCACGGGAAACTCATGATCAATGACTTCAGTTCAACACGAACCGTCGTTACGAATAGTATCTGAGCGTCTTGCGGGATCCCGATTCAGAATGCGAACAACCGTCCCAATCATGATTGCTACTCACTCACAGTCGACATCGAGTTCACGACGGTCTCATCGATCCGGGTTTACGCTGATCGAACTCCTCGTGGTGATTGCAATCATCGCCATCCTGGTCGCATTGATCCTCCCAGCAGTCCAGCAGGCACGTGAAGCCGCTCGTCGAGCGCAGTGCAAAAGTCATCTGAAACAGATCGGAATTGCTCTGGCCAACTATCATGACATTCACCAGACCTTTCCTCCTGGCCATGGCAACTCAGGTGGAATCCAGGTGGGAGCCTTGCCCACTGATGAGGGTACATCAGCGCACTGGGGATGGGGCGCTCATCTTCTGCCACAGCTCGATCAGGCCGGGTTGTTTGATCAGCTGAATGTCGGAAACATCGGCCTCGACACTGCCGTCGCGGATCCGACTCGTCTTGCACTCATGCAGAGTCCTCTGAGTGCTTTTCGATGTCCGTCCGACACCGCGCCGGAACTGAATTCCGATCAGAAGGTTCCCAGTGGTGCAGCCGGCAATGATGACTGCACGGACGCCAGCTGCCAGGCTCTGGCCACCTCGAACTATGTAGCCGCAAACGACAGCGACAATCTCGAAGCAGACGACTGGAATGGCATGTTTGGTCGCGTCAACCCGACAGCGGGTTGCACGAATTGCACGGCTCGCTGTACGCGTCTGTCATATTTGACCGACGGAACCAGTAACACAATTGCGGTCGGTGAACGTGCCTGGAAACTGAAGGGCCAGGCCCTTCAGGCTGCCGTCGTCTTCGGCACCAACGGCGACGACGATAACGATAATAATCAGGGATTGAATTATGTGATGGCGACTGGCGGTCGGATCATCAACGACACCTGCAACACGTGTGACCGTGGCTTCAGCAGCATGCATACTGGCGGGGCTCAGTTTCTGATGGCCGATGGTGCCGTTCGGTTAATCAGCGAGAACCTCGATCACGACGTGAGTAACGGAGCGATCGACAGCGTCCTCGAAAAACTGGTCGCCATTGAGGATGGCAACGAAATCGGCGATTTCTGACACGGATTTCTGACAAACCAGAGGCGTTGTCAAGCTGCAGAATTCTGGAGTGATGCAGCCAGCACGCGAATCGTCGCGGTCAGGACCTGTTGTTTATACCTTTGTCATGGATTCAACGCAGAGCAGTCCGTTTTCAGACTTGGGATGCAGCACCAGTGCTTCGATTAATTCTGTTCAACTATTGTTTTTGGGGGCTGGCCGGTACGGGTGGACCCACGTCAGGAAAGGATTTACGGCGCGAGTCTGGACCCAGATTTTTCCCTGGCCGCTGAATCTGGCGACCAGACCTTCACCGCCGAAGAAGAAGCTCTTTATTTTTCCACCTGTTTTCAGGCCGGGCAGCACGTCCACCTTGTAGTTGAGGGTGTTTTCGAAGGCAACGACGTAACCGGTGTCGACGATGTAGTCGCCTCGGACGTCCATCTCCAGAATCGCTCCGTACGAATTGAAAAACAGATCGCCGCTGCCCGACGCCTGCAGCAGAACAAGACCCTTGCCACTGAAAAAACCCTTGGATCCCTGCCACTTTCCAGTCAGCTCGACGCCGTCGGTATGGGCAACGAAGGCACCTCGCTGAACCAGCAGTGTGTTCATATCGAGGTGGTAATGAACGGCATCGCCGGGGGGGCCCGGAGCAAAGATCACTTCGCCTGGTCCCCGGTCGGCGGTGAATGTGTTGATCACCATGCTCTCGCCGCCGAGAGCTCGTCCAACTGTTCTTCGGAGGCCGCCTTTCAGGCCCGCCTTGAGAGTGATCGTCGGATCCATCGCAGCCATCGCCGATGGCTCTGCGAAGATACGCTGCCCCTGTTCGAGTTTTACGGAGATCAAACCGAAGTCGGGTCGCTGGCTGATTTCGAATTGAACGTCGCTGTCCATGAGAATCTTTCCGCAAGTGAAAGTGCGACTGTTTTGTCACGATCTGGCGATGGCCGACTGTTAACGCGCAAAGCAAGTGGAACGCAGCTGGCTATCTCGTCTTGAGCATCGGTCCGAGCGCTCCGCCAAACGACGGCGGGTTGTGGCTCTGGCAGATGAGGTTTCCGTGGCCGCTGAACTTGCAGACAAGTCCTTCGCCTCCGAGGAAACTTCCGATCAGACTATTGCCGGCTTTGCCAATGCGGAACTGCAGCGAATCTTCGAACGCGACAATGTGTCCGGTATCGACCGTAAATTCACCATCGACTTCGACTTCGTAGATGGCTCCAAAGCTGCTGAGAAACAGATCGCCGCGTCCCGAGCACTTGACCCAGAACATTCGCTCGCCGCTGAAGAGTGCTTTGCCCAGTCCCTGCCAGCTGGCGTCAATTTCAACGTTGGCATCGGAAGCCAGCCAGCTCGACCCTTGAACAATCAGTGTTCCGTTCAGTGGATAGTGAACGATGTCGCCCATCAGTTGCGGACCGAGAATCAGACTCTGGCCGTCGCCGTGCGAGCTGAAATGGTTCAGGAAGAAGTTCTCGCCAGCGAACATTCTTTTGAGACCCTTCATCATTCCGCCAGAGCCGCCTTTCGTTCGGGCGGTCGTTTCGACTGTCATACCCGTCGACATGGCGATCATCGCTCCGACTTCCGCGGTGATCGACTCGCCGGCAGAGAGTCGAATATCTACCACTGAGGCGGCTGGTCGAGCCTTTATTTCATACTGCATGAAAGCATTCTCCTGATCTCTGATCGCGGAAGCGAGTGTCCGGGATTTCCCCGGAATGCAATTTCGGAGCAACAGCAGCGTCGCCGCGTGAACCGAACCGTTTCTGATGCAGCTACCAGAGGTGCGAGTTCGTCCAGGCGGCCAGTCCGCTCATCGAACGGGACTGCATGTAGATCCGCCCCGGGCCCTTGACACGCATCACGAGTCCTTCACCGCTGAAGAAACTGGAGAAGATTCCACCAGCCATGCCCACACGCATACTGATCGTTGGCTCGTAGGCGACGAGATGTCCGGTGTCGACGACGAATTCGCCGTCGATCTCTCTCGCAAAGATTCCGCCGTAAGCTCCAAACCAGATTCGACCGTGTCCGCTCACGGTGAGGCGGAACAGCCCTTCGCGATTTACGAAGCTGGCGAAGCCGGCCCAGCCGAGTCCGAGACGCACGCCTGGTTCACAAGCCAGAAAGGCGTCAGGTTGAAGGTAAAGCATGTTTCCTTTCAACTCGATGCATTCGATGTCGCCAGGATATGGCTGAGTCAGCACCAGCTCCCCCGAGCTTTGTGTCGTGAACTCGTTGACAAACAACGACTCGCCGCCGAACAGCTTTCTCGCGACGGCGCTGAAAAAACCGCCGTTCCAGCGAGTGCTCATTTCGATCGTCGAACTCATGCTGGCCATCGCGTCGGATTCGGCAATGATCGAATCTCCGGCTTTCAGCTCCGCTCTGATGTTGGCGAAGGAAGGTTTGTCGCAAACGTTGACTTCCATGAACTGCCTCAATCTTCAAGTTAGCTGGTGAGGAAACCGTCTTCGCAGATTTCGCAAAGAAACTGATCGACCGCTTTAATTCTGTGGCATGACCTCATTCTACTCATCGACATCGGCCTTCGGCACCACATCAGCAGATAGATCATGCTCGACGGTGCCCACGTTCTGCTCGTCGTCTCTCCATTTCCGGGGCGTCGCTTCATCGAGCAAATCTTGAAGTTTCTCCAGCCGAACGTCGAGCTCACTGTACTCACGTGGCGTCGCATCCTTAAGAAATTGCTTGACCGACTGAATTCTTTCATCGGAATTCGGATGGGTGGACAGCCAGGAAAGGGCTCCCGGAAGATGAGCATCCGGCAGGCTGCCAAGCATTTGAATCATGGCTTCCGGATCAAGCCCGGCCTCATACATCATTCGGACGCCTTCGAGATCCGCTTCGGTTTCCTGGGCCTGTGAGTAGTTATTCAGAGCCGCTCTCTGCAGAACTTCTGACCCCAAAGCGACGATTCCGCCGACATCTCCAATCATGATGTTGACGGCAGCGACAATCCCTACAGATCGAGCAATCTGAGTCAGGTGATGCCTCAGCGTCACGTGAGACATTTCGTGGGCGAGTACTGCCGAAAGCTGCTCAGTCGAATCCATCGTGTCAATGAGTCCTCGAAATACCAGAATCCTGCCGCCGGGTAATGCCAGTGCATTGACGACATCAGAGTCGACGATCAGCACGTGATAGTTAACGCCCTGAATGGCGGCGTGGGGAGCCAGCCGGTCGACGATGGCTTGAACTGCGTCCTGCGCTTTCGGACTTTTAATTTCCTGACCAAATTCAGAAAGAACAGCAGGTAACGCTGCTTCGCCGATCTGCTCGTCGACTGACATCGGTACGGATTTGATCGCAACACGAGCCCCGGCAACGGTTCCGAACCAGGCTCCAGCTAGAACGAGCACGCCGACGATGAGTAACGCCCACAAACCGACTCGACCGGCCCATCGCTGTCTGCTGCCGACGGCCAGAATCCGATCAACCTGCTCGAACAGTTCGCCGACGGCGGCCCGTTTCATGGCTTCCGGAAACCGACGGTCATCACAAAAGAATGTCAGGCTTCGGTCCACCGTCCGGCAGAACACCAT
This sequence comes from Rhodopirellula sp., assembly GCA_013203845.1. Lineage (GTDB taxonomy): Bacteria > Planctomycetota > Planctomycetia > Planctomycetales > Planctomycetaceae > JABMPE01. Next base: position 11,919 of record JABMPE010000291.1, on the reverse strand, counting down.
TCTTCCGCTGTCGCCGCCAAGTTCGAGATCGCAGTCTGAGTACCTGATGACGAACTCGCGACCTGTGGAGGTGCGAGCGGTGATTCCTCGATCGCCGAGCCGCAGATGTGCGCCGGCGCGACCGCCATCGATCTCGTCAGAGAATACCCCGCCGGAAAACTCGTCATCGTCAAGCAGGTCACCATCAAACATGAATCAGGTCTGAACTTCGAATTGAGGTGAACGGTCGGGGAAGCAGCTGATCGTTGATCATTCGTGGTTAATTAGTCGCACGGTTCAGGTTATTCGTTGCGACATAAGAAAACATCCACCGCTTGATGGCTGACCATCTGGCGGTGGATGATGAAGTCCCGAATCGAGTTAAGCAATAACGAACTGTCGCATTCGCGGTTTACATGCCTTCGGCAAGTGCTTCGAGGTGACGACTGAAGTGGTCGGCCAGGACGTCAGTGTAAGTGTCCGGATGAGACTCCAGCACCGATCGAACGGCTGGTCCGAGTTCCGGATCAGTGAGTGTCGAGCCGAAGGTGCAATGCAGAATCTGCCGCCCCGGTTCTGTGAAACCAAGGCCTTTTGGCACGTCCGCCCAGCATTCCAGGTAGACCTGTTCGAGTTTCTTCGCGTCGAGATCGTCTCCCGGTGGAACGGCTTCGTTGGTGGCTGAAACGTGGTACGTCGCTTTGTCGACGGGGTAACGTTCTCGACCAAACTGAACGATCCGTCGGAACAAGGCTTCGTCGTGACGGGCAACCACTCGCAGCGCTTCCAGATAGCTGGTGCCGGCCGTCTTCACGTGGAAGCGACCTTTCGTCGCGCGAGCCAGCGCCGGGTACATCGAAACTTTATCCGAGCCGGAATGCAGGCTCAGTTTGTAAGGACCAAGGAGTTCCGCGATCGCGGCATGATCGTTCAGCGACGCTTCAAGGGCAGCGACGTCGCCTTTGTAGTCGACACCTTTTTCCAGTTCACCGATGAATCGCGGAGCGAGACTGACCAGTTTCATTCCGCCAGCCAGACACTGATCGGCGATGATGTAATGTTCGGCCAGCGTCGTCGGCTGGTCGGTTTCGTCAACGGAAAGTTCGATCTCGTAATCACTGCCCGCCGACTCGTTGACGTTGCGAATGTGATTGCCGAGCGACAGTGCCCGCGCGACGGCCGGGCCGTACTTCACGGCTGCTCGCATACACGCTTCTTCGGTCAGCTCAATCTTTGCCCCCGTCGAGAGGTCGACAGTCTTACCAAGGTAGCTGTCGTACCATGACGCTGAGTCTTTCGCAGCCGCAAACTTCTCACGCAAAGTCGATTCGTCGTAGTCATCGGCTTTCTGATCGACGTCGTCGGACGGGTCGATCGTGAAGAACGTAAAGCCAACCGCCTGCGTAACGTTGACGTCGTCCGGAGTTTTCAGGTGGTCGGCATCGGCGCCGATGCGTCCGGTCCAGCCAGCTTCGCGAGCGCCGTTCATCGCGTCGTCCATCACCTGCTGAGCAGTCCGCTGCGTGCGGGTCATTTCGCGAATCGACTGTTGCGGGAAGATTGGCTCGATGCCGTTCGCCGATCGTTTCATCGCTTCGACATGACCGGGAGTCGCCAGGCCGATGCGGTCTCCAAAACCGAAGCTCGGGGCCAGTCCCAGAGGAACACATTTTGACGGAGTGTCTGCACTCATTGCTGATTGTCTTTCTATTCTATCCGACGTCTTGGCCGGATGATTTTCAGAATTCGCAGAACGAATCTGCGCTCGCTTGTCTATTTGAGAAACTTGTTAAACGCTTCGATCGTCTTCGCAGCGGCGGTTTCTGAGTCAGGAATCGGGAACGATTCCGCCGATGCGTAGCCGTCGTAGTTTGTTTCTTTCAGCGCGGCCGCGATCGGTGCGTAGTCCATGTGACCGAGACCGGTTGCCTGGCGGTTGGAATCCACAAAATGAACGTGCCCGATGTAGCCTTCACCGGCTCGCAGAGCTTCGGCCAGGTTGGTCTCTTCAATGTTCATATGGAAGAGGTCGGCGAGCAGTTTCACATTGTCAGTCGCCAGCGTCTTCATAAACGCCACGCCATCGGCGACCGTTTTGATGAGGTTTGTCTCGTAGCGGTTGAGCGGTTCGTAGATCAACGGAACACCGTGCTTCGCCGCGTACGGGCCGAGTTCATTCAACGCGTCACGAAGCAAGCTCAACGCACCTTCGAGGTTCAGTTCGCCTCCCCATTTACCCTGCATTGAGCCGATGATGGCCGGTGCACCATAAGGGCCGCCGAAGTCGATCATCGACCGGATGAAGTCCTTCGCAGCTTCGCGTTTTTCCGGATTCGGATCGGTCAGGCACAAGCCGTGTTTGACCATGCCCGCGCCGGTGCCGACAGCGGCGACTTTGAGATTGTGTTTCTCCAGCAGAGCCTTCAATTCCTCCGGATCAACCGCATCGGGCGATGGAGCGAAAATTTCAATCGCATCAAAACCCAGCGCCGACGCTTTTTCGCACGCGTCAGCGAGACCGTTCCAGAATACAAACGGGCCGCCGCGAGCTTCTTCGACAAGACTGACCGTGACTGCTGATTTAATCATCTCAGATGATTCCTGACGTCCGGTTTGAGTATCGGTTATTGAAAGTTCTGATGTCTGGCACGCCCGAGGATTCATTCCGTTGGAATTTGTCGGGCGAGCCATCGGTAACGTGAATTGCACCTTCCGGTACAAAAACAGCCGAGCGCAAACGCTGCTGGCGGGACGTGTTTGCTGTGCGAACGGAATTCGATCTGCGGGCGATCACCACGAAAGCACGGGTTGGTTACTCACAAATCGCACGGAATGCCGCAGCGTAATCGATTGACACCAGCGGAATTGTTGCCAGAACGCATGAAACTTTCACCCGTGGTCATCCTTACGCGACCAGAGAAACGGTTTGGGCGAGTGTCGTGAACCTGGCCGCAGGCATCGATCTGTCAGTAACGAGTCGTTGAATCATGGGCGTCACTGGCGATTACTGCGTTTTCCCGGAGCTGCGTTGAGCGAAATGCTTGCGCGGGCAATGCCAGTCGCACACATAGCCAACGCCGCACAAAGGGTACTTCGATTCATCGAGTCGCTAATCGCGGGCGGTACGAGGCTGCAGGACTTCGCTGATCACGAAGCCAGCTCTCACGATTTCGCGATCGGTCAGCAGTCCGTTCAGATTGGCAGACATCTCACGGTCGACCGTCCAGCGTCCAAGCACATCGAACATGGGTTCGAAGCGACGCTCTTCGAGACCGAATTGTCTTTTCAGCTCCTGAGCATCATCCGGGTTCATGTCTTCGAACTGGCTGATCAGCAGAAAATCGCCTTCGTTCGCCAGTCTCAGATGCAGATTTCGAAGCTCGCCCGGAAGAAACGCATCAACTTTAAGCCGAGTGGTCCTGGGGCCGGTGATCAAAGCGTGCGTGATCACAGTTGGCTCGTCCTCAGCAATTCGAGCAGCGGTCTCGCACACGGCGTAGATGATACTTTCATCGATCAGTGAAGCCTCGAATTCGCGGTGCGAGTAGTGTCGCTGCCAGCAATCGGCCAGCAGGTCGAGTTGCACGTGCGGAGCGACTCCACGCAGAAACGGCACCTCGGTCAGATAACCGAATAGTCCGTTGCCATCATTGATCTGACGTGACAACACGATCCTCTCCAGCGTCTCCTGAAAAGACACGCGGAAGGCGAGGTAGGTGAGGTCGGAACCTGGAAGCAGGTCATCGTCGATTCTTAGCATGGCGCGGATATGCTGTGCATCGTGTTGATGAAACTCAACCCGTTTTCAAAATGCATCGGAAGATTTCGGTGCGACTGGCGAAATCGTCGGAAACGGTTGCGCAGACCGCAGGCACACGCTCGTCGTCAACGGCAAACATTCATGCCAGCTGAGATTCGCTCGGTGAAAATTCGAGAGAACCGGTCACAAGCAATTTCAGCTCAGATGCGGATTGACAGGAAATGGCAGCAAATTCGTGTAAACGATCGTTCGAACAGGAGTGTCAACGCGTTGTCGCGTCGCACGGGTCTGGCAGGCAATGCAGAAATGGCTCGCCCCAACGGCATTCAATGTTAATTTTTGGAAGCAATTTGAGATGACGCGGCAACAGGTCAGCCTCGGCGCACAAAGTTACCACGCCAGACCTCTGCAATTGAGAGCCACGCCGCAAAGAAATCGGCGAATCGAAACAGCTGGCTTCAGGCACGACCTCGGCTACCGGCACTGAGCTTTCCAGCGCAGCCAGTGGTCGGCCAGAACGATGGCGACCATCGCCTCGGCCATCGGAATAAACCGTGGCAACAGACAGGGGTCGTGGCGGCCTTTGGTTTGAATCGTGGTCGGTTCTGCGTTCGAAGTGACTGTGCGCTGTTCGATCGGAAGGCTACTGGTCGGTTTGACGGCCGCGCGAAGAACGATCGGCTGGCCAGTTGTAATTCCACCAAGGATTCCACCGTGACGGTTGGTCTCGGTAGAGATGCCAGGGCGTTTGGATTCAACGAACTCGGCGGCATTACGGTCGACAGCTGAGTCGGAGGCAGGGACGAAGATGTCGTTGTGTTCGCTGCCGCGCATCGTCACGCAACCAAAGCCAATCCCGTACTCGACGCCGAGCACGGCCGGAAGCGTGAACAATGCTTTGCCCAGGTCCGCCTTAATCTTGTCGAAAACGGGTTCCCCCAGGCCAGCAGGAATTCCCGTGGCGACGATCTCGGCGGCGCCGCCGATTGAATCTCCCGCGAGTCGCATCTCGTTGATCAGTTCGATCATTTTCTCAGCCGCAACGACGTCCGGACAGCGGACAATGTTCGGCTCGCCGTTCGGCAACGTTTCGATATCGTCAAGAGTGACGGCAGCCGGGTCAGGGATATTCGCTTTGATCGACCCGACCTGAACGACGTACGACAGAACCTGCCCGCCAAATGCGTCGGCAATAATTTTTTTTGCGACCACTCCGGCGGCAACTCGCACGCTGGTCTCGCGAGCGCTCGACCGACCGCCGCCGCGGTAGTCTCTCAGTCCGTACTTGGCGTCGAAGCCGAAATCGGCGTGTCCGGGGCGATACTTTTCCGCGATGTCTCCGTAATCGCGACTCCGCTGATCCTGATTGCGGATCAGGATGGCGAGACTGGTGCCGGTCGTCTTCCCTTCGAAAACTCCCGAAAGAATCTCGGGAGTGTCAGACTCGTTCCGTTGCGTGACAATTTTGCTCTGTCCAGGCCGCCGCCGACTGAGATCCCGCTCAAAATCAGCCTCACTCAAAGGAATGCCGGGCGGAACTCCGTCAATAATGACGACGTTGCCGGGACCGTGGCTCTCGCCTGCGGTTGTAATTCGAAACAGTTGTCCAAATGAATTGCCTGCCATGTTGAGGATTGTAGCTCGCAAAGTGCCGTTATCCCACCACGCTAACGCTTCGAAATCTTCTCAAGAATGCTGAATCTGACGCAAAGGTGCAGCGTCGCAAAGGCTCGCAAAGATCTTCTTTTTTCTGTCACTCCGGTCCCTGGCAACTCGACGGCTTTGCGTCCGGTTGCAAAGCCTGGTCCGACAAACCGCTGCTTGAAATCGAGCGAGTCGACTACCAGGATGCCGCCAACTTTTCAGGTGACGTTTCAGATGACGATATTGCCCGGCAATTTGACGATGCGGGCATCAAGGCATACAGATCGAGGAGTGGCGACGCCGGTGACTCAGCAGGAACAACCCATCGAATTTACAGAGCCTCTGCCGGACGGCGTTCAGGACCTCCGACCGTGGTTTATTGCTGTCTACGATTTGCCAGAGCGGCTGGACTGGCCGACGTTCTGGGGCAACGACAATCCTGTCGAACTGGACATCGGATGTGGAAGAGGCCTGTTTCTGTTCAACGCCAGCGTTCAGAATCCCGATACGAACTACCTCGGTCTGGAACTTGATTTCAAAGAAGGACGACGAGCGGCAAAACGTGCCTGGAAACGACAGGCACCCAACGCTCGCGTTATTGGCGGAGACGCAACGGTATCACTGAGGAAGCACATCGAGCCACATTCCGTTCATGCAGCTCACGTCTATTTTCCTGATCCATGGTGGCGGAAAAAGCATCGTCGCCGTCGTATTTTTACCGATGAATTTGTGGGGTTGTGTTCGCGAGTTATCAAACCTGGCGGAATGCTGCACTCGTGGACCGACGTGCCGGACTATTTTGAGATCATTCAGGCGCTGATGGACCATCACAACGATTTCGAAACACAACCAACTCCGGAAGAACGACCTCCGGAACATGACATGGATTACCAGACGAGCTTCGAAAGAAAAAAACGAAAGGAAGGATTCCCGATCTTTCGCGGAATGTGGAAGCGAAAGGACGAAAACCTTTTCGTTGCTTAAAACGGCTGGCGGCAGTCAATCGCCGCCAGGAGCCGGTTGGTCGTCGGCGACAGCCTTCGTCACTGATTGGCCGGACACTTCAACGACCTGCCAGGGACCGTCGAAGATCCGACGCAAACCTTTGCCACTAAATCGGAAACGCTGGTCAGGGTCGCTGGAATTCAAGTTGAGATGATGTCTATACTCCCGCCGCTTTCCCCGCCAGGTGGTTGGGAATCGGCAACGATATTTGCCTCGGGACTGGCTCTGGAAACTCCGCCGTCGCCTTCATCCGGGCAAAAATGAACATAAACCTCTATTAGAAGTATGGTGGAGCAATGCCAAAGCAAAAGACTCACAAGGGAATTAAGAAGCGCTTTCGGGTTACCGCCAGCGGTAAAGCAACGAAACGAAGTGCTTATCGAGGCCACATCCTCAGCAAAAAGAGCGGCAAGCGGAAGAGGTCTCTCCGCAAAGGAAGCCTGATCACCGGAGCAGAAGCGAAGCACATCATCGCTGCTCTGCGACCTTGCTCCTGAGACATAACCTGCTGTTCTAAAAGACTTTGAATCTAAATTTTGCTGAGGATACAGATTAATGCGAGTTCGATACGGAAAAGCACGACATCGTGCCAAGAAGAGACTGTTTAAAGACGCCCGTGGACGCCGCGGTGGCCGCGCGAAGCTGTTGCGAACAGTGAAAGAAACAACGCTGCGTGCCCGAGCATTTGCCTATCGCGATCGCCGTGTCCGCAAACGAGACTTCCGGGCGCTTTGGATTACTCGTCTGAATGCCGCCTGCCGCGAGCAGGGGCTGTCTTACTCGGCGTTCATTCATGGGCTGAAAGTGGCTCAGATCGAATTGAACCGGAAGACACTCAGCGAACTGGCCATCAATCAGCCTTCCATTTTTGAAGAGATTGTTGCGTCAGTCAAAGAAGCGATTGCCAACGCGTGACGCGAAGGCTCGACGAACTGAAGAGTTACTGACGAAATCTGCCCACCTGGACACCGTCCACGGTGGGCAGTTTTGTAGGCAGTTGTTGACGGGCTCGGCTCTGGAGAATTGAAAATGGACTACACCACCGCGTTTCAGGAATACGAACAGGCCGCGCTGGGAGCAATCGCCTCGGCTGGAGACACGGCTGCGCTGGAAGACGTCCGGATTGAATTTCTCGGCAAGAAGAAGGGACGTCTGAAAGATCTGCAGGCCGTTGTTGGAAAAGTCTCTGCCGAAGAACGTCCGGTCGTGGGCAAAGCCTTCAATGAAGTCAAAGAGCGGGTGTCAACGGCGTTTGATGCTCGCAGGAAAGATGTCGAGCGACCCAAAGCCGCGCTGTCGTCTCTCGATATTACTCTGCCAGGGAGTCCCATCACGCTGGGGAAACGTCACCCGCTGACTCAGACGATGGAAGACTTCAAAGACATCATTGGTCGCTTTGGATTCACCGTCGCCGACGGGCCGGAGATTGAAGATGAGCATCACAACTTCAACGCTCTGAACATTCCGGATGATCATCCGGCCCGGGATCCGCTGGAAAACTTCTACCTGTCCGCAGCTTCGTACGCGACAGGCGGTTTGCCCGACAATCCGCGTCTACTGCGAAGTCAGACGTCGACCGTGCAGATTCGCATGATGGAAACTCAGAAGCCGCCGATTCGAATTGTGTCGCTTGGTCGTGTTTACCGACCGGACACGATCGACGCGACTCATTCCTGCATGTTCCATCAGATGGAAGGCTTGATGGTCGGCGACGATGTCACGATGGCCCAGTTGAAAACCGTTCTACAACTTTTCGCCACAACGTACCTCGGTCAGGATGTGCAGATTCGCTTCCGCCCTTCGTTCTTCCCGTTTACCGAACCATCGGTTGAAGTGGACATGGGCTGGGGAGACGACTGGCTCGAGATCGGCGGCGCGGGAATGATCGATCCGAACGTCCTTCGAGCGGTGGGTTACAACCCGGACGAAGTCAGTGGTTTTGCTTTTGGTCTGGGCATCGAACGCTTCTGCATGCGACGGCACCAGATCACGGACATTCGTCGCTTCTACGAAAACGATGTCCGATTCCTCTCGCAGTTTTAGCCCGCATTGTTTTGGAACTCGTCCGAAACAACTTCCCTCTGTGTTCAGAGCGGGAATGACGTGACTGGAAATCGGGAAGATATTCTGAGCACGATCCTGTGCCTGACTTCTGCCGATAGGGCAGCGCTCACTTCCTGTCAGGTGACGTCGCCAGATACCTTACCGTCGGTACAGACCGTTTCTGGAAAGTCGACAGGAATCCCGCATGTCAGTTCGCTCGTGGTTGATTGCTCTTTTGAGCGTGACATTGTTCGGCTCGCTGCTGCCTGCTCAGGACAAGACGATATCACCGCCTCTGCCGGAGTCCGTTGCGACTGAACGAGCAGAAGTTCAGGCCGTGAACGCCAAAGCGACGGACAGCCAATCGAAAGAGGAGAAGGAGCCGAAGTGGTCGATCGAAAACCCGCCAGGGCCATCGTCGAAGCAGGCGATCGATGTTTCAGAGGGAACCTGGATTTCGGTCGATGTCGATCCGAGTGGGACAGAAATCGTCTTCGATCTGCTGGGTGATCTGTACGTGATGCCGATTTCCGGTGCCGACGGTGAAGAGCGATCGCCAGAGAAACTCACATCCGGGATCGCTTGGGACTTCCAGCCTCGCTTCAGCCACGACGGCCAGTGGATCGCGTTTACCAGCGATCGCGACGGCAAAGATGGAACAGCCGGCGACAACATCTGGATCATCGAACGGAAGACGAAAGAGCTGCGGCAGGTCACCAATGAAGCGTTCCGACTGCTCAACGGACCGGCATGGTCTCACGACGATCAATACCTCGTCGCCCGCAAACACTTCACCAGCAGGCGTTCGCTGGGAGCTGGCGAGATGTGGATGTATCACCGCGATGCCGCCAGCCGGGACGCAATGGCGGGCGTCCAACTGACGAAGCGACCGAACGATCAGAAGGATGTCAACGAGCCGGTCTTCTCGCCCGATGGGAAGTACCTTTACTACTCGCAGGACTCTTCGCCCGGCGACACGTTTCAGTACGACAAAGACTCGAACGGGCAGATCTACACGGTCAAGCGGCTGGACCTGGAGAAGGGCGAAACGGAGTCGTACATCACGGGTCCTGGCGGAGCCTGCCGACCGACGCCGTCGCCTGGCGGGAAAACGATCGCCTTCGTGCGGCGCATTGGTCCGAAGACTGGCCTGCATTTGTTCGATACGGAATCGGGGGCAGTTCGGTTGGTCTACGATCGTCTCGAACGGGACATGCAGGAAGCGTGGGCGATTCACGGCGTCTATCCGGCGTTTGCCTGGATGCCTGATGGCAAGTCGATCGTGCTTTGGGCGAATGGAAAAATTCGGCGAGTCAACGTGGACGATGGAGCGGAAACGGTGATCCCGTTCCGCATCAAAGACGAGCGAGCGATCACTGAGACTGTTCGGTTTCCCGTCGACGTCGCACCGGACGAGTTTGACGTACGGATGCTGCGGTGGGTCAGCACTTCTCCCACCGGCCAACAGGTTGCGTATCAGGCACTCGGCCAGATCTACATCCGAGACTTACCGAACGGCGAACCGCGTCGGCTGACTGATCGCCAGGACGAATTCGAATTCTGTCCGAGCTGGTCGCGAGACGGCAAACAGATTGTTTACACCACCTGGAACGACGGAACGCTTGGCTCGATCCGCATCGCGTTCGTCGCAGATCCAAAGAGCAATCGACAGGTGACGGTCCGGCCTGGCCATTACGTGGATCCGGTGTTCTCGCCCGACGGTAAAACGGTCGTGTTTGAAAAATCGAGCGGCGGGCGGTTGAGATCGCCGCTGTACTCGCACGAACCGGGTATCTACCGCATTGCCGTCAATGGCGGTCAGCCGGTGCTCGTTTCGAAAGATGGCAGTTCGCCACAGTTCGGAGGAGCGTCTGATCGAGTCTTCCTGCAGCGAACGAAGTCAGAGAAAGACGCCGACAATCGAACGCTCTACTCGATCGACCTCGACGGTCACGAGGAACGCGAACACTACTCCGGTCAGTGGGCGACGGATTACCGCGTCTCGCCGGATGGTTCGCACGTTGCTTTTGTGGAACGGTTCAATGTTCACCTGACTCCGTTTGTGAAGACCGGTGCGTCCATCAGTATCGGGCCGAAATTTCAGGGGCTGCCGGTCACGAAGTTGAGCGTTCAGGCGGGAGACTGGCTGCACTTTTCCGGCGACAGTCAGTCGCTGCACTGGTCACTGGGGCCGGACCTGTTCACCAGCAGAATCAGCGACACCATAAGTCCGGTGAAGAAAGACGAGAAACGTCCGGAACCGCAATCAATATCAATCGGCTTCAAGGCAATGCATGCCAGAACCAAAGACTCTTTTGCTCTCGTCGGCGGGCGCATTGTCACGATGGGATCCGCCGGTGTTATTGAAAATGGAGTGATCCTCGTCGAGGGAAATCGGATTAAAGCCATCGGAACCAGCGCTGACGTGAAGCTTCCGGATGGCGTGCGTGTTGTCCGCATCGATGGGCAGACGGTGCTGCCAGGATTTATTGATGCGCACGCGCACGGCCCGCAAGCCACATCTGGGATGACACCGCAACGAAACTGGGTCGACTATGCTCGACTCGCGTTCGGTGTGACGACTGTGCATGACCCGTCGAACGACACTCAGGCTATCTTTGCGGCCAGTGAGCTGACCAAAGCCGGCCTCATCGTGGCTCCTCGCACGTTCTCAACCGGCACGATTCTTTACGGAGCTGCTGGCAGCTTCAAAGCCGAAATCGAAAGTCTTGACGACGCGTTGTTTCACCTGAAACGCATGCAGGCCGTCGGAGCGTTCTCAGTGAAGAGCTACAACCAGCCTCGACGGGATCAGCGGCAGAAGGTGATTGCGGCCGCGCGCGAACTGAAGATGATGGTGGTCCCCGAAGGCGGCTCGACCTTTATGCACAACATGACGATGATCGTCGACGGTCACACCGGCATCGAACACACGCTGCCGGTTCAGACAGCGTATGACGATGTCATGGACCTCTGGCGAAACACAAAGGTCGGCTACACACCAACGCTCAGCGTCGCCTATGGCGGGATTTCCGGCGAGCAGTTCTGGTACGAGCACGACGACTTGTGGAAGCACGAGCGACTCAAGACGTTCATCCCGCCACACATTCTGAATCCTCGTTCCCGACGTCGTGAGAAAAACCCGCTGGAAGATTACAACCACATTCGCGTCGCCGAGATTGCCAGGCAGGTCGTTGATGACGGTGGACTGGTGCAGGCCGGTGGGCACGGCCAGCTCAACGGCATCTGTACTCACTGGGAAATGTGGAGCTTCGTGCAGGGCGGAATGACGCCGATGCAGGCTCTTCGGTGTGGCACGCTCAACGGCGCGAAGTACCTGGGACTCGACGGCGACATCGGCTCGCTGGAAGTCGGCAAGCTGGCCGACATCCTCATCATGGAACCCGGCGCGAACCCGACCGAAAACATTCGCGACTCAGAACGAATCCATCTGACAATCGCGAATGGTCGCGTGTTCGAGTCAACGT
>JABMPE010000290.1 GCA_013203845.1 Rhodopirellula sp. | reverse complement strand
GAATCCTTTCACGATAATGGCAAAACGGACATGGCCGCCGCCGTGCGAGCCTATCGCGAAGTCGGCTTTACCGGCCCGATTCGTCCGGACCACGTTCCGCAACTGGTCGGAGAAGACGACGGCGAACCCGGCTACACCATGCTCGGCCGCCTCTACGCCTACGGCTACATGCGAGGCCTGTTCCAGGCGACCGAAGTCCAAGAAAAACCGTAGGCCCGGTTCCTGCCGGTCAATGGTTCATTGCTCTGGCCGATGGGAACCGGCGACTTCACGGAACTGCTTCAGTCTACCTGGCTTCAGCGAAGACGTGAGCCAGGGCAGCGGCCAGATCAAGACGCTGAAAGCTCTGATTCGTGGCCTTGTCATCGACCTTCACGCCGGTCTTCTGCATGAGTGACAGAATGGCGTCGGGCAGATTGGCACCATCCTGTTTCCAGTCGTAGTGTGCTGTTTCAATGGCTTCCCGCAGGACGATGGCCGCTCCACAGGCGATGGCATTCGATGACGAGGTCGCCGCTGCCGGGACGACCAGGTCCACTTTCGCATGACGGTCCAGGTAGACAACGTCGTTGTTCTGATGGACCGCTCCAATCGCGAAACAATTGGGTTGACAGGCGGGCCATGAGATTCCGTTGGTGTAGTTGTGATTGCCGGCCGGAGCACTGACCCAGACGCCCAGCTCTCGTAGTTGTGCGAGCTTCTCATCAATCGCGGTGGCGACCGGCGTGTCATGCGCTTTGTCGTCCACTGGAGCCAGATTCACCGTCGTGATGCGGTACTTTCTATGATGGTCGATAATCCATTGCAGCCCGGCGGCCACGGTTACGCCGTCGCTGACCTTGCAATGGCAGCATTCGAGCGCTCGAATCACGGCGATCTGATTGTTGTAGGCGACTCCCCACTTACCGCCGAAGTTGAGTGACGATGGAATGCCGATTGTCGAGCCGTGATAGCCTCGCCCTTCGTGTTTCGGATCATCGTCGCCGTCGACGCTGTCGTAAGTGACCAGCACTTTGGGCTGGTCGCCGTCGGACATTGACCACTCTGGCTTCGAAAGCGTGCAGCCATCATCAACGAGCGCCAGGGTCTGGCCTTTGCCGAACGTCAGCCTGTCTTTGTACTGATCCCAGGCCTTCACGATACCCGCATGTTTAAAGCCTGCTGGCTGAGCTGGCTCACCGGCAAGACTTGTCGACGACAGTCTGGTCAGCAGCAAAACTGACATGCAGGTCAGGACTGCAATCAATGACGCGTTACCCGGAAGTTTTCGAAATGGCATTCTGAAAACCCTGTGTTGAACGGAAGAACTATTTCATCAGTCAAATGCGTGTGATCAGTGAAACAGGGTGGGCTCTGCCCACCAATTGAGCGAGCGTTGATTTGCGAAGGATCGGTGGGCAAAGCCCACCCTGTTGACTGGTTACACGCGGAGGGTCAGACATCCTGTGCCTCCGGCGGCAAAACGCTCGCGGTCGGGCTGCCCGCGAAATATCGCAAGACATCTTTGCGTCGAATCAGGCCGACGTATTCGTTCGTCTCGGCACTGGCGAGGACGGGAATGCAGTCGTCGCGCCCGGATCGCAGATACTGCCAGACTTCGTCCAGGTGGGCGTCCGGCGTGATTGTTTTTGAAACCGGGCCCGCCAGATCGTCGGCGCGCACCAGATGCGAGGAGCCAGGATCAAACAGAACGTCCCGCAAATCGGAGTAGCGGATGACACCGACAAGTTGTCCGTCCTGATTGATCACCGGGTTCGAGTTGATGTGACTGTCTTCGATGTAGTCCAGGACTTCTTCGAACTTCGCCCGCGAGTCAATCCCTTTGATGTTTCGCCGCATGACCTGCCCGACGGTGATCTCACTTGCCGATCGACCCTCAAACGGGTTGAAACCGAAAGCCACTCGCAGTCTGTTGATCAGGGCGAGCAGTTCTTCAATGGGTCCAGTGGCGGAACGGGCGATGATCTGGGAGACGGGCACCTCGCCGGCCTGGATGACCGATGTCTGAATCAGAATCGGCCCGATCAGTTCGAAGATGACGACCGTACTCAGAATGACGAGTTGAAGCTGCTTGCCCGTTTCGCCGAGACCGGCCTCTCCGTCAGCGGCGGCCATCGAGGCCAGGGTAATGGCCGCTCCGGCCTGGGCAATGAGGGTCGGGCCCAGCCATTTTCGAACAACCTGATCGCCCTTCCTCGCGGCAATGTAGATGCCGAAAAATTTTCCGGTCGAGCGAAGCAGGACGTAACCTCCGGCGATAATCAGCAGGCTGCTTTCGCTGGCGCTGAACAGCAGGCCGGGATTCAGCTCGGCTCCGTGAATTGCGAAAAACAGCACACACAGCAGGCCGGTCACTCGCTGCAAAACACTGCCGATTTCTTTCACCTGGTCCGACGCGTTGGCAACCGTCATTCCCATTGCCAGAAACGTCAGCAGGTATGGGACGCCGAAGGCTCCACACATTCCCAG
>JABMPE010000289.1 GCA_013203845.1 Rhodopirellula sp. | reverse complement strand
TCCACGGTGTAAACGTGGCGCTCTAGCCAACTGAGCTAATCGCCCTGTAATTGCGACCTGAATAGTAGCTTTGGCCCTCGTGGATGCAAACGTCGCTTCTCGGTGAAAGTGAGAAATCTGTGAGACAAGTCCAGAATCTCGTTTGGATTCGTAGATTGAGCAATAGAACGTTGACGGTTTCATTCATGACTGACAAATTCTTCATGGCGGACAATTCGGAACTTGGCGGGGCATTGTATAAACATACGAGGTTTGGGGTGATTCGTTTCCCTCACGCAAATGTCGCAAGGAGAAGTCGAACGGTCATTGCAGCGGCCCCCGCGATGCTGTTGAATCAGGTCTCAGGTCCGCCATCCCTCAGGATTAGTATGTGCTGCGTTCTTTGCTCAACTTGACACTGCGGGTGGCGGTGGATTCCGCGTGATTCAATCTTGGGTTCGTTATGAATACATTGAGTTGTCGGATTCAGGTTCAATGCACATAGTCGTGGCCCGATGACTAAAAAACTCAGCCAGCAGCGCAGCGAACACGTGCGTCGTCGTATCACAAGGCGACGTTTGCTGGAGGTTGGTTCGTCGACCGCGTTCGGGGTGACGTTCACGGACTTGCTGGCGGCGACGGAGGTCCAGGCGGGGGAGCCTGGTGGTGCCCGGTTTGGTCAGGCGAAGTCGATCGTGGTGATCTTTCTATGGGGAGGTCCGGGTCAGCAGGATTTGTGGGATCCAAAGCCTGAGGCGCCGTCTGTCCTGCGCGGCGAGTTTCAGCCGATCTCAACCAGCGTTTCCGGAACGCAGATCAGTGAGCAGCTTCCCAAACTGGCGCAACAGGCTCACCGATACGCCATCGTTCGTTCGGTGACACATCGCGATTTTGAGCACGGCTCCGCAGCCTACACGGCTCTCACGGGCCAACCTCATCCGCTGCCTGGTACGAATACGACGGCGCAGCCTGACGATTTTCCGACGTACGGCTCTATCGTGAGCAGGCTGTCTCCAACGGCGCAGCCCGTGCCGGATTTTGTCGTGCTTGGCCCGGTGATGCATCAGGGGGCAAGGCCGCCGCTGGCCGGTCAGAATGCCGGCTTTCTTGGTCCAGGTTTCGATGCACTGCGAGTTCCGGATGATCCTGGCGAGAAGTCGTTTCGAGTCGATGGCGTTACATTGCCGGAAGGCGTCGAGCACAGTCGACTGACTGGACGTCGGCAGTTACTTTCATCGATCGACGCCGCGGAGCAGGGGGTGGGACATCGTCAGCTTTCAGGATTCAGCGACCTGTACGAGCGGGCGTTCGGGTTGCTGGGTTCTTCAGAAACTCGACGAGCGTTCGAACTTGCTGATGAACCGCAACGTCTTCGGGATTCGTACACACGCACGCGGTTTGGTCAGACGCTGCTGATGTCACGCCGATTGGTTGAGGCTCACATTCCGCTGATCACGGTTAACTGGTCGAAGTTGAACGCTGACCAGTGGGATACTCACAGCAGAAATTATCCACGGCTGCGGACGATGCTGCCGCCGTTCGATCAGGCTTTAGCGACGTTTCTTGAGGACCTCGACACTCGCGGACTGCTGGATTCAACACTCGTTGTGTGTCTGGGAGAATTTGGACGCACGCCGAAGATCAATAAAGACGCCGGACGGGATCACTGGCCGGATTGTTATTCGATGCTGCTGGCTGGCGGCGGCGTTGCTCGCGGGCAAATATTCGGAGAATCGAATCGAAGCGCTGCTTACCCCATCGCCAACGACGTCGCTCCCTGGGATATCGCGGCGACAATGTTTCATCTTAAAGGCATCAATCCCAGAACTCTCATCAATAACCGACAGGGGCAGCCGCTTCCAATTTCGCGTGGGGAAGTTGTGTCCGGTCTTTTGTAAGAGCTTGCAGAAAGACGGTCATGCTCGACAGTAGCATCCACTCTTCCGGTTTCAATCGAACGATTGTCTCGCTGATCGTTGTAGCAGCGAGTGTGTCGGCGAGTGCTGACGACTGGCCAGCGTGGCGAGGCGTGAATCGCAATGCTGTCTCGAAGGAAACAGGGCTGATCGAGTCCTGGCCTGCCGACGGGCCGCCTCTCGAATGGAAAGCATCCGGGATCGGCAAAGGGTACTCAAGCGTGGTCGTGTCCTCGGGGCTTGTCTTCACCACGGGACGGATTGACAAAGACGTGTACTGCTTCGCGATTGAGTTGCCAACCGGCAGGCAGAGATGGGCGAGCAGGATCGGAACGACCGCCCGCAACGTGATGGCTACACCGACGGTGCATGGCGACTTCGTGTACGCCATTGACCCCGACGGCGAGCTTGTTTGCCTGAGAGTGGCAGACGGCGAAATTATCTGGCAGCACAGTTTTGTCGAGGATTTCGGGGGTCGATTGATGTCCGGTCGCGGCTACGGCGAGTCTCCGCTGGTCGATGGAGACTTGCTGGTCTGCACTCCTGGCGGAGCCGACGCGATGATTGTCGCACTTGACCGCCGTTCTGGTGACGTCATCTGGAAATCGACCATGCCGGACATCGGGAAGAAGGGCCGCGATGGGTCGGCGTTCTCGTCTATTGCCATCTCGCACGCGGCGGGAGTACGGCAGTATGTGCAGCTGGTTGGACGCGGACTGATCGGTATCGAAGCAGAGACGGGGCGTTTTCTGTGGGGTTACAACGACATCGCCAATCAGACGGCAAACATCCCAACGCCCTTGGTTCGCGGAGATTTTGTGTTCTCTGCCAATGGCTATCACGCTGGTGGAGTGTTGCTGAAAATTGAACGTGACGACTCCGGCACCGGCGTGACGGCACGCGAAGTCTACCGCTTGAAGGGCAATCGTTTTCAGAATCATCACGGCGGATTCGTCCTGATTGGCGATCACATTTTTGGAGGGCACGGCAGCAATAACGGGTTGCCAACGTGCCTCGATTTTGAGACCGGCGATATCCTCTGGAAACAGCGAGGGGCAGGCACCGGGTCCGCCTCAGTCGTCGCAGCCGACGGGCATCTCTACTTTCATTATCAGGATGGAGTTGTTGCGCTGATCGAAGCGAACGCTGAAGATTATCGGCTCAAAGGGACATTCAAGCTGGCAAGCGCCGGCGGTGATAGCTGGTCGCATCCCGTAATCTCCGATGGGAAACTCTTTCTCAGGGAACAGGATGAACTATCCGTTTACAACATTCGCGGTGATGAACCCGACGTTCCGCAGCCAGCTCCGCCGAAAGTTGGTCCTGAGTTTTCGGAACTGGCCCGGCTGGGAGCAATCGTCGAATTCAGGGCTGCTGCGGGGACCACGGCGACGTCACAGGCGAAGCAGGATCAGGATCGGTTTTGGGACGTTGCGGTCGTCGATGGGCAGGGACCGCTTGCTGTCATTATCTTGTCTGATAAGCAGCTCGGTGCAGATGGCTCGCTGAATGAAGCTGTCATTAACGAGCTGCGACAATTGCAGTCGCCATTCGTACTGGATCTGGCGGGCAGTCGAATCGGTGTGCAAGGCGTGCGTCAGGCGGCGGGATTGAAGCAGCTGGTCGGGCTGAATCTTGAGGTGTGTCAGAACATCAATGATGCAACACTCGAACCGCTGAGAATGGCGAAGAGCCTGAGGACTCTCAGCGTCGCAGGAACGAGTGTCGGCCGTGCAGGTCTTGCTTATGTCGCCGAGCTGCCGGAACTCGTCGCGCTCGATCTTGAATTCTGTGACAATGTGTCGGACGAATCCTGCGACATGCTGGCCCGGATGAAAAAGCTGCGGTCACTTAATCTCAGGAAAACGGCTTTCGAACCAAGTCGAATTTCAGCGGCAGGACTGCGGAAACTGGTCGAACTTCGGGAGCTCGAATGGCTGAACCTGTACGGTAACGCGATCACTGACGAGACGCTGAAGGAGTTGAAACCGTTCGAAAAGCTGCAGGAACTCAACCTCAGTCTGACCCCGATGAGTGATGCGGGGTTGAAGCACCTGACGTCGCTGAAACATCTCAACAGTCTGACGCTGCTGTATTCGGAAGGCTTTGCCGGTCCCAAAATTACGAACGCGGGATTGAAAACGCTCTCAGAGATGTCTCAACTGAAGACACTGAATCTTGTCGGCGCAAAAATCGACGATGCGGGCGTTGCCGATCTGAAACTTCTTCGAAACCTGCAGCAGCTGACGCTGGTAGGGTCGAAGATTTCTGCCGAAGGATTGATGCGGCTCCAGATGGCACTGCCGGACTGCGAACTGGACGCCGACCATGTTCCCCGGAAGTAATGCCTGCCTGTTCGGTGCGAATCCGGCGACCTGGCGAGTTTCTGCCAATGCTCATTCAGACGCGAGCGATCGAAGATGTTGATCAATTTGATCTTTAAGCTTTCCGGATGCTCGATCAGCCGCGATGCGGAACAGAAAGCTGGCCTTTGCCGTGTCGGCCTTGGCTTCTGCGGCGAGGCCGCGTTGAAAGTAGACTTCCGCAATTTGTTGAGAAGCGATGTCTGCATGCGGTGGCGTTGGAGCCACTGACGAACTCCTGAAGGCCGCAGCATTGTTGGCTCCCGCCTCTGGTTCCTGTGGCTTCAAGGTGTCGCCGATTTCTGGTTGTGCAGCGTCGACTGATGAGCGTGGCGTCGGCGGGGCCATGCTACGCTGTGGGGCCGTGTTACGCTGCGGTGTATTCTGAAACCAGACGTGAGCAGCGTTGATTCGTGTCGCCGCCGGATCGGACGGAGCATTTTCGGTGTGCGCGGGGCTGTGAACGGCCGCGCTGCGAGTGGCTGAGCGAGGCGGAGGCAAAACAAGGTCGCCTCGAAGAACGCGCTCGGCAACGCTCGACGGAAGCTCGTACTGCTGATGAAAGGCCGGGCTCGAGGTGGAGAAAAACGCGCCACCAGTCGGAACTACAGGGGCGAGCGAGTAAATGAATGGTCGTTGCACTCCACGGAAGAACTGGCCGGTTTGCCCGTTCGTTGTCATCAATGACGGTGCGGTCGTGGTGCTGAAACGCTGGTATCCCTGCGAGAGGTTGAAGCCGAAGTTGCCTGAGGATTTGCCCGAGTTGAATGCCCAGCCCGATGAAATACCGGCGTTCGGGTTGTAGCCGCCGAAAGGAGGGATTCCGATATTCGGACTGCCGAAGGTGGCGAAGAAATTCGGCCCGTGCAGAGACCAGTGCATGTTCGTTGATTCGAAAAACCGATCACCATTCGTTTGCAGCGGAGTCGTTGTGTAGACCATCGGTTGTGCAACCACTGACGAATTCACCAGCAGAAACATCCCGGTGTTGAAGAGACAGTGGCAGATGAACGTTTTCATGGCACAAGCCCTGACTGACGTACTGACGAATCGACTGGCAGCGTGTGAGTATGCGTGTCCGTGAGCGTTGTCTCAAATTCGGAGATCGTCAGCGGGTCAGCCACCGATGGAGTGCATCGGACGGTCAGGCTGGATGAACTTTGCCGTGTTGATTTCGTGTCCTTCTTTTTTGGCCGTAATCGAATCCTGCACGGCCTGAATGATCATCGCGTCGTCAGCACCGTCGCGAAGCAGCGTTTTCAGGTCCGTCTCTTCCAGACTGAACAGGCAATTGCGAATTTTGCCGTCCGCCGTGATCCGAAAACGGTTGCAGTTCATGCAGAATGGCTGGCTGACGGACGCGATGAATCCGACTCGGCCAACGCCGTCTTCAAACTGAAAGTCGGTCGCCGGGGCGCTGGGGTCGTGTTCTCCGATCGGAACCAGAGGCATGATTTCACGAGTCAGGCACTCAATGATTTCTGAGGCGACCAGGACTTTGTCGCGTTCCCAGGCGTTGTCAGCGTCGAGTGGCATGAACTCGATAAAACGAACGTCAACACCGGTGTCGCGAGCAAACTGGCCGAACGGAACAATCTGATCTTCGGTCATGCCACGAATTGAGACCGCGTTCACTTTGACGGGATCAAAGCCGACGGCTTTGGCGATGTGGATACTTTCAACAACTTTCTCGTAGCCTTCGCGTCGGGTGATCTGTTTGAAGCGTCCAGCGTCCAGCGCGTCGAGGCTGATGTTCACTCGGCTGAGTCCCGCATCGAACAACTGCTGAGCCTGTTCGCCGAAGAGAATGCCGTTGGTCGTTAGCCCGATGTCGGAGATGCCGTCGATCGCAACCAGTTTCTCGACGAGCTGATGCATGTCTCGTCGTACGAGCGGTTCGCCGCCGGTCAGACGGATTTTGTTGACGCCAAGTGGTGCAACGATGCGGACAAATCGCTCGATTTCCTCGAAACTGAGGAGGTCCGCTCGGTTCATGAATTCGACATTGTCTGCAGGCATGCAGTAGAAGCAGCGGATGTTGCAACGGTCCGTCACGCTGATCCGCAGGTTGTTGTGAACCCTGCCAAAGCTGTCGATAAGTTTGTCGGACATGGGAAAGACCGAATTGTTTGGGTCAGTATTGCTGGAGTCAGTGATCAGAGCCGTGTCAGTGGTTGAGCGACTTCGTGTCTGGGGCGTCAGCCATGGGTTCTCCAGTTCCGGGGTGAACCCACTCGGTGGTGCCGTCGGACCAGTTTTCCTTCTTCCAGACAGGCACGGTTATTTTGAGCGTGTCGATCAGGTACTTGCCAGCTTCAAAAGCCAGTTCGCGGTGTGGACTGCTGACTGCTACCGCGACACTGATTTCGCCGAGTTCGAGATGGCCGAGACGATGAATGATGCCAACATTGGTGACCGGCCATCGTTGCCTGACCTCGGTTTCCAGTTCTTCCATCCTGGCGATGGCCATCTCATGGAAAGCATCATAGTCCAGGGCCAGCGTCTGTCGCCCTGCAGTCATCTCGCGAACCGTCCCGAGAAACAGGACCACCGCACCCGCCTGATTCGAGCGGATCTGCTCGGTCAGTGTCTGGTAGTCGATGATTTCGTTCGTCAGTTCAACCATCCGAAGTTCGTCCCCATTCAGCTTGTGTCTGGCGACTGTGGCCGCCGAGACTGTTTCGGCCTGATTCAATCTGAAGTCGCGAGCGCAGAAGAAATGACCTGCCGGAATCGATTCCGACAGGTCATTGTAATCGTCCGGTTTGCTCAAGGGCCAACGCTGACCGACCCTTCAATGGTTTAAAGTGGTTAGACGGTTTTGGTAACACCAGGAATGGCGATTGGGTAGACGCCGTCAGCATTTGGTTTGACGTTGGGAATGGTGTCCCAGGTGTAGGTTTCCGGCATGAGGTCGATCTGCGAATTCAGAGCGTCTTCCCACTTGACGGTCTTGCCACCGTAGACGGCCATACGGCCCATGATGGCGGTCAGGGTGCTGTTGGCACCGTATTCGCCTTCGTTGTAAGGCGTGTTGTTGCGAATGGCGGCGAACAGGTCGTCATGCTCAGTCTGGTAAGGATCATTCTTGGGAGCCTTACGACCATATTCCCAGGCGTTTTCGCCAGTGATCTTTGCTCCGCTGAGATCGGCGTTTCCCTTGGTGCCGTGAGCGTGCTCGGTGACACTGTTCCAGCAGCCGCGGATATGGCGACACTGACTGAACATCTTAGTGCCGTCGTCGTAGGTGTACTCGACAGCAAAGTGGTCGAAAATTTCGCCGTACTTCTTATCGGTACGAACCTCTCGACCGCCCATTCCCTGACATTCAACCGGGTGGCTGTTGCCCTTGACCCAGTTGCAGACGTCGAGGTTATGGATGTGCTGCTCGCAAATGTGGTCGCCGCACAGCCATGTGTAGTAGTACCAATTGCGCAGCTGGTATTCCATTTCGCCACTGACCTCATCGCGGTTCTTGCGGGGATCCCACACTCCAGCACCGTTCCAGTAGCAACGCATGGCGACGACATCGCCAATCGCTCCGTCCCAGATTCGTTGCAGTGTTTCGAGATAAGTCTTCTGGTGATGCCGCTGCAGACCGACTCCGATCTTCAGGTCTTTCTCTTTCGCGACCTTGACTGCTTCCAGAACTCTGCGAACGCCAGGAGCGTCGGTGGCGACAGGCTTTTCCATGAAGACATGCTTGCCCGCAGCGACGGCAGCTTCGACATGAATCGGACGGAAGCCTGGTGGTGTTGCCAGGATGACGAGATCAACATCCTGCATCGCCATGACTTTTTTGTAGGCGTCGAAACCGGTGAACTGGTGGTCTTTGTCGACAGCAACGCGATCGCCATGTGCTTTCTGCAGAGCCGGAAGTTTGGCGTCGATGTGATCCTGGAAAGCATCAGCAATGGCGACGAGCTTAACCGAACCAACGGTGCTCAGTGCCTGATTAGCTGCTCCTGTTCCGCGACCACCGGCTCCGATCAGAGCAATCCGAATGGTGTCGTCATTACTGGCAAACGCCCCGCGCGGGAGTGCAAGGCTGGCGAAGGCGCTTGCTCCGGCAGCGGCAACAGTTGACGACTTCATGAAGTCGCGGCGCGAGCTGGTATTCGGGGTCTTGTCAGTCATGGTGGTCTCCAGAACCGGATTTGGAATTAAACGGACAGGTGAAAGTGAAAGATGAAATAGTGACTGTCAGTTGCTGAGGGGCGATGACTTTCGCCTCGCCTGATTAGCCGGCTCGACCTTGTGCGGCGATTTCTGGCTCGGGGTCCAGCTTGAGCTTCTTTCGTTCTTCCAGGCCTGGTGGGTTCAACGGACGAACAACTCGGAAACCGACATGCAGGGCATCCGTGTGATACCAGATGCTTTTGGGGATCTGTGGGTCCTGAAATTTCCACTCAGGATCAGAGGCATAACGGGAGGCACTGCGGAGTCCGTCAGGATCATCGTCCCAGGAACCGCCACGAACGATGCGCGGATACATGTCGGTGGGAACGTTGAGCGGGGACTTGCCGGCTCCTCTGGCGTACCAGTCGGCGTCGTAACGGTCGAGCACCCATTCGGACACGTTGCCGTGCATATCGTAGAGGCCCCAGGGATTTGGCTTCTTCCTGCCGACTTCGTGGTACATCTCGTCGCTGTTGTCATAAAACCAGCCGTACTCACCAAGGTCGTCAGGGCTGTCGCCGAACGAGTAAGCAGTTGTCTTACCGGCACGGCAGGCATATTCCCACTCGGCTTCGGTCGGCAGTCGGTAGAAATGTCCAGTCTTTTCGCTTAGCCACCGGCAATACATTTTCGCGGCGTGCTGAGTCATACAGATGGCCGGAAAGCCATCGTGTCCCATCCCAAAAGTCATGTCCGTGTAAGGCGGGGTTGGACGAGTCACAGCGTCAGCAACAGTGTCCAGCTTTGTTGGTTCAGTGCCGGCGATCTTGCGACGCTGAATATCGAGACGGAAGCTCCAGATGTCGTACTCATCCCAGGTGACTTCGTGCTTGCCCATCCAGAAAGGCTCGATTTTCACCTTGACCTGCGGCCCTTCATCTTTGTTGCGGTTAGCTTCGGATTCCGGACTGCCCATCATGAACTCGCCACCCGGAATCGGCAGCATGTCGAACTTGACTCCGACGCCTCCGATTTCCTCAATGTAGGGTTTCATCGCGGTGGGATCAGGTTGCTTGTCGGCTGCTGTTGCCTGCAGATTTGAGCTGAGCAGCACCGAGGCGGCTACGCTGCAAACCGATGCCAGAATAATGGTACGAAGTGTCATGGATCGTGAGTTCCGAAAGCAAAGATTACGATTGCCGGATGCGAACTCTCGCTGAATAGATAGGATTGCCGGAGAGTTTTGCGGTGTGTCCCGACGAGAATTGAGCAAGTGCCATGAACAGACTTACTCGGCAGATTGTCAGCTACGGCTTTATCCTTGTCATGGTGTTTGTCGCGTCATTGCGAGACGCAGATGGAGCTGATGCAGGCCTGCGACGCTTTGATTTCGAACGCGTCGAAATGGGAGTCATTTTTCGTTTGTCAGTGTACGGCTCGGATTCTGACGTTGCAAACAAGGCCGCCGAAGCAGCATACGCACGAGTTCGCGAGCTCAACGGGATCTTTTCCGACTACGACAGCTCCAGCGAAATTCGACGGTTATGCGAGGCGTCTGGACCAGGTCGCCCCATCACCGTGAGCGACGAGTTGTGCACCGTTCTTGACGCGAGTCTGCGGCTATCACGCGAAACTGACGGAGCGTTTGATGTGACGGTCGGGCCGCTGACCAAACTGTGGCGGAGAGCGAGGCGGCGTGAGTTGATGCCGGAGCCTGATCGGCTTGAGGCGGAACGAAAACTTGTCGACTATCAGTTCGTCCGAGTTGATCCGCAGTTAAAGACGGTTGAACTTCTTCGGGACGGCATGCGGCTCGATTTTGGCGGAATCGCCAAAGGTTTTGCTGCGGATGAGGCATTGAGAGTGCTCGCCGAACATGGTTTGAACCGAGCACTTGTCGACGCGAGTGGTGATATCGTTGCTGGCGATCCGCCGCCGAATGCGGATTTCTGGATCGTAGCAATCGAGGCTCTGCGGCAGCGCAAGTCGGGCCTTGGGATTTCAAAGGGCCAAGCGGATAAGTCGCCGGAAGGTGACGCGGTTCCTCGGCTGAAAATCTGTAATCAGGCGGTGGCGACTTCAGGAGATGCTTATCAGAGCGTCGTGATTGATGGTCGACGGTATTCGCACATCGTTGATCCAAAGACCGGGCTCGGGCTGAACCAGAGAAGCAGCGTGACCATCGTTGCTCCGACGGGGATGATGGCCGACGCCCTCGCTTCAGCGGTCAGCGTGCTGGGGCCATCGTCCGGAATTGATCTGCTTGAGAAACCGCAAAGGTGCGGAACCGAAGGTTATGTCATGTTCGCCAGGGGCGAATCCGACAAGGTTCGTGCTCTCTCGTCATCCGGTCTTAAAGCGTTACTGGTCAACCCGAGTGACGGTGATTGAATCAGATCGCCGAATCGTCGACGTGTGGCACATTCTGACGACAATACATGGCACGGTGACAATCCCGACATGGCACGGTGACAATCCCGTTTCGAAAGAGGCAGGCAGGTTTCCAGTTGATAACAGGTTCTGAACATGGAAATCGACCACCGCGCATAACAAAGCAGCCCGCCGAAGTGGCAGGCTGCTTAGATGATCTTCATTCCGCGATTACCTTGGTGCTGTTGGTCGATGAGTGACCAGATCAGCCTCTGCACTTTTCTCAGCACAAAGTTCTTCTCGCACAATGTTCATGTCACGTGGTGCATCAATCCCGAGACGAACGGTGTTTGGACCGATTCGCACAATGGTAATCGCTACTTGATCACCGATCAGGATTCGTTCGCCTGGCTTCCTTGACAGTACCAACATTCTGTTGCCTCCTCACTGGAGTTCCACCTTTGCATCCATGCTCTTCTGATATCACGCCGCAATCTTCACAAGGGAAGAGTCCACGATTTCGCCCGCGTGCGCTTCAAGGTACCACCCTGTTGAAGCAGCCGGACTGCGCACCGTGCGCCGTCTGATAT
>JABMPE010000288.1 GCA_013203845.1 Rhodopirellula sp. | reverse complement strand
TGGGACGCTCACGGCGACATCATGGACCACAAACGGGATGCCGGCAAAAGCGATCAGCCAATCGCAGCGCTCATCGCGGATCTCAAAGCGCGAGGTCTGCTGAAAGACACGCTCATCATCTGGGGCGGCGAGTTCGGGCGAACCCCGACGGCCCAGGGCTCGAAAGGCCGGAACCATCATAACACCGGCTTCACCACCTGGCTGGCCGGTGGAGGCACCAAAGGGGGTTATATCCACGGTGCGACGGATGAGCTTGGCGTACACGCCGTCGACAAACGGATGCACGTCCACGACCTGCACGCGACGATCCTGCATCTGCTCGGCATGGACCATACGAAGCTGACCTACCGCTACAGCGGTCGCGACTTCCGGCTGACCGACGTTCACGGTGAAGTCCACCACGAGATCATCGGGTAATCGCTTTTCGAACGCACGGCCTGCGCGTTCAGCGTTGCGTTTACCCATCGCGTTTGTCCTCTTTGCTGAAGCCGAGTGACCCGGTCTGACCACGGGGCAAAGAGGAACCCGCCGCCAGACCGAATCGGCGCGATGATCAGTCGCTCCCGGCAAAGTGCTTCGATTTGTAGTTCAACCGCGCTGCTGTATCACCCGCTCGGCCAAACTTCGGTCCTTCTCGGCGTAGATTTCAGCCGTCGAAATGTTGGAGTTACCAAGTACAACCTGCGCGGCTTCGATGCCGAACGTTCGCCGGATTTCGGTTGCCGCCGTGTGTCTCCATTGGTGCGGGTGCCAGGTGTGTTGCTCACGCCATGCACAAGCCTTTGCCTGCAACTCGTTCCGCTACCGGAAGCTCGGTCGAGACGTTGCGCAATTCCTCCGGCATGCCGAAAGCCCGTTCGCACGCTTTTCTGATTGCTGCCCCGTAAGCGGCAGTGCCGTAACGCTGGCCCGGCTTTCGCTTGGGCTTCGCCTTTCTTTTTTGAATCATGTGTGACGGACTCATCGGTGTTTTTCTCGCTGCCTTCCGTCGTTCTTCGAATTCCCGGCGCGAGTCTTCGGGGCGAAAGAGAAATTCAGTCGTGTCGGTTCGCAGGAATTCCCGGACAATCTTCTGAGCTTCCCCACCGAGAATGATTACGCGCCCACGGCTGTGATGCTCTGTCTTATGCGATGCGGGGCGGTACTCCCAAAGTTCACCGCCCATTGTGATGTCGCTGCCTCGCATCTGTGTGGCCTCGCCGGGCCTCATCCCTGTGTCAGCAACTGAAGTTGGATCATCGCCCAAACCTGACGCCCTACGAACGGCCTGATGGCCTCCACAGCGTCAAGTGAAACCGGCGTGACGGGATTTGATTCTTTCGCCTCGGATCGACCAGCGCGAAGGCCCGGAACGGTTTCCAATGCTGTCAGAACTTCCGGAGGAACCAGTTCTTGCAGAACGCCCCATTTGAAGCAGCGGCGAATTCGACCGATTTGCTGGTTGATCGTGATTCTTCGCCAACCCCGACCGATCATTTCGTCGCGAACTGCCAGAAGATTCTGCGGGCCGTAGTCTCTGGCTCGCTTCTGCCCGGACAGAGTGATCACGACCTTCAGGGCTTTGCGCGTTTTTCCGACCTCGGTCGTTGGTGTCCCGTTCTTGCGGTAGTACGACTCGCAGTGCTGGATGTATCGAAGAGCAAGCTCATCGATTGTGATTGTGAACCGATCAGCAGATTGGTCCAACGTCCAACCTCGGATGAGTTCTTCGTACCGATCGCGACTCTCTGGCGAATCGTACAGGCCGAGATAGTGATCCTTGCCGTCAATTCTGACGTAGGCCTGTCCGCTCGGTCGGTGATGCCAGTAACCCGGCTTCTTTTTACGCGGCATCGTGCAGCTCCCAAATGTCGTACGAAAAGTCGTAGAACAGGGTTTTCGCTGCACAGCCGGGGTCGGCAGGTGATCACAAGTCGTGATCCAGCATAGACTTAAAAAGAGCCGCCGGTGAGACTCGAACTCACGACCTACGCTTTACGAAAGCGTCGCTCTGCCAACTGAGCTACGGTGGCGCTGGATGTGGAATCTAGCTCTGTGTCTGCGAGGTCGCAAGTTCAGATGCTGATGCTACTGGATCACGGTTTCGGCGAATCCAGGCCGGCCTCGTGAGCGTAGATTGCCGCTTGGCCGTAATTGAACATAATTGGTCGGGTCAGAAAGATCGTGTCGCGGCGTTCTGCTCAACAGTTTGCAGTGAGTCCTCAAAGCGACTAGTTTCCCGCACCGTTAAGCTCTGCCGGATTTGCGTATCTTGCGAATTCGTCGCAATCGGCAGTTTTGCTCTGCTTTGAAGGCTTCACTGGATGTGAGCCTGACGGGACCTGCCAGCAGGACGCTGGACGGCGTACGTCGTTTGTGACTTCGCATGAATGCGATGAGCCACAGGCAATCCGAACGCTGATCAAGCTTCATCACGCGAATGCTTTGAGAACTCCAGCGGCGTCGGTATTGCCGTTCAACGTTGGGAGTCGGTTGCGAACGCGTCGGTGACGAAAGTCCGGGGAGAGCGTTCGGTCGTCGTTTCAGGTGATCTCCGAGCAGAGCTTCGGACATTTTTTCGGGAATCGAAACCAGTGTGGGCTCCCTCAATCGGAGCACTCAGAAATCAGGAGTCAGAGATATGCTTGGATGCGTCGCTGCAACTTGTTTTGCCCTTTCGATCGCTCTGGAACCAGATGCCGTTTTGCAGATGGAAGCTGATCAGCAGGCTGCTCAGGAGTGGCTGATTCAACACCCGACACTGCTGCGGATGATGGAGCTTCAGAATCAGGAGCGGGCGAGGTATGGCCTGTCCCCGCTCAGGATCAATCCTGCGATGTGTATGGCTGCTCAAAGGCACGCCCACTGGATGGCCTCGACCGGCTGGTACCAGCACAGCAACCTCGGCTGGCCAGAGATCATTCATTCGGGGCCGTATGATCCCGAAGGAGCCGTCACGGGCTGGATCTATTCGCCAGCTCATCACTCGATCATGTTGAGCGGTGGAACTCAGGCGGGCTTCGGGTACTCGGTTATTAACGGGACGCCGTTCTGGGTCACGGTGATTCAGTAGCCCGACTATGCGGATTGACGTTCAGTTCTGATGTTCGGTGTCGATGGCTCGGCAGTGACTGCGAAGTTAGCATGACCGCGTCCTTGTCTTCCTGAAGGAGCTGTCATGAGCCGACTACTTACTGCGTGTGCCGCTGTTGTATTCGTGTTGTCCCATTCTGTGTTGTTTGGCCAGGGCCAGGCGGTCGACCCTCAAGGCACGATTCAATTGAGTGATGATGTTAAAGTGAGGTGCGTTGAGATTCTGACAGAAGGACTTCACAGCGACGCGTTCTGGCCGTCGATTCATGCGGCGGAAGGGCTGACGCTGGGCGGGTATGGCGACGTCGTGCGAAAGCAGCTTGAGCCGATGCTGGCCACAAAGCTCGATGATCAACAGCGGTGCGGTGTCAGTCGCGAACTGATTCGCGCAGGGGATCGCCAGAAGCGAAGCGTGATGCTGGAGATTCTTGCCGGCAAGGACGACTTCGGGCATATTCACGCAGCCGAGAGTCTTTACAAGGTCGAGGAAATCGGCGATGGCGTTGCCATGCGACGAGCTTTTGAGCAGACGGAGAATCTTCGACTGCGAGTCATGGCGGCGGCGGCTCTGGGACGCTGCGGCAACCCCGAAGCAATGACGTTTCTGCGGTCGATTCTCGATCAGGAAGATCCCGAAATCTACAAGCTCGGTGCATGGGTTCTGGGACGCATTGGCACGGCCAGCGATATCCCGCTGCTGAAGAAGCATCTTTCGCGGTGTCCCGACGAGCTGACTCGTGCTTACTTTGATAACTCGCTCGCGGCACTCGGCGATCCGGACGGGCTGAAGGGGCTCACGAAAAGCCTGACGAGTGACGATCCGGCAGTGCGGACTTATGGGGCAACATTTGCCGGAGATGCTCGGGCGGTTGGTCTCGCCGCAGCGCTGACAAAGATGCTCGACGATCCCTATGCCGATGCCAGATATCGGGCGGCGCAGTCGCTGCTGTTTCTGTCGCGGCCTGCCGGACTGGCTCGGACCGACGATGTGTCGACACTGCTCTGGCCAGCGACAAAAAAAAATCCTCGTTACACAGAAGGTTCCATCGTCGAACTGGCTGATGGTGCGTTGCTGTTTGCCGTGACTGAGTTTCAGGACAGCGGCAGTGACTTCGCGAAAGCTCACATCGTTGGGCGAGTTTCACATGACGGCGGTCAGACCTGGGGCTCGCCGCGAGAGCTTCAGCAGAACACCGGCGGGATGAATGTCATGAGCGTGACGCTGCGTCGGATTGGATCCGGCATTTCGATGTTTTATCTTCAGAAAAATGATGTCAATGATCTCGACATGTTCGTGCGAACTTCCGTCGACGAGGGGCAGACTTTCGGCAATGCGACACTCGTGACAGCGGACGCTGGTTACCACGTTATCAACAACGATCGAGTGACTCAGCTGTCGTCAGGTCGGCTGCTTGTACCCGCGGCTTCAACGGCTGATGTTAAGACGATTAACCACTTCGTTTCGCACTGTTATCTCTCCGACGATGGCGGTCAGTCCTGGAGAAAGGGCAAGGGACATCTCGATGCTCCGAAACGGGGGGCGATGGAGCCGGAAGTTGTCGAACTGAACGACGGGCGGGTACTGATGATCGTCCGAACTCAGCTTGGCTACATCGGCAAGAGCTACTCCAGCGACGGCGGCGAAACCTGGAGCCAGCTGGAATCTCTGGGTGTGCGGGCTCCGGAAGCGCCGTCGACGCTGAGACGAATTCCGTCGACCGGCGACCTTGTGTTGATTTTCAACGACACGTTCACGCCCGGAGCTGGTCACGGCGGAAAACGAACGCCGCTGACGGCAGCGATTTCTTCCGACGAAGGTCTGACCTGGAAGAATGTCGGCAATCTTGAGTCCGACGCCAGCAAAACCTTTTCTTATACAAGCCTGACGTTTGTCCGCGATCGGGCGGTGATGAGCTACTGGGAAAGTGGCGAAGGCCGCGATCTGTCGTGCCGATTCCGATCGATTCCGGTTGGCTGGTTTTACCGCTGACGAAGATGTCAGTACCGCGGCAAGCCTCGGGGGCGGCGACAATTTCAAAGAGGCTTCGCAGAGGTGCCAGCGTGCAGTCCGACCGGTTCGGTTTGGACGCCCAGCGGTAGAGCGCCAATGTCCGGTTTTCCGGAGTCCTGTGCTTTAAGCGGGTCGAACCAGTCGGGGGAAATCGTGACACCCGCGTCGACTGCCGGGCTGCTGCTTTGAAGGCTCGGGTCAAAATCTGCGTTGGCGTCGGCGGTCAGCCGGGTGAGTTTTGGATCGGCGAAGAGGTCGTGCTCCATCCAGCCTTCCGGTTTTGTCCGGTCGGGAAATGATCTCCAGTTGGAATGCTTCACGAAAAAGTCTTCCTGATAGGCAGGGCCATCGAGTAGTCCCCAGTGAATGTTGCCGTCAACGAAGATGTCGTCCGTGCCGGAAGCGAAGTTGAGGCCGGGAATCCCCTGGGCCTGCACGAAAATATTGTTGAGCACACGGCGGGTTGTTCTGCGGGTTCCCTGGCCGCCCGAGCCAAATCCGTAGTAGCCACGCCAGGCCGGATCGGAACGCAGAATCGTGTTGTGGTAGAAGTAGTAATTCGGCCATGTCGGGCCGCCGTGATCGGCGAAAAGAGCTCCTGATTGATTCAGATAGCTGCCCGATGGGTCTGGTTCTTTCGGTGGTCCTTTGAACGTGCCGCGTCGGAGATCCACGATGTTTCGCGTGATAAAGACTCCGCTGCCGGGATCGACTTCCGGAGGGCTTTCGTCCTGCTCCATTTCGTGAAGAGTGAACGGCAGCAGGCAACGTGAGATTCGATTCTGGTAGACGTAGATAAGTTGATCACGTTTACGGGCGCCAAATTCGACGCCGTCGTCGTTAAAGTTGTCGACGAGGTTGTGGTGGAACTTCAGATCTCGAACGTAACGAAGCCAAATCCCGTCGTGCCCGTCAGTGAACTCGCAGTGCGAGATGTCCCAGTTGTGGCTCTCGGGCTTGTGCCGTTGAGTGATGATTCGATACTCCGGCGTGCCCCGGTATTTCATGCTCGCTCGTGATGACCAGGGAGCTGCCAGGCCTCGGAACGCACAATTCGAGATCCGCACATTACTGGTCGCACGCGACAGAAGTGCTGGCGCACCTCCGAATGCCGTGACGCCATCAAACGTCACAGCGTCAGAGCCGGCAAGGTTGATCAACGCGCTGCCCGAAGCACCTCGGATGGCGACATCCTGAATCGTGACGTGCTGCACACCGTTCAGACGAACGACGTCTGCACCGAACGGACCGGAGATACACAGCTTCAGTTTGCGTGGATCCGTCTCGCCGCCGTAACTGGACCGACCGAGTCCGGCGAGCGTGGTATGAGCCAGCCGGATATGAATTCGCAACGTCGCTCTGTTGAACCACAATCCAGGACCGCAATAGACGCCTTCGTCCTTCTCAAACTTGCTGTCGATGTCCCAGAGCATACTGGTGTCGCGCAGATCGTTGACGGTTCGATATCCGTGCAGAGGGATCATCGAGTCAGCGAAGTTACCGAGAACAACCGGTCGCTCGCCTTCTTTGCCGTGAAACGGTTCCCAACCGGCTGAAGGGAACGCCGAAACGACGGGTCGCGAGGCGAACTGCGGGTACTGTCGTGTCGATACGAACTCGTCGGTTGCTCCGTTTTCGAATGGTTCCCAGGCGGTGGCAGGCGAGTCGTGAAATTCCCGCAGGCCACCGTCGATGGTGGCAAGTTCGCCTGGATAGCTCCGCAGCGTAATCGGTTTTCCTTCTTCTCCCGACACGACGATGTCCACGTTTTCGTAGTACGTGCCACCTCGGAGATACAGTGTGTGTCCTGGATTCAGTTGAGGGATTGCTCGCGCAATTGTTCGTAACGGCGTCTTCAAAGAACCGTCGTTGCTGTCATCACCGGATGTAGCGTCGACGAAGAGAGCTGGGGCGTTCGATATCGGTCGCACCGATGCTGTTGGTAGAGGCCGCATCGGCGACTGGTCGGCTCGGATATTCCGTGAAAACGTAAGACCAAACACCAGCAGTAGAAAAATAAATTCACGCGACATGGATGGTCCCTTTTATCCGGCGAACAATCTGGCGAGGGTGATCAGGTTTGAAACGCAGACGGAATTCAGCAGTCGCTGGAGCGCACTCGTTGAGGATGATCGCCTCTGTAGGTGCGAGAATTCAAGTTGTGCGTGAATTCGAGGGCAGATGGGAGGGGAACCTCGCCCGTTATCCTATGTGAAGCTTTCGGATGAGCACCGGGCTATCGGGCTGAAGTCACGTCTCGCCGTTGTCTGACTTCGTATCGCCCCAATTTGAATTTCACGCGCGACGCTGGCCGCACCCGTTTTTGTGGCGAGGAAGTTAAACAGCCTTGCTGGGGGCTGGATCGGCGTTGGGTGATGCGGCGGCTTTCGGGCGAATTGGATTGCGGCAAACGACGTCAGAGAGATTTCCCTTCTTTCGGTGTCAGAAGTGAAATCATGGCGGTAATCGTAGGCGATTGAATATCAGAGATTTTCTGAAAGGTGATTCTTCATCGCAGCATTCAGCGTTACTCCGCGAACTGGTACAGCACGAATTACAGTTGCGTTGTCGTGAGTCACCATTCCCATCGGCGACGTGGATCCTATCGGCGAGGTGGGCTTTCACTCCCGCTCCCCAGTGATCATGCGGTCGCCTAGCGCGGATTATTCATGCGTTTGTGGGAATGGCGTTTCGTGGTTGAGTTTCGATTATGAATGATGGAATCAACCTGGGAGCCGTGGTGATGGCGGAAGGCCCCCTT
>JABMPE010000287.1 GCA_013203845.1 Rhodopirellula sp. | reverse complement strand
GATGCGGAGGAAGTGGTCGCCGAATCAGCACTCCGAACGGTGGAAACCGTCGTGACGTCGCCAGTCGGAACGGTGGCGACTCCCCAGTGAGATTGTTGAGAGCAACTCCTGACAGGTAACCAGCGGCGTCTGAGCGATTCGTTTCGTTCAGACGCCGTTTTTGTTTGGACGGACTACTCACGAACTTTCATGGCGGTCTTGCTGCAGAGTCAGTGGACGGTCGATTATGCTCGACGGTAATGACTTAATTGCTGCTGTCGATCGTCAAAAAGGAACCGGCATGACAACCTCATCAGGTCAACCGGACAATCCATCGGAGCTCCCGCCCCATGACGCGGAAGCGACTCTGGCTGGCGACATCCCGATGCCTGCAGCGTCGACTGCTGACTCCGCTGCGACATTGGATGAGATTCCGACCAGCGACACCGACCACGTCGACGCGACCATCATCAGTCAGCGTGGACACTCGACCGGCGACGATTGTTTGAACTCGGGCGTGCCTTCGAAAAACCGCAGGAAAACGGATCCCGACGAATGTGACTTTCCTGACGAATTCGGGCGGTACGCGATCAGGAAGCAACTCGGCAAAGGAGCGATGGGTGTTGTTTTTCTCGCCACAGATACTCAGCTGAATCGTGATGTTGCTCTCAAAGTGCCCATGTTTTCGGACAAGTCTCCGGCCAACATGATCGCGCGTTTTTATCGCGAGGCACGCTCGGCCGCGACACTGACGCATCCCAACATCTGTCCGGTCTACGACGTCGGCGAGCACGAGGGGATTCACTTCATCTCGATGGGCTATATCGAAGGCCGGCCGCTGTCCGCGTACATCGAATCCGGCAAAAAGCAACCGGAGCGTCAGGCAGCACTGGTTGTGAAAAAACTGGCACTCGCACTGCAGGAAGCTCACGACAAGGGGATCATTCATCGAGACCTGAAACCGGCCAACATCATGATCGATCGTCGCAGCGAGCCGATCGTGATGGACTTCGGACTTGCTCGACTGACCAACGACACGGAAGAAGCCCGCCTGACCCGTGAAGGCACCGTCATGGGATCTCCGGCTTATATGTCACCGGAGCAGGTCGAAGGGAAAAACCTCGGGCCACAGTGTGATATTTACAGCCTGGGCGTCGTCTTTTACGAACTGCTGACCGGACAAACTCCTTACCACGGAACCGTCGTCAGCGTCATCGGTCAGATTCTGGCGGCGAATCCGAAGTCGCCCATCGAACTTCGACCGGACATTTCGCCCGAGTGCTCGGCGGTCTGCCTCAAAGCCATGGCCAGCAGAACATCCGATCGTTTTCAGTCGATGGCCGAGTTTGCCAAAGCACTCGACGCATTCATCAAGGGCGATTCGCAGGCGATCGAGACATTTGTTGAACTGGATTCCGGCGGCAGCAGCCCGTCGCTCGACGACTTGAAACAGCAACAGGCAACAGCGACATCGCTCATTAAGAAGAAACAGTTCAAAAACGCGATATCCGCGCTGGAAACGCTGTCCGAACTCAATGGGTCACAAGCCAAAGACGTTGCTTCCTGGGCGAAACAACAGCTGCCGAAAGCTCGGAAGCACTACGAACAAGCGACCGAAGAAGCAAAAGCGTTGTTTCGCCGTGCGAAAAAGAGCATGGCCGCGTACGACTACGAACGAGCGTCACAGCAGCTCAGTCAGATTCCGGTCGACCTCCGAAATAACACGGTCAACGACCTGCAGTCCGAAGCGGACGATCTGGCAAAAGAAGTCAGACGGCTGTCCGATGATGTCGCGCATGCGGTCCGTTCGGGCGTCCATGATGACATGTTGCCGACCGTCGAACGGCTGCTCGAACTGAAACCTCAGCACCGTCAGGCCAACGATTTTTACGAACAGCTTTACCGCAGCAACCGCGAAGCTCGTCCGACTCGAAAAACACGGCAACGCGGAACATCCACAATTACGCAGCTCAATCCCGGATTGATCGGCGGCGGTGTTGCCGCAGTCCTGCTGCTGATCGGGTTGATCGCGTTCTGGCCGAAGGGGACAACAACTTCCGACGATCAAACAGTCGCCGACGCCGACTCGGCTCAGGCGGCTCTGGCTGATTCTCTGACGACGAACGAATCTGCGACAGTGTTTACACCGCCGACCGGACCGAAACGAGCGAAAGGGGCCGACGAAAGTTCGAACGATGAACGGCAACCGATTCGCGACTTTCTCCAGGAAGATCGCCGACGGACACCGGAAGACTTTTTCGACGTGTTCGACAGGAATGACGATCGACGTCTCAGCCGATCCGAAATCAGCCTGCGCATGATTCAGCGATTCGACCAGACGGATGACGCGGAACTGGACATCGACGAAGTTCGAGCGATCTTCAATCAGGTCGTGGGGTGCCCGCGTCCGCCAGCAGGCGACGATCGTGGCGGCTTTCCTCCCCCACCGGATGGTTCGCCGTTGGACAACCTTCCGTTTGTCGATGCGCCGCCTGGTCAGGGACGACCTGGCCGCGGCCCAGGCGGTCGGCCGGAAGATATCTTTGATCGTCACGACACCAATCACGACGGCATTCTCACCGGGAAAGAAATCCCGCCACTGCTATCGGAAAAGGTCGACAGGAACGGTGACGACGAGATCACTCTCGTCGAGCTGCGGCAGACTATGAAAGAACTGGGGCCGGACGCGTTCCGTCGACCGCTGGGTGGAATTGGCCCCCGTCTACGACCGGGAGACAGAGGTTTCCGAGAACCGCCGCCTCGTAATTAGCAACAGTTCCAGGTTTTTCCGGTGGACGTGTCTGGTTCGTATTCGGTAATCAGAAGATCGCAACGGTGTTTCGACGCGAATCAGGACATCGATCATCAGCGATGCTGGTCGAATCTGCACAGATCAGGAAGCGTGCGTCAATCGGTAAGGTTCAGTCTCGTCGACCGCGAAAGTGTGTCGAGTTTTCTAATTCAGGAGCGGGTTTCAATGAAAAAATTTGGTATGAGCCTGATGATTCTGGCGGTGGCTGCATTGGTCAGCTCTGCCGTTATTGCACAGCCACCAGGTGGCGGCGACCGCGGCGCTGGCCGTGGGGCGGAAGGCGAACGAGGCCGCGGCGATGGTCCGCCACCACGCCGGGAAGGCGATGGCCCACCGCCTCGACGCGATGGTGAAGGCGGGCGTCCCGGTGAAGGTGGACGCGGCGGCGAACGAGGTTTCGGACCTCCGCCAAACCCGGTGATGATGGCTCTGGATGCCGATGGCGATCACGTGATTTCGGCAGAAGAAATCAAGAACGCTTCCAAAGCACTCGCCAGTCTCGACAAAAACAAAGACGGAAAACTGACGCAGGACGAACTACGACCGGATTTCGGTGGACGCGGCCCCGGCCCCGGCGGTTTTGATGGTCCACCACCGCGCCGTGATGGCGAAGGGGGTCGCGGCGGTGAACGTGGTCGACCTGGTGAAGGCCAGCAGGGCCGACCAGGTAACTCCAGCGAATTTCTCGACCGCGTCATGAGTTTTGACGAGGACAAAGACGGCAAACTCAGCCGCAAGGAAATGCCGGAGCGGATGCAGAGGATGCTCGACCGAGGCGACGCCAACAAAGACGGAGCCCTCGATCGCGACGAGCTGAAGAAGATGTTCGAGCAGTTTCAAGGTGGCCAGGGCGGTCGGCCACCGCGAGACGGGGATCGACCTCCGCGGGACGGTGATCGTCCACCTCGAGATGGTGACCGACCACCTCGAGATGGTGATGGCGAACAGCGTCCGCGGCGACCAGCAGCCGAAGAATAAGCTCCGGCGACGCGACGTTAACTCCTGAAAGAAGTCTGAACTGCCCGATCGGTGGCCCTGGGGGGTACCCGATCGGGCTCTTTCGTTAAGGACGTCTCAAATCTGAGTTTGACGCACATTGCCTGCTGATCCTAAAGTCCTGAACGAATCGCAGCTGAAAGTGGGATTTCCAGGAAGAAATCGCTCCTGCTGCCGTCAAGGATGCAGCCTACCGGCATTTTCACGTGTACCGGGCCCTCACGGATGGATTATCGCTATGAGCCAGTCGCTCGAACAGAAGATCAACGACCAGTCTGCAGTGATCGGAATCATCGGCCTGGGATATGTCGGCCTGCCGCTGATGTCGGCTTTCGTAAAAGCCGGCTTCCGGACTATCGGATTTGACGTCGACCAGAAAAAGGTCGACATGCTCAAAGCCGGTCAGAGTTACATTAAACACATTGATGCGGCCAAAGTGTCTGCTCTCATTCAAGAAGGGCAGTTTGATCCAACTGCCGACCTGTCCCGCATGGCAGAAGCTGACTGCCTGCTGATCTGCGTGCCGACGCCGCTGAATGACAGCCGTGATCCAGACCTCAGTTACGTCGTCGGAACCACCGAGGCCATTGCCAGAACTCTCCGCCCCGGACAACTTGTCGTGCTGGAAAGTACAACTTATCCGACGACGACTCGTGATGTCATGCTGCCGATTCTGTCAGCCACCGGGCTGAAGGCCGGAGAAGATTTCTTTGTGGCGTACAGCCCCGAACGTGAAGATCCAGGCAACCCGGACTTCACCGCTGACGGAATTCCCAAAGTCGTCGGCGGCCTCGACGAAGAAAGTGGCATGCTGGCGGAAGCGCTTTACAAGCAGGCGATCGTGAAGATCGTTCGCGTCGCCAACCCGGAAGTTGCCGAAGCCTGCAAAATTCTTGAAAACACCTATCGCGCCGTAAACATCGCGCTGGTGAATGAGTTGAAAGTCCTGTTCGACCGCATGGGTATCGACGTGTGGGATGTCATCGACGCCGCCAAAACCAAGCCGTTCGGCTTCCAGGCGTTCTATCCAGGCCCTGGTCTGGGCGGCCATTGCATTCCCATCGACCCGTTCTATCTGACATGGCTGGCGCGGCGTTATGGCCTGACGACCCGATTCATCGAACTGGCCGGTGAGGTCAATTCGAAGATGCCTGAGTACGTCATCACTCAGTTGATGGAATTTCTCAATAACCAGGGCAAGGCTCTACGAAACAGCAAAATCTGCCTGTTGGGAGTCGCGTACAAGAAAGACGTCGACGATCCTCGTGAAAGCCCCTCGTTCGTGCTGATGGAACATCTGCTGGGTCGAGGCGCCGAGCTGACATACAACGACCCGCACGTTCCGCACCTGCCGAAGATGCGGCATCATGACCTGCCGGAAATGTCCAGCGTCGAACTGACCCCCGAGTTTCTCGCCGCGCAGGATTGCGTGCTGATCGCAACAGACCACTCAGCGTACGATTACGAGTTCATCGTCAAGCATTCGCCGATGATCCTGGATACACGCAACGCCACGAAGCTGGTGACGGAAGGCCGCGAAAAAATCTTTAAAGCCTGACCCGCGACTTAAAGCACAGAAATATTGAACGAGGCCGGCAGGTTGTCTGCCGGCCTTTTTCGTTGGAACGCGATTTCCGATGGACTCTTCGCGAGGTTCGATATCGTCAGCGATCTTTTCTCATGATGGCCGGATTTCGCGGGCTGTCTATGATCACCGATCGAAGCATCATGTTGCAGGAAAGTTGTGCGATGACGCGTTCGAAAATGACGTGCAGATATCAGTCACCGATTTCACAAAGGACTCAGAGTACAACCGGGATGCCGCTCGGTACCCTCTGTGGCTTTATTGTTTAAGCAGCACTTCGATGTCGTGTGTTCCGGAAATTCGAATTCGAAGACTGAACGAGCAGCCCGTCGCCAACGATGGCGACTTCGTTCTGTACTGGATGATTTCTTCCCGGCGTGCGACTTCTAACTTCGCCCTTCAGCGAGCGATTGAGTGGTCGGCAAAGCTCAGAAAACCACTGCTGATCCTTGAAGCGTTGCGCGTCGGATACGAGTGGGCAAGCGATCGCTTTCATCGGTTTGTTCTGCAGGGAATGTCCGACAACCGGGCCGCGTTCGCTGATAAACCGGTCCGTTATTATCCGTACGTTGAACCAGATCCCGGAGCGGGCAGCGGGCTTGTTCAGGAACTCGCAAAGCTGGCCTGCGTCGTCGTCACTGACGATTTTCCGTGCTTCTTCATTCCCGAAATGCTGGCCAGAACGGCGAGCCGGTTATCCGCACGCCTCGAAGCCGTTGATTCAAACGGACTGCTTCCGATGCGAGCCGCACCAACTGTCTTTCCGACGGCTTACGCGTTTCGAAGATTTCTGCAGCGCGAACTCGCTCCGCACCTGGACGACCTGCCGGAACCCGATCCGTTTTTCGACGCAACATTTCCCAGGCCGCTACCGATTGACTCTGCGATCCTCGCAAAATGGCCGGAAGCGACCGATCAGCTTCTCGCCGCCGGCCAGGCGGTGCTGTCAACGTTTCCGATTGATCACGCTGTCGGGCCAGCGGCGCTTCGCGGTGGAAGTTCGGCGGCAGACCCGGCGTTGCAATCATTCCTCGACGAAAAACTGCACCGGTATCAAGAAGATCGGAGCCAACCCGAAGCCGACGTCGCCAGCGGACTTTCGCCGTGGCTGCATTTCGGGCATATCTCGGCGACCGACGTTTTCGCTCAACTCGCGATGCGGGAAAACTGGAATCCCGGCAAACTTGCTGACACCGTCAAGGGCTCCCGGCAAGGCTGGTGGGGAATGAGTGAGCCGGCGGAATCGTTTCTTGACGAGCTGATTACCTGGCGGGAGCTGGGCTACAACTTCTGCTGGCAACGTGAAGACTACGATCAGTACGAATCTCTGCCGGACTGGGCTCAGGCAACGCTGGAAGAACACGCGGCAGACTCGCGCCCGCATGTTTATTCACTCGATGAATTCGAAACCGCGCGGACCCACGACGAACTCTGGAATGCTGCGCAGACTCAGCTCGTACGGGAAGGACGCATGCATAACTACCTGCGAATGTTGTGGGGAAAGAAGATTCTGCACTGGTCAGAGTCGCCGCGTGAGGCCATGCGGATCATGATCCACCTCAACAATAAGTATGCGGTTGATGGGCGGAATCCCAATTCGTACTCAGGTATCTTCTGGGTTCTGGGACGCTACGACCGAGCCTGGGGGCCAGAACGACCCGTGTTCGGCAAGATTCGATACATGACAAGCGAAAATACGGCGCGCAAATTCAAAGTCAAAGACTACATCCGCAAATACAGCCGACCGCAGAGTTCACAACTTGAGTTGTGGTAATACCGACGGCTGGTGAGTTCAGATATTTCAGGTCACGAAAGCAACTTCTCCGATGACTTACGACGCAATTCTGCTGGTTTCGTTCGGCGGGCCTGAAGGTCGGGACGACGTCCTGCCGTTTCTCGAAAACGTCACGCGAGGACGCAACATCCCGCGCGAACGGTTGCTCGAAGTTGCCGAGCATTACTATCACTTCGATGGCGTCAGTCCGATCAATCAGCACTGCCGGGATCTGATTGCCGCCTTGCGTACCGAGTTGGATCAGCACGGCATCGAGCTGCCAGTTTACTGGGGTAACCGCAACTGGGATCCGCTTCTGCCCGACACGCTGCAGGAAATGAAGGCCGCCGGAGTGCAACAGGCTCTGGCGTTTTTTACATCAGCCTACAGCTCGTGGTCAGGCTGCCGACAGTACCGCGAGAACATAGCTGACGCTCAGGCGGAAGTTGGCGACGGCGCGCCTCAGGTCGACAAAATCCGAGTGTTCTACAACCACCCGGACTTCATCGCCGCCAATGCCGAACTGCTGTGCGAAAGTCTCGGAAAGATTCCGGAAGATCGCCGCAGTAATTCTCGGGTCGCTTTTACCGCTCACAGCATCCCGAATTCGATGGCGGACACTTGCGACTACGTCAAACAGCTGATGGAGAGCTGCCGACTGATCGCCGAGGCCGTCGGAATTCCGCAGGAGCGGTGGCAACTGGTCTATCAAAGCCGCAGCGGGCGCCCTCAGGATCCCTGGCTGGAGCCGGATATCTGCGATCATCTCAGGGATCTGAAAAACTCGGGAGCCGCTGATGTCGTCGTCGTTCCCGTCGGATTTCTGTCCGATCACATGGAAGTCCTGTTCGACCTGGATTGCGAAGCCAGCGACGCCTGCCGGGAAATCGGCCTGAACATGGTTCGTGGTGCAACGGTTGGAACGCATCCGACGTTCATCGGGATGATTCGCAAGCTGATTCAGGAG
>JABMPE010000286.1 GCA_013203845.1 Rhodopirellula sp. | reverse complement strand
GCTCAGGCTCAGGCGGTGATGGACGGTCGGGAAAACTAATTGTCGCTACACAGAGTGGTTCTGGTCATCGAGCAGCTTCCTTGCCATTGCTGTAAAGCACGCCTGTCCGGTCGCGTTTGGGTGGCGCCGGAGAACTCCGTACGTAGTCAAGAACGTCAGACAGCGACGCGGTGGCGAGGGCAATGCACGAGTCGGCACCGCCGTAGTACATTCGGATGTCGCCACTGTTCTCGTCCAGGATCCAGCCACACGGAAACACCACGCCGTTGACATCTCCGTTTTGTTCGTAAGGCAATTCCGGTGCGAAGACCCATTCATCGCAACGGTTCAGAACCTGCCACGGCTTTTCCAGATCGAGCAAAGCAAGGCCCAGTCGATAGATGCATCCTCCGGGTGTGTGCCTCACTCCGTGATAGAGAATCAGCCAGCCTTCAGGAGTTTCCAGCGGAGGCGGGCTCAGGCCAATCTTATTGGCATCCCACCATGCTCCCAGTCGTGCTCGGAGCAGGACATGGTGATCACCCCAGTGTGTGAGGTCGGGTGAGAACGACAGCCAGATGTGTGCGCCGGAACTGCCCGTTGAAACCGGCCGATGGATCATCGCGTACCGATCACCGAAGCGGCGTGGAAATACGGCGGCATCCTTGTCGTCCGGAGGCATCACGGGGCCAAGTCGAGTGAACGACGTAAAGTCGGTGGTGCTGGCCAGAGACACTAACGGCCCGCTCGATGAGTAAGACGTGTAAGCAATAATCCACTCGTTACGGTCTTCCATCCAGGTTAAACGTGGGTCTTCGACTCCCCACAGCTCTTCGGGGAAATTGTCTGGCTCCGGTGCGAAGCTTGGGCGGGAGTCGATGCGCCAGCCTGAGACGCCGTCGCTGCTGCGAGCCACCGTCAGGTGGGAATGACCGCGACGATCTTCCACTCGGACAAGCAGAATTGTTTCGTTCCCCACCTGACAGGCCCCGGCGTTGAACACGGTATGTGCCGGATACGGCCACTCCCGGGCAGTCAGGATCGGATTGTCAGGGTGCCGCTGAAACAGATCAGCGTGTGGTCTCGGCTTGTTTGAGTCTTGCGGCATGTGGGGTATCTTTACGAGGTGAGAGGCGTCGGGTGGATCAGAAAAGGAGTTGTCGTTATGTGACTGAGGTCGCCGTTTTCGTGCGAGAGAGCCCAGCCTGCTGAAGTTCGCTGGCAAGCATCTCGGTCCATAGCCAGGCGAGTGTTGATTCTGCCCCCTGATTCCTGTTAGGTCCGCTGGATTCCAGCCCGTCAAAGCAGGCTCCACGCTGGACGTCAGCCAGCGTCGCCTTCAGGCTGTTCTTCCCCAGAAACCACGCGTGCGTTCTCTGAAATACGGCGAGGTATTTGTCGTCGCCACGCAGTTGCCAGCCGGCCAGTGCTGCTGAGGCCATCGTAGATGCTTCCACAGGTTGCTGAGCATAGAGCGATTTCTCTTCGCCTCGTGAATACCAGTCATCACTTCCGATCGGCCAGAAAATGTTGTCGGCGGTCGTAACCAGGTCGAGAAAACCGAACGATGTTTCCGCGATCGTGAGGAAGGATTCGTCCGGCCAACGTTCAGCCGCATCAAACAAAGCGTGCGGCAACACCGCATTGGCATAGGTCATGCGTGACTCAAACCAGGACCAGTCGGGTCGGTGCGATCGACTGTAACAATCGACGAGTCGATCCGCCGCAAGGCGGGCAAGTGTCTCA
The DNA here is from genome assembly GCA_013203845.1 of Rhodopirellula sp. GTDB lineage: Bacteria > Planctomycetota > Planctomycetia > Planctomycetales > Planctomycetaceae > JABMPE01. The sequence continues at coordinate 5,857 of JABMPE010000286.1, read as the reverse complement.
AGGGGTTCGATGTCCGCGACCGCGGCGCGCCACAGATGTGCCCACGCCTGAATCACATAGGCCTGTGCTCGCAGACTTCGAAGTTCTGCCAGAGCAGGCAGGGCTTCATCAAGTAACTCGCGAGCCAGATCACGGAATCCACAGGGGAGATCACTGCCTGACACTTCCGCCAGCGCCAGCACGGCCTGTCCCTGGCAATCGCCCGTCCCGCCTGAATCAAGCCAGTCACGCTGGTACCCCATAAAGTTGTGGAAGCCTCGCACCGGGCTGCGGGAGTGCTCCAGAAAACCAAGATAACACGCGACTCGCGACAGCATGCGTTCGTCGCGCTGGTTGCTCCACAGTCGCACGCAGAGCCGCAGGGCTCGTGCGTTGTCGTCTGTCGTATAGCCACTTTCACGCCGCGGTATGCTGTAGATGGCGTGTTGAATCAGACCGGTGGAATCCGTCATACGGTCCAGATGTTCCAGCGGCAGACACTTGTAATCACTCATTAGAGTTGTCCCTGTAAGGCCGCGTTACGCGGCGTCAGTGTTTTTGTGGCGGATTGAGAGCGGAATAGCTGGCGCGGAGCGGTGTGGTTCGCGGCGATGGCCTCGGCAAAGGCTTCCAGATACTGCTGGCCCACGTTCGACCAGAACATCGGGCGGGCGTAGTCGTAAGCCTTCCGTCGAGTTGTGGCGGCAAGCCTGGAGTCGGTCAGGAGTTGCAGCGTGGCGAAGGCCATCGCATCACTGTCAGCAAAAGGAACGAGCAGGCCGCGGCCGTCGGCAAGCACCTCTTTGGCATAGAGATACGGAGTACTGACGACAGCGCCGACGGTTGCCATGGCGTAGGCCATTGTGCCACTGGCGATCTGATCCTTGCCCGGATAGGGCGTCACGAAGACATCGCACGCCTGCAGTTGCACCAGCAGTTCCGGGAGATCCAGATACCTGTTGACGAAGCGCACGTGGTCACCAACACCAAGAGATTCCGCCAGCTCAACAAGTTTCTCCCGGTAAATCTCACCTTCATTGCGTTTCACCTGTGGGTGAGTGACTCCCACGATCAGATAAACTGCGTTCGGGCAGGCGGCAACCACATCCGGCATAGCCCGAATCATGTGTTCCAGACCTTTGCCGCGGTTGATCAATCCGAAAGTGCAAATCACTTTCCTGTCAGCCAGGCCGAGTCTGTGCTTGTGAGTCGGTTCCCGTTCAAAGCTCACTTCCGGAACTCCATGCGGAATCACATGAATCGTCGTCCCAGACACACCGTAGACGTCGCCAAGTAACCGTGCGGCGACTTCCGTCATAACCACAACACTCTGGCTGTTCGCTGCCAGAGTCTGGACCAGGCGTCGAGGCAGTGCCTCCGGCTGGGTCAGAAGCGTGTGAAACGTCGTAACAATCGGCTTTTCGCATTGATGGACGAAATCCAGCACACGGCTACCCCATCCGTCGGGATAAAGACCAAATTCGTGCTGGAGACTCACCACATCACAAGGTCCGTCATTCACCACATTCGCGGCGTTGCGGTAAGCATCACGCCGATTGTTATCGATGGTATGGACGACACGCGGATTGTTGTTCGGAACGGATCGCAGTTTCTGAATTGCTACGACAGACGACACTGGTTGTCCTGCCGCCAGGTCTATCGCGTCTGCGGAGTCCTTCGTAAAGGTTGCCAGCCCGCACTCTTCGGGTGGATAAGTCGACACAAACAGCGGATAAACGGTATTCATTTCTGATTCCTTTGTGGGAAGTGTCGATGGCTCGGCTCGTAGCAATGCCGATAATAAACAAGACGCTGCAGAGCTCGTACTCGTAGAAAATCCTGATACAGCCCAGAATATAGCGTGCTACGAATGCTACACACCTGGCAGACAGGTTAATCAGTGATACTCCCATAAAATGAATTGTTTTTGTGGGATATGCTTAGAACACAACGCCCCGTCGCCGCTCACTCATTTAACTCTAGTTGCACGTCTCTGCCATGCAGGGCGTTATTATTCGCATTTCTTTTATAAACGTCACGTGCATCTGACTTCTCAAATAAAAACGCCATGTATTTCGAATAACGCTGTACGTGCTCGTGCGCCTGCACCAGACCGGCAAGGCTCTGCCAGTCGGCCTGTGTAAATGTTCGATAGAGCGGATTTCTCCACAGCAGACACTTCCGGCCCCAGGGTGTGTTTCCCAGCGCCGAAAGACACCGCACCAGTCCCTGCATGGGCCTGGTGACGCGATGACTCCAGTCGCCACTGGAGATCATTTGAAGCCCCGAACGGGAAGCTACACGTTCGTACTCAGGGATCGAGAAGAAGTCATCCCATTGCCAGATATGACGAACCAGTTGCGTTTGCGGATCATCGCCGTGGCTTCGATCCGCGTCGGTGTTCCAGGCAAAATCAACGACGATCAAACGCCCTCCAGGTCGCAACACCCGCTGTACTTCGCGCAGAAACTGCTCCCGGTCGGGAAAATGGAAAGCTGCCTCCAGGCACATCACCCGGTCGAAAGAATTATCAGGAAAATCAAGGTCCATCGCGTTGCCGGACACGTAGGAAAGATTCTCGACTTGATCGAAAAGTGTGCGGGCAACCTGCACATTTCCCGGCAGCAGATCCATCCCAACCACGGTGGCTTCCGGAAACAGACACTGTGCGATGAATGAACTCTTCCCGCGGCCACAGGCGATGTCCAGCACCTTGTGTCGACCGCCAACACCCAGCAGCGCCAGCGACCGCATTACCAGTCGCCGCTGCGCCATTTCCAGATTGGCGACAATGTTGCAGAACGACAGCCGTCCATGAAACCTGTGGTATCCGAGGTTCATCAGCGCCGGGCCCCACGAATCCATCCGTAACAGGCGAAACAGAACATTCGACCCGTCATAGGACGTCTGGACGTTAAGAGCGTCTGCGTGCTGGAAGGCAGTAGTAGAACAGTCTGTGAAGACCGGTGCGGTTTGGGGGGCTGTCGCTGTCGTCACAAATGATTCCTTCCGAGTAGGACGGCTTCTTCTTTTCGTTTGCAGCTTTAGACATAACAACTTTGTTTCCTGTCTGGTGCCCGAACCTTCTCATTGAGACAACATGTATTGGTATCCCTCAAGTATGCTCAGGCTTCAGGTAAAGCTGGTCAGGACTGACGTGCGGCTGAAACGCGTCTGTGATTCGAGTTCGAGCTGTTCGGCACGCCACGAAACCGTTCGGCGAGTAAGACTCCGAGTGATATAAAGTCAACACATTGTCTCACGTGTGGTTTTTTCTTGGTTTTGTTGATCAAAGTTCGACAGTCGACGAGTTGTCGTCGAACTTCATGGCTTCCTTTTCGACAGTGACTTTCACTTCGCCGCCTGGTGTTGCGATGGTTGTTTCCTGTGTGCTGGTTGATTTGGTCTGCTTGTCGCATCCAGAAATGGTGACCATCAACAGACTGGCCATCAGGGTGGCTGTAATCAGTCGTGTCATTGTTAGAGCCTTTCAATGAGAACATTGTTTGAGTCATCAGCCTTCACAAACGGTCGTACTGGCCGGGGTTCGGGATATTTCGATCTGCCTGGTCCTGGCTGGTGGAAGACGCTTTTCTGAGTCCGGTAACATGCGGAACCGGGTTCCTCAAAGCGGTCGATAGAGCGATCTGGTGATCGTGTTCCCGGAACAGAATGTCCCGGATTTGTTCCGCCACCGTAAGTTCGCTCAGGACTTCGTGATGAGGGAGCGGCTCGTGGAAAAGCGTTACTTCACTCATGTGGTTTCCCCGGTGCTCGAACATTTGCATTCCTTTGTGCGTCGTTGTGTATCCGAGAGTCCATAGTTTCAGCTGCTGGTACCAAGCTCACGTGAGGGCCGTATTGAGCGGGAGCAGCAAACTGAAACTACGAACTGTTCGACTCCGTGTGACCAGAAACCTGACGGTGACTGCTACTTTTCTGCTGGTGCGGTTTCCGGCTTCAGGGCCGCCACGAACGCGCTGAGCTCCTTCTCTGCCTGCTCCTTGCCATAACCATATTTTTCCTGAAGCCGGCCGACGAACTGTTCCCTCCGCCCGTCAATTTCAGTCAGCTCGTCGTCAGTGAGTTTTCCCCATTTCTCCTTGACCTTACCGGTGAACTGTTTCCAGTCACCTTGAATCTGTTCCCAGTTCATCGCGGTCTCTCCTGCCTAAGAATTTGTTTGTAATAAGAGTGATCTGATACAGATCTCGATTCAGCGATTGAAATCGAGGCCCGGGTCATCGGCGGGAGCGCCCAGCATTTTGAAGTTGAACTTTGCTGCTCCGCCGGGCGTGATTTCCGCAATCAGCGAACCACCGTTGGTACGTTCCAGCGCCAGCACGTTCGCTTCGACCGTGTACGTGCCACCGAATCCTTGAGCGGCCTGTCCCTTCGGAGTGAAGCTCCACGTGAACTTCGCATCGTTCGTCAGAGTCAGATCAAACTTCGAGCCATCCGCACGACTTGCCTTCCAGGTTCCCACAAGCGTGGCTGGATCGATTGATGGCGGAGCCGGTCGCGAAGACTGCTGATCAGGTCGTGGAGTCGCCTCTTCAGCGGTGCCGGGCTCAGGGGCCTGCATCATCTTCAGCAGATCCGCCGACACCCGGTCATTGGGCATCAGCTTGACGACCTGCTGCAACTGTCGCGCGGCAGCGTCGGGGTGTCCGCAACTCATATAATGGTAAGCCAGCAGGAACCGCGAACCGGCATCCTGAGGATTCGCCCCGGTGAACGCTTCCAGCGTCCGGAGCTGTTCCGTGTAGACTGCCACGCTGGAGTACATGCTGCTGAGCGTCGTCCAGTCCCAGCCTGGGCCAACAGCCAGCACGGAATAGATCGTGGAAGCAGCCTGCTGATAATCCTGCCTGGCAAACAGCACGAGCGCGCGAAATTCGTGCAGCACCGCGTCGTCCGGATACTGGGCAATCCCTTTGTTCGCGATGTCCAGAGCCGCGTCGTAGTCGTTCTGCTGGAACGCGGCGATGCCGTTGTTCAATACGTCGCCGGCCGAGTTGCCATTCGTCTGCACGACCGACGTCGTCGTGTTGTAGGATACGGGAATTGGCTGCGCGTAACTGTAGTTTCCGTACGATCCATAACTGTTGTTGTAGTAGGGGTTCGAGTATCCCAGATAGCCGCTGTTGTAGAGCAGCGATCCCAGGCCCCAGCCACCCAGACCCCAGCCAAACGGTCGATAACGATAACCACCGTAGCCGCCGTAACCACCACCATAGCCACCGTATCCGTAACCATTACCCAGGCCCCAGCCGATACCATAACCACTGCCATAGCCGCCGGAACCAATACCGATACCAAGTCCGCCGATGCTCAGCCCAAAACCGGCCCCATTACCAACATTGAGTCCGATTCCCGATCTGTATCCACTCGATCTATAGCCGTATCCGCTATTGGAGCCGTAACCCCGATTACCATTCCAGTAACCGTGATATCCAGAGTGACGATAGTGGGACGGTTGATACGAACTACTGCCGACGTTGAAGTGTCGATTGCCAAAGTTAACGGTGTTGCCATTGAATGGCTGGTTGCCGATCCGCGAATGGCTGCCGCTGAAATTCTGCGTCGACGACCTGCCACCACCCTGGGGCTGCGTGTGCCGGGTTCCCTGAATGATCGCTCCAGGCTGGCTGCCGCGTGTCCCCTGTCCGCTGAAATTGCTGCCGGTTCGCCCCCCGGGTTGCGTGCGGATCACGCCACCGGAATGTCCGCCCGAGCGAGGTTGACTGAACGAAGGTGTTCGCTGGCCTGACGACTGTGGTCGACCGCCTCCTGAAGATGGTCGTGAACCGCCACCTGACGACTGTGGGTGACCGCCCCCTGAAGATGGCCGCGAACCGCCGATCGAAGGTGCGTG
>JABMPE010000285.1 GCA_013203845.1 Rhodopirellula sp. | reverse complement strand
GGTCCGCACCAACCTGAAGACCACCCTCGCCGCCAAACGCAACGCCGCCTATACCGAATTCGCGAAAGCAGCCTGATTTACAATCTATTTCCTGCCGGGAAATCCATTACATCAGGCCAGGTCAACCCGGTGAGACAAGCAGGACGACTCGAACGTTGTCGTTCGCGTCGTTGAATGCCTGTTGGAACTCACGTACGTCGCGGGAAAGATCGTGGAGAGTTGCTGTCTTGAGTGACATTCGTGGGTTCACGATCAGTCAACTGGCCGAGAAGGTCGGCATACCCACGACGACGATTCACTACTACGAACGCATCGGACTGGTCGAACCTGAAGACCGCAGTGCAGGCAACTACCGGCTCTACAGTCGAGCGTCGCTGGACAAACTCAGGTTCATCCAAGCCGCTCAGGCTATCGGCTTCACGCTCGAAGATACGCGCGCCCTGCTGGCTGACGAATCCGGTTCAGTGCCAAAGTACGGAGCCGTGCAGGGCCTGATTGAAGACCGACTGGCCGACGTCGAGGAACCACTCAAAGACCTGCGACACGTTCGGAAAGTCCTGAAGTCCGCCCTGGAGCAATGCCAGCAGCAGAAGACGACCGACTGCTGTGTCGTCATCAAGGGTTTGCGTACGATGAGCCAGGACACGTAACACGAACTCTCTTCGTTCCCGAGCGGGCTGCGAATCTGATACGCAATGGCAACGGTTGTGTCTGGTGTCACGTGTGTGTTGTCGATCGTGATTCTTGCTCCGATTGCCCTTCCGTTTCCTGAGTTAGTCCAGGACGTTGTCCACCAGCAAAGGGCGTTCGCAGCATGCCTCGAATCGACTGCCAACAGTCGTCAGTAAACTCATCGAGGCCAATTGCGATCGAGTGCGGATCGGGGTTCAGTTGCAGTGTGCGGGCGAGACGATCCCAGACGGAGAGAACGACGGCGTAGTTGGAATCTGTCTCCGGCTGCCAGCGTGAATGGTGGACCTTGTGCATGTCCGGTGTGACAATCAGACATCGCAGCCATCGATCCGCCCGCCCCACGGTGATATTCGCATGATGAAAATGTGTCATCACGACTACCGCCATCTCGTAAATCACGATCTGCCAGAGACTCAGGCCAAGCAGAGGGATCAGAACTAACCTCAATGTGGCCGAGATCAAGTGCTCGCCGAGATGAAATCGGCTTGCCGTCGTGACGTCCATATTCGGATCGCTGTGGTGCGCACGATGAAATCGCCAGAGCAGCGTGACTCGGTGATTCAGCCTGTGCCACACATACATCCAGCCGTCGAGCAGCATCAGCCCCGCAGTGAATCTTGCCACTGGGAAGCGATCAATGAGTTGAAGCAGGCCGAAACCGTTGTCGCTCGTCCACGTCGCTGTTGCCACCGTGGCCGCACCAAACAGCACTCCCATCACGAACGCGTTGCAGACGGCCAGTGTCAGATTGCGCACAGCGTGTCGATTGCGGGTCTGCTGCAACTCGAAGAATGGTCGCAGCGTTTCCCATGCCCACAGCACAGCCAGCATGACGACCGGGAGTGCCAGTCGAATGCTGATCACTCTCGGCAGCCATTCGGATTCAGTTGCGAGTACGACAACAGGCATCAGGCGGATTCGTCAAACGGGAACGGGACCTCCTTCGCCAAGCGTATCCCCAGTCCGTCGACAGCCGTGAGTCGCTCTGCGTGATACCTGCAAGGCATCCATAAGCTCGACTTATGGGGCTGTGAGGCCGTCACGACACCGATGCCGCGACCTGTTGCCGCTCATTTCTGTGTGAGGAACTGGTCGCATCTCGCCAGCAGGAACTGCAGGAAGGCTCGCGCAGGACGCGGCAGTGCCCGGCGTGTATCCGAGACGACAAACAGTGTTCGCGACAGTTCCAGATTATCGACTGTCAGACTTTGGAGCCGTCCTTCATCCAGTTCCCGCTGCACGGCAAACCGGGAAAGCACGGCGACGCCGTTGCCGCCCACGACGGACTCTTTGATGGATTCGTTGCTGCCCAACTCAAGTTCGACGCTGAGGTCATCGAGGCTGTGTCCTGCTCGGAGCAGAGCCTGTTCGAGACACCAGCGACTGCCCGAACCGGGTTCCCGCAGAATCAGCGGACGTTTCAGGAACTCGACCAGACGGACTCTTCGGCGTCGTTTCCAGCCGTCGTCTGGCGCGACAACCAGCAGCAGTTCGTCTGAGGCGAACGGTCGAAACTGAAGATGAGTCTTTTCGACCTTCCGACCCACAAGACCAAGCTGCACCCGCCCGGCCTCGACATGTTCCAGCACTGCGAGACTGTCATCCACCGAGGCCCGGACAGAAATGCCCGGATGGCGGCTGCGAAAAATCGACAGTGCGGCGGGAAGTAGATGCTCGCCAGGAATCGAACTGGCCGCCAGCAGCAACTCACCTTCAACCGGCAGTTCCGCACCAGTGACGACTTCGCGAGCCTCCCGGTGCAAATCCAGAATCCGCTGAGCGAATTCGTACAGACGAGTCCCGGACTCCGTGAGCGAAACCCGCCCGCCCTTGCGCTCAAAGAGCGACACGTCGAGGGACCGCTCCAGAGACTGTACTCGCTGACTGACTGCCGCTTGCGTAATCCCCAGCTCTCTCGCGGCGGCTGTGAAGCTGCCCAGCTCGGCTGCCTTTGAAAACGTGTCGAGATGAGGAAGTGGACCGTGTTGTGCCGACTTAGATTGAGCCATAGGGACTGAGCATACCCGATCACGATTAAGTTGAGCGATGCCAGCCCACTGCGGCGCAGCGCCGCATTTCCGCCGACAATCATCGCTCAGCGAGTTGCACTTCTGCGTTTGGTCTTCTGCGGCTTCGGCGTGTCGTCGCAGCAGTTGATCAGGGCGAACGCGGGTTGCCGAGGCGTGCGATTGTCAGTGACGGCACCGACTCACCTTGTTCCGTCTGTTGACGAAATGTCATGGGACGAGAGTTCGAGGCATTTTGCCTCCACTTGTTTTCGTAACGTCTCCGGGAGTGTGTGCCAGACCTTGATGATGTTCCACAGACCTGGGTCAATCCCTGCCATGCTATGACAATCAGTGAACTGAGCGTCCTCCCAGTTTCCTCCCAACGCATCCAGTGCTGACGCAAGTTCTGTGCTGCATTCATCGTTATGCCGATGCGGCCCCGCATTCGATTCCCGCCGCCTCCATCAAGGCACCGTCAGTGACTGGCGGTGCCTTTTTTTGTCTGTGCGTGCCACAAGGTGACACGTCATCGTCACTTGCGTCACTCCCGTTTTTGCCACTTGAGTGACATTCACTGCCGTCGGGCGACTCGGACTGCCCCTCGGAGACGCCCGATTTGCTGCATATATGCTGCGACGAACTGGAAATATGCTGCGACGCTGACTCAGTTGGGCGTCGGGTTTCGAGCCATTTCGGATCGGTGGGCAGGTTCTGAATCCCCTTCGCCTGGTCTTCGAGCCCGATGTGTGTGTACCGCATTGTCATCTTCACGTCAGCATGTCGCGCCAGCTCGCGAGCAACGACCAGTGACGTCCCGTTTCGCAGAAGCTCGGTGATGTAGGTGTGCCGCCCGGCTGCGTGGAAGTCAGCGTCGCCGTCTTTTGTGGTGAATGGGATTCCGGCAGCTTCAAGATCCTTGCGGATCATCGTGTACGCCTTGCGTTTCCCCAGCTTCGGAAACAGAGCTTCGCCGGGCGGGTATTCCGGCAGCCACTGCTTAAGCAAATCAACCAGTTGTGGGTGCAGAGGCAGAACATCTCGTTTGCGGTGCTTTGAGTCGCAAGCCTCAAGAGTCAAGGTTGGGGTCTGCCCTGTGAGTTCAAAACTTTCCGGTGTCAGGCTGGCCACTTCGCTTTTCCGGAGGCCGGTCAGATATCTGAGCAGGTAGATCCTGGCTCTCTGCTCACCGCTGTAGCACTGATATTCCTGATCGCTGGCACGGGCAGCCTCGACAAGCTGCGACATCTCATCCTGTGCGAGAGCCCGTCGCTTCTTTCGGATATCCACTTCCGAATTTCGCAGCTCCAAATCAAGCAGTGGATTGGCAGCGAGCCGACGGGGGATAAGCCAGTTCACGAATTCCTTGATCGCCTGGATGTAGTGATTGACTGTGCGAGGGCTCAGATTGCCACGCCTCTGGATCGCCACGATCGCCTTTTCGACCCGATCGTGTGTGATTTCGGAAGGTGTCGCAATCCCCGCTTCTTCCAGCACAGCCCTTATCCGGGATGAAATCAGACTAACGTGTTTCTCAGTCCGCCCTTTCGAGCGGATTGTGTCAAGAAACTCGTCGAGGTGCTTGATCGCACAACGCTTTGCTTGAGTCGCAAGCTCTTCAGCAACCGGATCAATCAGTCCGTCACGTCGAAGTTTGGCTTCGTGCTCCAGCTTATTGGCCAGTCGCAGACTGGCCTGATGCAATGAGCGGAAGTTGGTGAGATTGGGTTTGCGGGGAATTGGGAAAACTGTTGCGCTCCCTCGTGTGTGTTAATCACGAGTTCTCACT
>JABMPE010000284.1 GCA_013203845.1 Rhodopirellula sp. | reverse complement strand
TTCACCAGATTCGAAGCGTCAAGGTCTTTGTCGATCAGCTCGCGAAAGTACGCTCGCGTTTCCGCCACCATCGCATCCTGCAGATACGGGTTGAATTCCGGATACAGCTTCCGGTCTGGATCGTTTGCGGCAATCTGACGCAGCTTCAACCACTGACCGATGAAGTCTTCGATGAAGCGATTTGCTTTAGGATGCTGCAGTAAACGCTCAACTTCCGAGTGCAGAACGTCTGGTCGACGCAGATCCTTCGACACCGCGTGCTGCATGAGTTGCTCGTCCGGCATCGAGTTCCACAGGAAGTACGACAGCCGGCAGGCCAGCGAAAATCGTCGACCAGATCGGATGGCTCGATGTGATACAGAAAATCCGGAGCGACGAGCGCATTGCGAAACGCGGTCCGCATGGCCAGTTCGAAACAGTCACCCGCTTTCAGACACTTACTGACGATGTCCACATACTGCTGTCGAACGTCGTCGGGGACCGGTCGTCGGAAAAGTTTCGGCAGAAACGTCGCGAGCAGTCGGTCTGCGTCTTTGAGTGCATCGTTGCTGGCGACGGTCCACACGCCGGGTTCCGGATCAGGTCGGTTCTGGCCAGCTCCAATCTGTCGTGGTCGGACGCGCCGAGGTGCGCGAACGTTGGGATGTTCAGCGGCTTTGAATTCCGCCAGAGGCAAATCGTCGAACAGAACCTGGTGGCTGCGTGGTGGCCACGAGTCGTAGAGTGGGCCTTCCACATCGAGCCAATCGACCGAAACACCCGGCCCTGTGAACTCCATCGCCCGCTTCTTCTTGTAGTAGTTCGCCGCTGGAGCCAGCGACGCCGTGTTGAATCCAATGATCTCGTTGTGGTTCAGCCAGACCACGACTTCGTGCTCCATGGCTTCAGTGTTCGGAGCATCGAAGTAACCCAGAACGTAACTCGGATGTTGTCCGCCACGGCCGTCGCCAGTGAGTTGCACAACGGACAAGCGACCGGCTTCTGTCCCACGCCCAGGCAGCACCAGGCCCTTGTCCCACTGGAAGCTCCACAGCGACGTCCGCACCCGGTACCTCGCGGGGTAAATGGTGACGTGTTCCATCAGGTAGGGACTGACCGATTCATCTTCGTGCCGGAACAGACCAACGGTGGCTCCGTTACGGAAAGACCCCCAGCGTTCGTGGGCCCCCTGATCCAGATGGTTCTGCTCGGCGGCGGGCGGGAAATCCGGATCCGGCTGCCGGTTCTTCAGCAGCACGCCGTCGCCGTTCATCACGATGTGCGCCACAAAGCCGCCACGATTGACCAGCGAAATGCGCCGTGTGTGAATCGCTGGCGGTTCCGGTCGAGTGGCAATTGCATATTTCAAAATGTGGTCAGCGGATTCGAGATACTTCGCCACATAGACGTGCGAGATGTCGAGCGCCTCGGGATGTTTATCGAACCCGTGAGACGAGCCATCCGCCGGAAGGTTGCCCGCCAGAGCGATGCCCGGCATGTCGAACAGATCGCGAACCGTGTTTTCGTACTCGGCCCGTGTCAGACGTCGAAGACGTGGTACATTGATGGACATTGCCTGCTCGGCAGCCGTAATCGATTCACTGAGTGATGCCACCACTGCTTTACGCTCAGCCGCCGTCGGTTGATCGGCGTCACGAGGTGGCATCTCGCCGGATGCGATCCGATCATGAATCTTCACCCAGCGCCGCGAGTGATCCGGATGTCCGAAGTCTCGCGGAAGTGACGTCAGATTGAGCGTCGCTTCCTGCGTGGTCGTTCCGTGGCAGTCAACGCAGTACCGAGTCAGAAACGCGTCGGTTCCTGAAGCGTCATCCGCGGCAAAGGTTGACTGGCACTCGATCGTCACGAAGCAGACGGTCAAAAAGAAAATAAATGGACGCATTGTTGTTATGCCATCTCCAGACCACGCATTGTGGCCTTACCCGTTGAGAACTCGTCGACTTCCAGACCCAGTCGTTGCAGCATCGAAACGAAAAGATTCGACAGTGGGTAGTTGTTCTCAATGTCGAACGCGAGGTGCTGACCGTGCTTGAATCCGCCGCCAGCCAGTAACGCCGGCAGGTTGACGTTCGAGTGAGAATTCGCGCTACCCATGCACGTTCCATACAGCACCATCGTGCGGTCCAGAAGCGACGAGCCTTCTTCCGGTGTTTCGTGGAGCGATGTCAGAAAACCGTTCAAAGCATCGAACTGTCGTTCCTCGTGTCCGCGAAGTTCGGCGAGCACTTCCGGGCGATTGCCGTGGTGCGTGATGTTGTGAATCACGGTCGTATCGATGAACAGCGACACGATTCTTGATGAGTCCGTCTGCAGAGCCAGCTTGATGACGTCGTACATGTTGCGCGACCGTTCGACAAACTGCTGAGGATCCTTGTTCTCGGTGGGAGCCTGAGCGTCGACCTTCGGCTTCGGTTTGTACTCCCACTCCTGCGCACTGTGGAGCCGTTGTTCAAGTTCCCGTACAGCCGTCGTGAACTGATCCATTCGCCGCCTGTCGGTGGCCGACAGGCTTCGGTTCAGCCGCCGAGACTGTTCGCCGACAAAGTCCAGCGTGCTGCGCCCCTGCCGAAGAGATTCGACGCGGGCTTCGACCTCATCCGCTCGACCCTGCACGAAGAGATTCTCAAACAGTTTTCGAGGACTTTTTTCTGCTGGAATCGGAGCGCCGCTGCGGGTGTAACTGAGTGTCGCGTTCTCATTGGTGATGGCCGTGACGAGTGACGGAAATCGTGTCTGATTGCCAATCTGCTCGGCAGCGAACTGGTCGATCGAGACCCAGTTACGAAACCCTCCTCGTTCCGGATGCGGCGTTCCCGTGAGGAAACATTTCTGAGCCGTATGCCCGCCCGTGACTCCCGGCAGACTGACGCCGGAAAACACCGTGATCTGATTTCGATGGGTGGCCAGTCGCTCCAGATACGGACTCGCCTTGTATTCCGTCCCCGCTCCTTCAGGAAAGAAGTACCGAGGCAGGATGCCCATGTTGGTCTGAATCGCCACCATCCGCCGCGGTGATTCTTCCGAACTGGCTCCCAGGGCCGGACGCATGGCTTCCAGCAGCGGCAAGGCCAGTGAAACTCCGGACGCCCGCAGAAACGTGCGTCGCGACAGTGCGCTGTGCGGTCCTGTTCTCATTTTTGGAACGGCCTTCCTGGTGAAGTCTTAAGGTTTGGCGGCTTCGATCACCCGCAATGTGACAGGGCGGCTGGGCAGAGAGACCAGTGTATTGGGTCGGTCTTTGGCTTCAGAGTCTTTGTTGAACGGCACCTGAGCCTGTCCCATCACTGCGAGCGTATAGCTGCCCGGTCGCGTATTGTTCTGCACGGTTATCGGAATCGTCAACTCGGTCTGGTCACCTTTGAAACTCGTGTTCGATAACTTGAAGTTGCCGGGAAACGAAAGTGGCTGAACGGTGACATCGGCTTTGAAGTCGGTCCAGCGGCGAGTCAGACGCAACGTCAACATCGCGTCTTTACCGGCTTCAACTTCGATGTTGTCGTTGTCCCATTCCAGCCGATAGGGAGCGCCGTCACGAATGGCCACGACCAGATCACGAGTCGGACGACTGGAATTCATCCCGGCATTATTCCACACGCGTGAGTAAGGTCGAACTTCACGGCGGAGAGTCTCGTCGCCGCGCAGACCTGTCGCGATCAGTTTGATCGGTCCCGTGAAGTCAGCCGCGTCGTCGTCCACTGTGATCACCAGAGTGCCTCGTGAATTGTTATTGATCACGGTCGGCGACAGATGCAGCCCCAGCGGAAGATCCTCACCAGTGATGGTGATCGGTTCGGCGTAGCCCTGTTGCTGATGAATGATTACGTCCATGTAGACTGACCCGCCGCGCCAGACGGTGGTTCCGCCCGGACCAGGATTCTGACTGTGAATGACAGCCACGTAGAAATCCGGCTGCTGCTTTCGAATGGCCAGCACATACTGGTAACGAGCTCCACCGCGACGGTAACGATCCTGAACCAGCACGCGGTACTTCCGCTTCTCGGTGAGATTGATCAGGCCAGCGGGATCGCGAAGATGACCGTCAAACGCATTGATGCGATGACCGAAGTCGTCCAGTTCGTTGATGCGGTTCCCCTTGTCATCGACGACCACCAGATACGGATCGGCGTGGCCGTTGATCCGTTCGCAGTAAACATCGAACCCGTACTGGCCGCTTTCGGCGACTTCGAATTCGAACCAGTCAGCGTCACGCGGCTGATCAAAGCGACCGCTGACAAACAGAGGCAACGTGACGGCCTGTGGTTTTTCCTGTGAGTCGTTCGGTTCGGCTTCGAGCGTCACCGGCGAGTCGGTAACGACGAGCGTCTGGGAATTGGCGAGTCCGTTAGGCGCTGCCTGGAACTGAGTCCCTGTCAGCGTGCAGGTGGCGGCGGTAGGCAGGACGCTGTGGTCGGTTGGGTGAACACTGAATTGAAACGAGCCAGCGCTGGCAATGTCCGCAGACGCTGCGAAGGCAAACTTCCGCTCAACGTAAGGCACATCGGCTTCCAGCCAGGAAGAACTTTTTGATCCGTCGCCCAGGTTCTGGCCCAGCGCGACAAGCTCAACTTCCTGTCCGGCCTGCACCGCGCGGGGGAAAACGGTCTCAATGTGCGACTTGTCCGTGATCAGCAGTCGATACGGAAATCCGCCGCGATACGACAGATCGTAAACTCGAACGAGGTAATCGCCGTCGGCGGGAGTCACAAAATCGATCAGCGGGTCGCGACCGTTGTAATCACTGCTGCTCGCAAGCAATCGACCATCAGATGTTGAAAGCGACATCGTGGCGTCCAGCATGGAATCGAGTCGGCCCGCCTGACAATCGATCACGATGCGTTGTTGAGCCTTTGCCGTAAAGCGGAACACGTCTTCGTTGTTGCCATCGGACATGCCGGCGACGGCACTGTTTACGGCAACCACCTGAGCGGTGGACGGCTCGTTGTTCGGTTCCGTATCTGTGACGTCGGTCAGGCCATGATCGATGGAAAACAAACGCGGATTGCTGACGCCCCAGCGGCCAATCAGGCGTACGTCGTAGGTGCCCGCTGGCACGTCGGGGGCGACAGTGATTTTGAACCGGCGATCCTTGCCTTCAACAGGTTCCGCCGTCAGTCCTGGATGCTCGAACCACAAAGCCCGGACGTCTTCAATGTCAGCCCCGACGATTTCGGCTTCGACGGCTGAACCGGCAGCAGCGCCCAGCGGAGTCAATCGATCAAATCGGATCGAAGGCAGTTCTGCCGAAGCCGGCACGTCAAGCAGAAATAAGCAAACCAGCCACGTGCCTGTGAAGATGGCCGGGCTGCGAGTTGAAGCCGGGCTGCGATTTGAAGTAGTCCGCATGATGATTCCACTCTCAAGTCCCACTGATGCCGTGGTGCCCCTGCGGATGCTCGCTCGGATCAAGTTGTGATCCTTTCACGTCATCTGCAGGAATTCTGTACATCGACAAAACTGATCGTCAGGAAATCAGGTCAGCAATCGGCTTGCCTTCGTTGAGCACGGGCAACGGGCGTCGCGCGTGGTCGTGAAAGACGTGCCGATAATCGATGCCGAGCACGTGATACATGGTCGACAGCACGCAGCCGACAGACGCGGCTTTGCTGGTTGGATACTCGGCCTTCTCATTGGTAGAGCCGACCACTTGTCCCATCTTCAGTCCGCCGCCTGCATAAAGGATGCTCATCGCACCCGGCCAGTGGTCGCGACCGGCTCCGGGATTGATTCGCGGCGTGCGACCAAACTCCCCGAACGACATCACCAGCACGTCTTCGTCCCGGCCTCGCTGATGCAGGTCCTGAACCAGCGTCGCGACGGCTCGGTCGTATTGCGGCAGCAGTCGGTCTTTCAGCTGCTTGAAGTTATCGCCGTGCGTGTCCCATCCACCGCCGGCCTGCACGGCCACGAACGAGACGCCTGATTCGACCAGTCGTCGAGCCAGCAGACAGCTCTGCCCCAGGTCGTTGCGACCGTATTCATCGCGCAGCTTGTCGTCTTCCTGTTTGATGTCGAAAGCGCGAACAGCTTTGTCATTGGTGACCATCTGCAGCGCGTCGCGGTAGAAGGTGTCGAGTCCGTCGATGTCGCCGTTCAGATCGATGTCGCGGCGAATCTGGTCGAGCTGTCCAAGCAGACCCTGGCGGCGATCGAGTCGGCTGTTGTCGACTTTGCCTGGCAGCTTGAGATTGCGGACCTGGAAACCGTCAGAATTGGGATCGCTCTCCGGCGAGAATGGATTGTACGACGCGCCTAGATAGGCGGCTTTGCCCATGCCCAAAGACCGCGGCAGATTGACGTAAGCGGGCAGGCCCGGATCGTTCGCTCCCTGCAACCGGGCGACGACGGAACCCATCGACGGGTAGATGTTGTCGTTCACTTCGATCGTGGGCTGATAACCCGTCAGCATCCACTGCGAACCCATGCCGTGACCGGCGTTGGTGTGGAAGGCCGAACGTACGATGGCCAGTTTGTCCATCATCTGAGCCTGCAGCGGCAGATGTTCGCTGATTTGAATACCGCTGACATTGGTCGGCACGGGACGAAACTCGCCACGGACCTCGGTGGGTGCCGTCGGCTTCAAATCGTACATGTCGAGATGGCTTGGTCCTCCAGCCAGCCAGACCAGGATCACAGATTTCTTGCGGACGGGCTGACCTTCTGCCGCTGCGGCTTCTCTGGCTCTCAAGAGATTGGGAAGCGTCATTCCGCCAATGCCCAGCGAACCCACTCGCAGAAAATTTCGTCGGGAATCGCTGGTCGAAAAATCAAACATGTGTGTTGACCTCAAATTGAAATCCGTATGCACGTCGACAAATAAATCCCGGAATGGAGTAAATCCCGACATGGAGTCTCGCGACGAGACTAATGGTTGAACAGAAATTCTTTGCTGTTGACGATCGTCCACAGGACGTCTTCCAGTGCCTGCCGCTTGTTTTCCTGAGACTCGACGTATTTCGTGGTCGTCTCACGCTCTTTGTCGTGTGGATGGCGTGCGAACGCGCTCAGATAGATCTCGTCGATGATGTCTGGTATCGGCTTCTCGGCAGCGACGAGTTTGGCGATTCGTCCGTCGCCGCTCGACAACTTGTTTTCGAGTTCATCCGAATTGGCCAGCAGCAGCACCTGAGCCAGTGTCGCGCCGCTTGAGCGTTCGCATTCGCAGCCGGATACTCGTTTCGGTCGATCGAATGTGTCGAGGAAGTAGGAACCAAACCCTTCGTGAGGCAGATCGACCGCGCGGGCGGAGTCGGCGATGTTGCCGAACCGTGTCTTCGTGCCGGTCGTCTGGTCGACAGCATCCAGCAGAACTTCAGCGATCAGACGCCGCGCGTAAAACCTCGCAAAGTTCTGGCGGTCGTCTTTGTTGTGTTCGGTCGGTTCCGACGACAACTGATACACACGGCTGCTGACCAGAGTGCGGACAATATGTCGGACGTCGAATTTGTGTTTGATGAAATCCTGCGCCAGCGCGTCGAGCAGTTGCGGGTTGGACGGCGGATTGCTTTCCCGCATGTCGTCGACTTCGTTCACAAGCCCACGGCCCATGAAGTGTCCCCACAACCGGTTGACAAGCACGCGTGCAAAGAACGGGTTGTCCGGCTGAGCCATCCAGTCGACGAGTGCATGCCGCGGATCGTCTTCCGGAGTGAATTCTCCATAATCCCCATCCAGAAACTTCGGTTCAGGCACCTTTCCGGTGAGCGGATTCTTCTCGCCCGTCGTGACCTTTGATGACGCGAAATAAGGCGGCGGTTGACCAAAGCTCTTGCGGCCCAGCCGTGTAAAGAAGCCAGCAAGTCCGTAATAGTCTTCCTGGCCCCAGCGTTCGTACGGATGGTGATGACACCGGGCACACTGCAGCCGAATGCCGAGAAACACCTGAGCTGTGTCGGCCGTGACCGAATGCAACTGGTCGTCGCGTGTCTGCCAGTACCAGTTGATGGCCGGAGCGTCCTGCCATTCCCCGGCGGCAGCGACAACGCCGCGGACGAACTCGTCGTACGGGCGGTTGCGGGCGATCATGTCCTTGATCCAGTTGTGAAACGCGTACGACGCCTGGTCCGCTCCAGCCAGTCGCGAGTTCCGCAGAATCGCTCCCCACCGCAACGCGAAGTACGCCGGATAATCCGGTGAGTCGAGCAGTCGGTCGATGGCTTCCCGTCGCTTGCTACCGGATTTGTCTTCGGTAAACGCGACGGTCTCTTCAACCGTCGGTAAGCGACCGCACAGATCGATCGTGACGCGCCGTAAAAACGTTACATCGTCACTGAGCGGCGATGGCTGCAGTCCGAGCTTCATCCACTTCGCTGCCGCCAGTTCATCGACATAGTTTTCCGGTGTGAAATCCGGAATCGATTCAAGGCTCTGTCCGTGCGGGACAATTGCCTGAAACACGGCGACGTGCCCAACATAGCGGACCATGATCGCTGCCTCTCCACTTTGCCCGGTGGCCGTCACCAGGCCGTCCTCATCGACGCCCGCGACAGGGTCCAGATTGCTGGAGAACTCGGCCTGCCGCGTGACGTCGCGGCGCGATCCGTCGCTGTACTCGGCGGTGACAGCCAGTTGCTGACGTCCATCGCGATTGAGCACGCGATCTGTCGGAGTAACGTGCAGTTTCACAACCCGCGGCGAGTCGGCAGACGACGCCGGAGCACCGAGTTCGATCCAGCGTTCGATCAACTGAGCGGATTCGCTGTCGATGCTGAATCGTGAGCCACCTCCATGCGGGCTCCGTCCCGTGGCTTTTGCCAGCAACATGCTGCGACCGGTCGACGAGGCAAAGAGGCGTCGACCGCGTCCCTCTTTCGCGATCGCGTCATAATCGAAGTCGTTATCAAATCCGAACAGCGACAACTGAAAGCCGTTCTGTCCGCCAGCCTTGCCATGACAACCACCCGAGTTGCAACCGGACCGGCTGAGAATGGGGACAATGTCCGTCACGAAATCGACCGGGCGTCCAGTCGCCATTCCGGTGACGCGAACAGTCACTATCTTCGTCTCGCCTCCGAATTCGATCGCGATCTCGGTCTCCCCGTCAGCGAGCGGAGTCACGTGACCCTTCGCATCGATCGTGATGACATCCGGGCGCAGACTGCGGAACGCAACGTCGCGCGTGACATCACGCCCGTCTGCATCCACGAGCAACTGCTGATGCGCGAACCCGCTATGCAGAACAACTTCCGAGGGCGTGACCGCCAGCCCGGTCGCTGCACATGCGACCGGAGCCATCGGCAGCATCACAAACAGAGTCGTTGCAGACAGACACCATCGACGCAGGGCGGTGCTGCCGATTGTTCCTGGAGATCTCAGGTCATTGGATGCCATCCAGGTCGCTCACAAACAAGGCGGGAGGATATAAGGTAGGAGAGCCGCAGCAAATCAAGGGAACTTTATGCTACTGAGCCAACTGGAGCCGGGCAATCTCAGACACCTCACGGACGAAAGTATCGAGATCCCTGATTCAGGCGTGACTGCGATTCTGGCATCCGATTTTCGTGTTCGTCAGAGTCTTTCATCATGGCCAGACTTCGAGGTTGAATGACCCGTTGCCTGTTCTCATTACCCGTCGCATTTCAGGAGTAATTCGGCGTTCCACACTTACCGTGTGGTACCGACCCGAGTTTATTGAATCAGGCCGCATCCGGATGAACCAGAACGACTCGCGTGCGAAGAGCAATGGCAGTGACTGACAGCCAATCCCTATGGCCGTAATTTCACTGCCCTTGACGAATACTGATCGATGGCCAGACGGTAAAACGGACACGGTTGCAGCCAGCGAGTTTTGAATCAGGCCACGGCCACAGAAATACAAGTTCTGCAGCAAACAGGAGACCACCGTGCAGAAACATGCAATCGCGCTCGGTTACTTCTTTCTCGCTGTGTTCTGCATTCATGTCAGTCACCAAACCCTGCTCCTGTCGCTTTCTCCGATGTTACTCCCCGTGTTTGTCACTGCAGCAACGTTGGCCAGTTTTGTAGGCTGCACATTCTTCGCCGCTGCGGCCATGCCGCATCTGCGAACCGTCAAAGACTGCTTTGCCAATTTGATTCGTAATGCTAAACAAGAACTAGCGTCTGACCAGGAATCGACTCACCCAGTGAAGTAGGGCCGGTTCCTACCGGCCAGAGCAAAAAGCCATTGGCCGGTAGGAACCGGCCCTACGGTGACTTGAACTTGATCAACTCTCAGAGCAGCCGGCTGATCTTCGAACGCTTCCACCGCATCCGCCGCCACCACTGAATCACGCGTCCCGTCAGTCCGGAGCCAGGTCTCCCGCCAGCACCGCGCCGGACGACATTCGCCAGCGTCACGTGACTCGTATCTGAAAACCGTCAGCAGCGAGCCCGCTCCCGCTCCGCGCTGACCGGGAACTCCGTCGCGCCGCGTCCGGTTCTACCGCGACCTCCCGACGTGCGAAACGACGCCACCATCATCACGCGACTCACCAGCGCTCGTGACGAACACTCCGCGCATGAAAACAGCCCGAATCACCGACCCGGGCTTCTTGAACATAAGTTAGAACTCGGCTCCGCGAGTTTCTAATCCACTGTGGTTCTGCCACTCTTGTTCGCGGATGTTGATACAGGGCGTGCAGGAAACCGAACGAACTTGCTACCAGATGCTACCTGCTGATCTTGAAGGTCTTTGAAGATCGAGCGAATGTCATAGTCGAATTGAGCTGCATGTCGGTCCCGAACAGTGCGGACTTCAACAACAATCGGGTCAGTCGTTGGCGATTTCATCTCCAGGTTCCATTAGCTCGTCGGGTGTACAGATAATTGTAGGTTCGTATCCAGCATTTCGGCAAATACGCTCGATGTGCGAGCGCATTGTCGCGTTGGCAATATGCCGACAATTCCATGTTACCAGATACTCGACTCCGTTCGTCACTGCAATCGCAATATGGCCAGCGTCTTCGGCAGCCTTGGCGGGAATGGCACCAGAGGCGAGCAGTTGTTCCGCAAGCTCCGCAGCCTCTTCTGTCGCGTCAAGCAGAGTCACTGAACCGAGGGCAGCAAGACGATCCTTGGCCGCAGCCGGGTCACCAGCACCCGCTTCTTGCAAGACCAGCTGCGAGGCGACAAGGTCAAACCGACTGGCGGCATCACGCCACCATTCGCGTGTCGTTTGTTGGTAACCAGCGATCACGACGTCACGTGAGGGCCACGCGGTCAGGTAGCTGACGACCGTAGTTTCTATGTAGACCTTCGATTTCATGTCATGCCGGATTCAGTAAGCACCTTGTGTCAGAACGCTCAAGGTCAGCGGGCGGCGGCCGTTGACTTCAATTCCAATGCAGCGTCAACCGTCGCTCCGCTGCACCGGTTAGCTGGTGATTCTTCTCACGATGGGGGAACAATGTGCTGGACTTTGTCCATGACATTCTCGTAGCCATTTGGTGGAAGTTGAGGAATTCCTGAACCATCCACCAGCATATTGTAGGAGAGGAGGATCGTGACGGGGGCATGGTTTGCCATACACCCAAACACAAAATGAAACGGGCAAATCATCATTTCGCGATTTGGCGACACGACGGCGACCGCTTCGGAATCGCCGTGTTCATGAAACACGACCATCACCCATTCCCAGCTCAATGTGGCAACGAGTTGTTCCGCCCACAGGCTCCCGAGAATCAACGGCTCTTGTTTGAAAGGGCTATCCGGTGCGGGAAGCGACTTTTTCTGCCAGTCGCGCAGATGGTCGTTCACAGCTTGGACCAATTCGTTCGGCGAAAGCGCTGATGTGTCGAGTTCGAGCTCGATCGCGCAGTCCTTCGCACAACCGCGAATATTGTTGAGCATTTCGTCGTCGAGAGGACGCTCGGAAGTGCCCTGCTTCGGCTTCGCTTTCTTGAAACGATCGAATAGTCCCACAGTGGGCTCCGTTTAAAGTTGCCAGCTAACGACTAAAATCACGCGGTTGCGGCCAAGTGACTTACCATCAGGAAACGCGCGACCCGCAACTCGCGTGCATTTTTTTGTTAGCGGACATTACGGTTCATTGTTGTCAGGCTCGTAGCCGTCGAATGGGTCATCAGGCGCGTAATATTCCATCGCGTCGTAGGTATATGTTGCCTTGTATGTTGAGTCCAGTCCTGTGGCCGCAAGTTGAGCCAGCCCGGAAATCTTCAGTTTGCAGGCTAGACATTCAAATCTAGCTGGAAGGTATTGTTGCATTTCCACAATAGTATCACCATCAAGACTGCGTAGAGGTGCAGCAATCGGTGCGCCGGTCAATATCGAATCACTACCGCAGGAAGGGCAAATGGCCCGATGCCCGTCATGGCGAGCGGCCCAGACTGAGGCCTGTCGCGTCAATCGTTCTTTCTCTTCGGTCGATTTTGCTTCCCAAACGGTTTTGTGTGCAGCAACAGATTTCAGCACACTCTTTGCAGCATCATCTTTGCGAGCAGAGATCATTTGCATCGCTGTCGTTGCTTGTTCGGAGCCAAGCAACAATTCGAGTGACTCACCAAGTGATGTCATCAGGACGTTGCAAACGTCGTAGAAAGTCGGTAGCCATGTTGTGGGCGCAACCGAATCAA
Organism: Rhodopirellula sp.; assembly: GCA_013203845.1. Lineage (GTDB taxonomy): Bacteria > Planctomycetota > Planctomycetia > Planctomycetales > Planctomycetaceae > JABMPE01. The sequence goes on along the minus strand of JABMPE010000284.1, from coordinate 1,148 downwards.
ACGGCAGTAGTCCCGTGTGAACGTCCTCATTGCGCTTTGCCATGTGGAGGACTGAGAACCCTTCGAGTTCTGGGGTAAATGCTGGAAGGATTTCCCGAAGGCGCGCAAATGCTGCAGAAACATCAATCGAGCGAGGAACGAATTTCTTAGCAGTGGGAGAAAATCCCAATGCGAAGTATATATTGTTCCAATCTTTTGAATCCGCGAGTAGGCATGGACTGATCTTGGCGAGCGATGCACGGGCGAGTAATTCAAGTGCAAACGCCGACCATAAGCCAAAGCGCCAGTCGTCTGCAGGGTGAGCGTACATTTGCTGCACAAATCTTTGTGCTTTACTGAAGAGCGCCTCATGCGACCATGCGTGTACTAGAGTTGCTGGCATTGCAGCGGGTGTTGGCCCTGTCACCTTATATCCTCCAGGTAAGCTCGTACAATGACCCGATTCACATCGCTATCTGCCACTCGCGACCTACCATGCAGCATTCGCCAGTTGTCGACTACCAGTGTATCGCCCGACTCGCTCAACAGACACCGGTGCGGGTTTAGCCCTGCAATACAAAGCGCAACTTGTTTAAGCACTTCTGCGCATTCTTCCGTCGCAGATAGAAAGAGAGGATCCCATCTGAAAGCCCAAAAGGCACCATCGAATCGTTCAAGTAGTCGCAGTAGTTGCTTGCGCCCTGACTGAGGTCGCCGGGGCATTACAAGCGTTCGGCGTAACTCCACCTCACCAATTAGGTCCACAATGTTCGATGAATCAATCAATTGGGTATATGTGGCAATTCCACCGTTGATGCAGCGAAGAGCTAAATAACGGGGAGGTCTTGCCCAATGGGCCAAGTCTGAATGAAATGGAAAATCGTCGAGTCCAAAGTTGCCGCTGTAGGTATTGGGTGTCGCCTCGTTCTGCAGTTTCGGGCTTAGAGTTTGCAATGTGTCAAAGCCCGCAAGTTTAATGACACTTCCGATTTGTCGAATCGCAACTGAAGCGTCAATCTCCGCCGCATGTTTTGGAAGGAATGCAAATCCTCGTTCGTAGAGCGAATTGGCGACAGTCTCGGTCACGGGGCACTTTGTCCGCTAACGACCGCCATCACCGGGTGGCGGGAGTTGACATTGACTTCAGGAAACGCTGGCCACCGCCACTC
>JABMPE010000283.1 GCA_013203845.1 Rhodopirellula sp. | reverse complement strand
CTTTTCGTACCGCGTGAAGCCCATGTTTTCGAGCTGGTTGGGATCCTTCAGCTTCCGCTCGATCGCCGTTTGAGAATGACTGCCCGCCACGAAGGGAGCGACGACAACCCGTTTGATCGGCTCGCCGGTTTCCGGATGCTCCGTCAGCGCGGCATCTCGAATTCCCTGCATGATTTCGAAACGCTCGCCCGGCTGTCCATCGTCGCGAATCACCTGGTAAACGTAGAGCGGCATCGCCAGAACTCCTCGTGAATCACTCAAAATACGAGTCGCGGCCTCAACCGCCTCGCTCGGTCGATCGTATCAGGGCATTTCCGACAAGCAAGGAACGACTGGTGAAAGACGAGGGCCTATCCCGGAACGCAGGCTGCTTCCGTCTTACGTCGCTCGGCCAGTCGTTCAAGAATTCCTGAGACGGCGTTCTCAACCGGAACCAGTTCCGGGCCGTCGCTTCCGGTTCGCCACTTTACTTCGACGTTGCCCTCTTTCAGGCCCTTGCCGCCGATGACCATTCGCAACGGGATGCCGATCAGGTCGGCATCTTTGAACTTGAACCCCGGACGTGCAGCTCGATCGTCCATCAGTACATCCACACCCGCCGCCTTCAGTTCGTCGTAACAACGGTTCGCAACGCTCATGACTTCTTCGTCCTCGACGTTCAACGGGACGATGAGCAGTTCATAAGGAGCAATCGACAGTGGCCAGACCAGACCGTTTTCATCGAAACACGTTTCGCACAGCGACGCAACAATCCGGTTCACGCCGATTCCGTAGCAGCCCATGATGATGGGATGCTTCTTTTCTTTTTCGTCGATGTAGTTGGCATCGAGCGATTCGGAATACTTCGTCCCCAGCTTGAAGACGTGTCCGACTTCGATGCCGTTCACAATTTCGAGCGTGCCGTCGCATTTCGGACAGGCGTCACCGCTGCTGGCGTTCCGCAGATCAAAAGTTGTCGAGAGTTCGTAATCGCGGCCGACATTCACGCCCGTGTAATGTTTGTCCGCCTCGTTGCCGCCGGTAACTGCGTCGACAATCTGAGCAACGTCGTGGTCGGCGATAATGTCGCACTTGATGCCAACCGGACCTGCAAAGCCAGTCGGCGCACCAGTGACAGCCAGAACGGTCGCGTCGTCAGCCAGTTCGACACTGGTTGCACCGAGCGCCCGGCGAATCTTGCCTTCGTTGGCTTCGTGATCGCCTCGAATCAGCACGGCGACCGGTTTGTCGTCGACCTGGTAGATCAGCGTTTTGATCAACTGCTGAGGTTCGCAGCCAAGCATTTTGCTGACCTGTTCGATCGTTGTGGCACCCGGCGTGTCGACCTTTGTCAGCTCACTGCACGATTCCGATTGCGCGATGGCCCCGACCACTCGTCCGGTATCGGCTCGTTCGAGATTCGCCGCGTAAGAACACTTCGGACATCGGACAATCTCGTCTTCGCCGTTGCCGGCTGGAACCATGAACTCGTGCGACGCGTCGCCACCGATCGGACCGCTTTCAGCTTCGACCGGCAGGTACTCAAGTCCACATCGTGCAAAGATTCGACAATACGCGGCGTACATGGCGTCGTAGGCTTCGTCGAGCTGCTCGACGCTCGTGCTGAAGCTGTAAGCGTCTTTCATCAGGAATTCGCTGGTTCGCAGAACACCAAAACGTGGCCGCTCTTCGTTGCGGAACTTTGTCTGAATCTGGAACAGCGTGAACGGCAGCTGCTTGTAGGTCGTCACGATTTTCGAAACCAGGTCGGTGACGACTTCCTCGTGAGTCGGTCCCAGAGCCATGTGGACCTTGCGGTCTCCACGCTTCACTTCGAAGTTGATCAGCACGTTGCCAAATGCTTCCCGCCGTCCCGTTCGTTCGAACAGGTCGATCGGCTGCAGCGCCGGCATGTGAATTTCGATCGCGCCAGCACGCTCCATTTCTTCCCGGACGATCGCTTCCGCCTTGCGAAGAGCCCGATAACCCAGCGGCAGGTAAGAATACGCTCCGGCCATCAGCTGCTTGATCAGGCCGGCTCGAAGCATCAACTGGTGCGAAGGAACTTCGGCGTCTGACGGAATTTCCTTGAGAGTTGGGATAAGCGTTTGGCTCCAGCGCACGGCGGATTCCTGACGTCGTCTGAAAGAAATTGAGAACCACGCGAACGCATCTCGCGCGGGTAGTTGATCACGGGGCTGGGATTCCAGGATAGCAACCGCGATGAAGCGAGCAGACTCGACGTCTTCGATCGAGAGTGCTTTGCACGCAGCAGTTTTGCCGTCTTATCACGCGTTGGCAAGGATGCCCGAAACGATCCACTGGTCAACTTCCCGCAGAATGCGGTGGTTTACCAGAGATTCGGTTTCAGATGCGTTCACCGAGACGGAAACATCTGCTCCAACCGCAACCAGTTGACGCGCACTGTTGCGAACGCTGCCTGACGTCTGCCATGCGGATCGTCCGGCTGGTGCGCCGAGAAAGAATTTTTTGCCGGTAAGTTCGGCCCTGTTGGCTAGGAGTTTCGCCGCTGGCGGGAACGTTCCACCGAAAGCGATACAGCCTGCAAACCACTCGGGCTGATGCATCGCCAGCAGCAGCGCGACTGACGCAGCATCACCCACTCCGGCCAGGAAAATCCGCTCGGTGTGAACATTGAGAACCTGCCGCACCGAGCGAACTGCGTTCACCACCCGGTTTTCAACATCAACCAGCCGTTTCAGAAACTCAACGGGCATGTCGAAATTATGCTGATCAGCATCCGGCAGATGAAACAGGCATTCGTCGACAGCGACACCCAGATAATTCTGAGGGCTCATCGTGGCGATGTGGTTGAGCGATTCGTCCACGCAGCAGTCTCGACCGTTCAGCCAGACGACGAGCGGGTACGCGTAGCGCGGCTCGTAGCTTTCGGGAATCGTTCCGGCGGCGAAGTCGTTGACCTGCCAGAATTGAACATCACGGTGTGGCTCAGGCGCAGCCGCAGCCGCCCGCTGTTCAGTCGGCTCAGACGGTGAGTAGTCGGCGGCCTGCCGTGATGGCTTGCGAAGATCACGAGACTGTGGCGGCAATTGATTTCTGGAATGCCTCATCGCAAGTTGCTCCGTTCAACTGTCACGATCTGAAACGCGGTCGGCTGTTCTGTAAAGTAGGTTCCGAACTGACCTGCGAGAACTGGAAACACCGAACTTCGACTGATTTCTCCGATGGGAAAATTCTTCCCGGGACAAGCTGTTGCTTTGACGTCTCGATGAGCAACCACCTGAGCGTCAGTCAGTTGGTATTCGTACTTGAGAACTCCGACCAGGCGTTTAACACTGGCCATCTGAGCGTCTGAGGGTGTTGTTTCCTCAAAGTTCCCGATCAGGCAAATGCCGATGCCGTGCTCGTTGTATTCGTTATTGGGGCTTTTGGCGTGAGCACCATGAACCTGCTCTCGCCAGCGATAAGTTGATTGAATTTCTCCGTCACCCATCCCATTCCCATTCCCAATGAGAAAGTGATAACCAATTCCATCCCAACCACGAGCAATGTGGGCTTCGTGAATGCTTTCAACAGAACCGGCAGATGACGCCGTGTGGTGAAGCACGATGTGACGCCAGTTTCGCGGCGCTGCGTCGGGCTTCCACGGGTTTTGAACCGCAACAGGTGGAGTTGGTCGAAAAGCTGGCTGTGGGACGACGGATTGAACCGTCGGAACCGGGCCAACTGATGACTGCATGGGTGATGGCAAACATCCGGCCAGAAACCCGACCGCCATCGAATGAAAAAATAATCGAACAATCCTGTTCATGGCGTCCTCCCTGACGCTTTCCGTCCGCACGCATTCACACGCTGCTTCGTGCCAACGCAGCGGGACTGTAGTGCCGGCTCGAAATGAGTGTCAACTTCTTGTCTGAGGCTGCAAACGTCGACAGCGACAGGATTTGCTTCGGTGGTCCGAATGTAACAATTACAACGATTGCGAAGCCTGCGGTCGACCGCGTCTCGTCGGAAAACCACCGGAATTACTGGCAAATGGTCTCTCCGTCGTTCGCGAGCCAATGGCGCGATACTGGCTCAGCAACCCTCGGGCACGTATTCTCGTCACGGAAGTCCTGCCCACGAGTGCGTTTTCCCGCCAACTTTCAAACAGCCAACTGGCTGCTCACCACTTGGAGCCGATCTGCTATGCCGACGTTTTCTGTTCCCGATCTTCAGGCGTTATCACTTCAAATCCTCAATGCTGCCGGAGTTCCGACCGCCGATGCGGAAATCGTGGCCAAAGAACTTGCTGAGGCAAACGCGGTAGGCCACGACAGTCACGGTGTGATGCGACTCATGCAGTACATGCAGATGATCGATGACGGTTTCGTGCGGCTCGGGGCGAAAGTCGAAACCGTGCGTTCCGGAGGCTCGTTCACGATTCTGGATGCCAATTTCAATTTCGGACAGGTGGCCGCGAATCTCGCCGTGGAACGCGGAGTCGAGCTGGCTCGAAACGTCGGCACGGCAACGGTCATGATTCGTAACTGCAACCATGTCGGTCGACTGGGCTCGTACTCGAAGAAGGCGGCCGAGCAAGGTTGCACCACCACGATGGCGGTCAACGCTCCCGGTCCTGGCGGCGTCGCCCCGTTCGGCGGCATCGAACGAAAGCTCGGTACTAACCCGATTTCCATGTCCGCTCCGTGGAGAAATTCATCGCTGGTTCTCGATATGACCACGAGTGCGTCTGCCGAAGGCAAAGTGCGAGTCGCTCTGCAGAAAGGCGATCAGGTTCCCGAAGGCTGGATCATTGATGTCGAGGGCAACCCGACCACCGACCCGCAGAAGTTCTACGATGGCGGCGCGCTGCTGCCGCTCGGAGGCCCGCTTGGATTCAAAGGCTCAGGCATGTCGATGATGATCGACGTCTTCAGCGGGATGCTGTCCGGGAGCGGCATCTGCCGAACCGACCTGCCGCGAGGTGCCAACGGCGTCTGGATGTACTTTGTCGATGTCAAGCAGTTCATCGACCGTGCCGAATACGACGCTCTGATGGAAACTTACGTCGAGTCGCTGAAGAGTTGCCGCAGACTGCCGGGTGTTGAAGAAATTCTGCTGCCGGGAGAAATCGAACTCCGCCGTGATGCTCAACGTCGGGCTGAAGGTGTTTCGATTCCCGATGAAACATGGCGGCAAATCAACGAACTGGCCGACCGACTGGGAGCTGACCTGTCAGACTTCAACGACTGAGCAGCTCAACAATCGCTGGAGAAAATTTCCGGTCACTCGCGATCGGAATGGATTCCCCGCAGAATGCCTCGGTCGTGGTGGAGATTCCAGCAGCACGCATCTGTTTTTCGTACCAGTCACTACCCTAAGGAACGAACATGTCCGACAAGCCAACGATCGCTGGCAGAGCTCCCATCAAAGTCTCGCTGGAAGCCGGAAAGAAGTACGCGTTCTGCACGTGTGGACTCTCCGCAGGACAACCGTTCTGCGACGGCAAGCACAAAGGGACGTCGTTTGTCCCCAACGTCTTTATCGCAGAGACAGACGAAGACGCTCATTTGTGTGCCTGCAAACACACGGGCAACCAGCCTCGCTGCGACGGCACGCACAAGAATCTCGACTGAGAAATCTTAACTGATAACTGAGACGCCCGCCTGATCCCTCCCTCCTGGATCGCTCAACCATGAACTGCAACTTCTCACCAGTCAGTCGCCGCGAGTTGCTGTCGCGCAGCGGGCTTGGATTCGGCTCGCTCGGGCTGGCGAGCCTGTTGAATGACAGCGGCCTGTTGTCTTCGGAAGCTCGCGCCGATCAGGGGCCGCTCAATCCGCTGGCTCCGAAGCAGCCGCAATTTCCGGCGAAGGCGAAGCGCGTTATCCACATCTTCTTAAACGGAGGCTGCTCGCACGTCGACACGTTCGATCCAAAGCCCGAATTAACGAAATGGAACGGGAAAGAGCTGCCGATTCCGAACCTGAAAACAGAGCGTCCGACCGGTGCGGCTTTCGGATCGCCGTTCAGATTTCGGAAGTACGGCGAAAGCGGCATCGAAGTCAGCGAGCTGTTTCACCACACCGCTCAATCGATTGACGACATGTGCATCGTGCGGTCGATGCATGCGGACGTGCCGAATCACGAACCATCGCTGTTGCTGATGAACTGCGGAGACGCCCGGCAGGTGCGACCAAGCGTCGGATCGTGGCTGACCTACGGACTCGGCAGCGAAAACCAGAATCTGCCCGGTTTCATCGCGATGTGTCCTGGCGGCTATCCCATTCAGGAATCCCAGAACTGGCAGGCGGGATTTCTGCCCGGCGTTTACCAGGGAACTCACCTCGACACGAACAATACGGAACTCGAAAAGCTGATCGCCAACATCCGCAACGGTTCCGTCTCCCGGACGAATCAGCGACGACAGCTTGATCTACTGCAGCAGTTCAACCGGCAGCATCTGGAACAGCGGGGCCACGACCCGCAGCTTGAATCCCGCATTCAGTCGTTCGAACTTTCGTACCGCATGCAGCGCGACGCGGAAGACGCCTTCGATGTTTCACGAGAACCAAAGCACATTCAGGAAGCCTACGGTCCCGGCGTGCAGGCTCGACAGATTCTGATTGCGCGGCGGCTGATCGAACGCGGCGTGCGCATGGTGCAGCTCTGGCACGGAGCCGGCCAGCCGTGGGACAACCACGACGACATTGAGAAGAATCATCGTCGACTGGCAAAGCAATGCGACCAGGCAATCGGTGCGTTACTGAAGGACCTGAAGGAACGAGGCCTGCTGGAAGACACGCTGGTGATCTGCGGCGGCGAGTTCGGCAGAACGCCGGTCGTCGAACTGCCGAAGAAAGGCTCAAACGCCGGTAAGATCAACGGTCGAGATCACAACCACTGGGGCTTCACGACGTGGATGGCCGGCGGCGGCGTCAAGGGTGGACACGTTCACGGAGCGACGGACGAGTTCGGCTTTAAGGCGGTTGAAGACAAAGTCCACGTCCAAGATCTGAACGCGACGATGCTGAAGCTGCTCGGCTTTGACAACGAAAAGTTAACGTATCGTTACGCTGGCAGAGACTTCCG
>JABMPE010000282.1 GCA_013203845.1 Rhodopirellula sp. | reverse complement strand
GTCGCTGTGGTTCGGCACCGATGGCAATTCAGTAGCGTCTGACGCCGGCTCGGTTGGCAAGACATTCAAACGGCGTTCGGCTTCAGGTTCGTTGGCAAACTCGCCATGTCGGCAGATTCGCTTCAGAGTTGTCTCAACATCGCCATTGAGTATCGCCTGCTTTGCTTTGACACCCTTATTGGTCAGTTTCAGCCACACGTCAGGTTCCAGCACAACGGAATAGTCATCTTCGTGCTTGACCGTCGGAGAGCCGTGACAGTGACCGTCGGTTTGAAAGGCGTTCAACCATTGCGGCCGGACACGCTCTCGAATGTTGTGAAGCGATTGAAAACCCAGGCCGGTTCCTTCCAGCCAGATGACCAGCGACCGTTCTTCGTTGTCGGGACACTCAGCATCGTAGACGCAAACACCGAACCGCATTTCAACACACCCATCGCCGCCAATCAGCTTGCTGAGTGCTTCATCGTTGGCTGTAAATGGGCGGTAACCAGTTTCCGTAACGGTAAACGGTTTCCATTCGTCGTCTGTCAGCTTATTGAGCCAGTCGCCAACGGTATCACGCAATTCGCGTTGTTCGCGCAGCGTCACTTCATCCATCGCAGCCTGCCTTTCTGAGCGGGCCGGACCGAGCGCCACCACTGAAAGGCAATAACCGTGGCGACGTTCGTTCCGTTTCAGCCGGCAGAGTTTCGAACCTCAGGCCAGCAACCCGAATCGGCATCATACCGCCGCGAATCCGGCCTGTTCAAACGCTCGCCACAGCGGAATGAGTGGAGGAGGGGGGTACTTTTTTATTCTCCACAGAAGCAGGAACCGCGCAGTGCTGATCGCGGTGCAACCCGTGATGGTCAGAAGGACCCGCCGGAAATGCACGTCAGACGCCGTCAGGCCCTTGCAGACAGCAACCGCCGCACGGCTTCGGCCTTCTCGTCATCGCTCAGCGGCAACGCCGCAATCATCGTCAACGCCGCCGCGAAGTCGCCTTGCGCCGGACGGTTCGGAGTGGCTACAACAGTCTCTGATACCCTGCCGATAGGGGAAACACAGGGGGAAACTGGCTCGCCGGTTTCCGTAACCAGTGACAGTGAAACCGGTTGAAACTCATCGTCGCCGGACTGTCGATCCGGAGGTTGCGGGTTCAAGTCCCGTCGGGGTCGCTTCAAAGCCTCATTGCCGAAACCCGGCAATGAGGCTTTTTTCGTTGGTTTTTCGCCTGTTTCAGGCTTCGCCCGCTGCCCGACCGACGTTTCGTCGATCTTGCCCAAAGTGACAGACAACGACATAGAATGCCCATTGGGGACTATGTCAGTCGTGAGTTCAGATGAATACTTTTCGATGCGTTTCTGTCTGCGACGGGTACCAAACGTACTGTTGCCCGCGATCTGTTTAAGTTTCCCTCGGATTTTCCTCAGTTCGTGCCCCAGGAACGTGGCTGCGTCCGAGGAGCCGAAACCAAATGTCGAGATCGGGGAATTCAGGGTGTGGATTTACGACGTCGATTCTCCGTATCTGAGACATTGTAACTCATCATGAGTTAATGCCATCACAGAGTCCCCACCTGACATCACTCTGGAAATCCTTTCCTATCCACCCTTGCGGTTCAGGCAATTCAACTGATTCGGTCCAACAGACCTGCGATGAGTTCGATGATGCCCTGCCTGGATGGACCTCGCTGAGAGATGACGCCGCGATGCAAACTCCCTCCGTCTTCCCTTTTTCCCGTTGCACCACAGGAATGGTTCTGGCCGTTCTGGTGGTTTTGATGGGAGACCAGACCTCACGGCTTGAGGCCCAGGATGCGGTCGACTCGCGTGTTCCAGCCAGGTCGACACCGCTGTTCGAGCAGACCGTCAATGAGGGAGTTCTGTTTATTGACGGTCAATTTGTCCAGCCGCCGTATATTATTCAAGCCTCAGGAAACCGAGTCACGGTGAACGGCCTGACCTGCTTCAAGGTCATTGCCAGGGTTTCCGACCAACGTTCAAACCCGGAAAATCGGAAACGAAAGCGGCGTGAGGAATCCGAGGAAGATCCAACCGAAGAATTGGCGCAACCCCGATCTGCGCGGCAGGCAGCAATGCGTCTCACCGAAACGCTCCAGGATAGTCGAATCGTCGTGGCAAATGCAGAGGGGCCGCTCCGTCATCTGATGCTGGGAGGAGACGTCTTTATATTCTGCGACGCCATGCTGAGTGCTGATCGTTCACCACGGCAGATCGAGGAGTTTGTTCGACTTTCCGAGGATGAGACACGGTTCGAAGCCTGGCGTCAGCTGCTGGGCAGTACACCGCCTGTCGGAGAACTTCGAGATCGACTTCAGGCATACATTGACCGCATTCAGGCGGTCGAGCAGGAAGGAATTCAACGCTCCGCCGCCATTACGAGGATGGAAACCTTCTCGTATCCACTGACTTTGGCCGGGATGCTCGTCGGAGTCATTGCACTCGGACACGTGCTGAAGTGGACAGCCAAAAGCATCGTCGCTGAACAGCGTCCGGACTACGCACCCGAGGTCACTCGGTGCGTCGAGATTGCTTTACTGCTGATGCTCGCCATGTCTGCCATTGATCTGGCGTGGACAATTCTTGCCGGTCAGGCGGGGGCGATGCGGGAAGTCAATCCGCTGGCGGCAGGTTTCATCCAGTCACCGCTCCAGCTTGTCGCGCTGAAGGTCATCGCCACCGGGCTGGGTTGCGGGATTCTCTATGCCTGGCGGCAACGGCAACAGATTCAGGATGCCACGTGGTGGATGTGCCTGGTCTGTGTACTGCTTACATTCCGCTGGGTCGTTTTCGACTCAGTTATCGGTTAAAGAAAATGCCGGGTCTGGTCCGACTTCATAGCCGAGCGATATCCAGTCGCTCGAAGTTTCGCGCTCGGTGGTTGCTGATGGAAAACGTCACTGATCAGGGAAATGGATGACGTCGGTTCTCAGCAGAATTCTGACCAGGTTTCGCCGAAACGGTGTGGGACGCACGTTGAAGTACATTGTCTTCGTCGTGTTTCTTGAGCGTTGTGGATTAGTGGTCAACAATGAATTCATACTGCACTCGGCAGCGGTTGATGACGAGCCCGCAAAGCTGCCAGGTTTCATTCCGGAAACCCTGACCGGAATGGACCAGTTGTCCGAATTGGACGTTGCGTATCTTCGGAACTACGGCGAAGAAGACGGTTTTGTCCGTCGCTTCGCGCGCGGGCAGACATGTCTGATCGTGAGAGCCGACAATGGTGAACTTGCCAGCGTCTGCTGGTACGGGCAGATGAAGGCCGACGAGAACCATCGATCCGGAATCATTTCCCATTGTTTCACACGCTCCGACTACCGTGGGAACGGGTTGTATCCCTGGGCGTTGCGTTACATTGCAACGACAACGACTCGCCCGGACACTGGCGAGTTCTCCACGCTCCACATCGGTTGTTCCGCCTTTAACTACTCGTCAGCAGCGGGTATCCGGAAAGCCGGCTTCGTGCTTTCGGAAACAGTTATCACGATGGGAAATTGCACGCTCTTCAAATGGTCGCGGGTTGCACGGCGAACAGGTTCCGCAGCGTCGATCTGACGAGTTCGCCGGTCACCAGCGGTCTGGTACAGGCTCTCCTGACCGAGCTGCTTGCCGATGACGAACGACGTGCAAGTGTCCGGTCAGCAGGATGTCTTCCAATTCTGGCGGACGTTTCAATCGGCAAGTTCCAGGAATTTCTGCACCCTCTGTTCAATGATATCGAGGCTGCGATTCCAGAATTCAGGCTGACGAAGGTCGTAGCCGAACGACGACTCAACTGCCGCTTCGGTATCCTGGCAACCGGTCGCGATGAGGAAGTCGCGAAACTGCCGCGGGAAGTCCACCGCGTCTTTTGCCAGTGAGTAAGTGCCGAGAGACAGTAAATAACCGAACGTGTAGGGAAAGTTGTAGAACGGCCAGTCGGTGATGTAGAAGTGGAGCTTTGAAATCCAGAAGTTCGGATTCCATCCGTCTTCAGCCAGAGCGTCGCAGTAAGCTTCCTGCTGAGCAGCTTTCATGAGTTCTCCGAGCCTGGTGACGGAGACTTCTCCGGCCGCTCGCTCCTGGTGGAAGCGGTCTTCAAAGATGAACCTCGCGTGGATATTCATCAGGAAGGAAACGGAGTCGCTCAGCATGCCATCGAGAATCTCAAGCTTCTCCTGACGACTCGATGCTGCCGACAGGCGACTTTCAGCGAGGACGGATTCTGCAAACGTCGATGCCGTTTCGGCAAGATTCATCGGATAGTCGCGATGAAAGACTGGCTGGTCTCGCAACACCCATGTGTGGTACGCGTGGCCAAGTTCATGAGCGAGCGTCGACATACTGTCGTTGCTCCGCGTAAACGTCATGAAAATTCGCGACTGCTTGCGAGTCGGCATGTCGGTGCAGAAGCCTCCCTGACGCTTGCCCGGTCGATCTTCAACCTCGATCCACTTTTCAGTTATCGCCATGCGGGCGAAGTTGCCCAGTTCCGGGCTGAATTCTGAGAACGCGTTGATGGTGAGTACACACGCTTCGTCGTAAGACAGTTCCGAATTTCCGATACCACTTTGCAGTGGTAATGGAGCTTGCTGATCGAACCACGACAGCCGCTCGACACCGAGCAGCTCGGCCTTCTTCTTCAGGTAGTCGGCGACGCAGCACTTTCGTGTTGTCACAGTGCTCCACATCGTGTCCAGAGTTTCCCGCGTCATGTGATTCTGATGGAGCGGCGCGGCCAGATGATCTACACCCAGTCGGCGATACTTCGACAGTCTGCTGCCAGCGATATGGTTGATCGCTTCGGCACATGAATCAGAAAGACTCGCCCATGCTTTGTCGGCCGCGTAGAAGTTGTTTTCGCGGACAGGCCGCTGCGGCATGTCGAACTGCACTTGTCCAGGAGATCGCTCGACGATTTCTCCTCGTTCCTGAATCGCGATACGGAGGCCACCTGACAGACGGTCGTAGACGCGGCCCCACGCGTGCAGGCCATCGACATCCAGTTCCGCAGCCAGAAGTTCCTGCTCTTTTGGCAACCGCAGATTCGCACATCGGCGGCAGAGTTCCAGGAAGTAGGCGTTTTCCTGAAGAAAAGGTTCAGCGGCAATGAACCTCACGAATGTCTCATCACTGGCGGTTTGAAAGGCGAACTCAATGTTGGTGGCAATCTGAGACTTCAACGGGCTTAACGCGGACAATTCGCCTTCGAAACGCTGGTACGTTTTGTTTGCCGCATCAGCTGCGGCGTGACAGCCAATGAACGCGTTGATGGCTGAGAACTCTGCATACGCGTCCGCATGTTGATTCAGAAACACGCTCCATGCAGACACGGTTGCAGCGGCAGGATCGATAGCCGGCAAGCGATCTGACGTTTCTGCAAGTCTCGACAACACTGACTTAAGCTGCTCGACGATCGTACGAAACTCGGCAGACTCCGGATGCGGATACAGGGAATCCAGTTCCCAGTTCAGCGGGTATCGTTCGCTCATTGATCCATCCTGCGTGTTGTCCTGTCAGATTCTGACCGACAGATGAGATTTAAAGACAGTTGAGATTCAGGAATGAAATTTCTTCTGAAAAACGAGTCAGCAGGCAGTCCGACTATCCATACTGCCGAGCCAGATCGCGAATGTAGTCCAGAGCCTCATCGAGTTCACACACCAGGGCACCGGGCTGACGACCGTTGTGATCACAACCTTCGAGAATCATCAGCTCTTCATAGTCCTGTGATTCCTTCAGACGCTTGTGTGCTCGATGACCGATTGTCCGATTCCGCACCAGATGAGCTTCCATGTGATGCTCGATGAACCAGGCCGTTCGCTCCGAAATATGACCGTCCAGTGCTTCCAGACCGGCGGCAACATGATCACTCGAATCAACGCCCTTGCCGACATCGTGCAGCAGTGCGGCCAGCAGAAACTCTTCATCGTAAGGAAGTTCGTCGCGAGCCAGTTCAAAGACCTGCAGACTGTGATATAGCACGTCGCCTTCGGGATGATACTTTTTCGACTGTTCGTAGCCATCCAGCGGCAGCAACAGAGAACGGTAGACCTGAAAACGATCGATTGAATCCTCTGCCGATTCCAGTTCCGCCACGAGATCGATGTCGGGATACTCGTTACGCAGGAAGGCTTCGTATTCCGACAGCGTTGCGCGTTCCATTGCCTTTCCGGTGATCGAACTTTTGAAGACGTAGCTCGCCTTGTCGGACGGATAAAGCGTCAGCTCAATCGGGTACTGTTCCCGCACATGAATGTGGGTAAAGACTCGCTCTTCACCGTTCTTACGAACCTGTTTGAATTCCAGGTCGTACTCCAGACATTCCAGATCGAGTGTCGCGGTGACAGCGTCGGTGCTTGACACGAAGCAATGGATGTCAATGTCTGATCCCTGCCGCACATGGCCGGTCAGCGTGCTGCCGATAATTTTTGGCTTGCAGTGCTTGAGCAGGTGCATCATCCGCAGCGCCTGCATCCGCATGTCGCGAAGTTTGTCGAAGCGGGAGTTCCCCTCAAAGAGCCAGGCCATCCGCTGGATTTCGTCGCGAATCTCGGCATTGCTGGGGATGTCTGACGGCTTTACCCAGCCGTGGCAGAGCCTTTTGCCTGCCTTCATCTTGGCACGAAAGTACTCGGTCTCGCGACGTTCATACATCATTCGGGCGGCTTCGACGATAATCATTCGCCGCAGTTTTTCATTCGCCATTCTTAATGACCAGCCGCGTGCGGGCTGGAAGCGCGTTGTGATCAACAGGACTTTGAAAATACTCGACCGTTGATCAATCTTCAGAAATTGAAGGGTGACCGTTTCTGCTTTGCCGTATCGGCATGAAATCCGCCAAAGAACAAGGCCCGGATCGTAGCGATCGACCGGGCCTTGTCCATTGCAATTCTGCTGCGAAACACGCGGCGAATTTCCTACTAGATCGATGCGATGAGCGTATCAAAGTCGAATGCCAGGGCGTTGTCGATTGTTCCCGCGTCTCCGATGGAAACCACGTCACCAGCATCGACGGACTCGCCGTTGCCCGCTCCCGTCACCGTGTTGGTTCCGGCTCCACCATTGACAATGTCGGCTCCGGCTTCACCAAGAATTGAGTCATTGCCAGCATCGCCAAACAAGGTGTCGTTGGCAGCTCCACCGAGCAGAACATCGTTTCCGGCCCCACCAACAAGGCTGTCGTTTCCAGCAGCCCCATCCATCGTGTCATTGCCGATCAGTCCGAAGAGTTTGTCGTCGCCGTCGCCACCGTCGATCAGATCGTTGCCTGATCCACCAGTCAACGTGTCACCACCGCCATTGCCAATGAGGGTTACATTGCCTGTAAAGGCACTGGCATTAATGTTGGTGCCTTGTTCTCCGCCGATCAGTACAGCTTCTTCGATGCTGCTGAGCGTGTCGGCTCCTCGACCAGTCACAAGCGTGTCAGTCAGAACCTGCTCCAAATCGACGGTTTGCTGAATCTGGTCAATACCGTCACCACCATCGAGCGAGTCACCCTTGCTGCCGCCAAGCAGCGTGTCATCTCCACCTCCGCCCTTCAGCGTGACGGCAAAGTTGACACCAGACGCATCAATGCGGTTTGGACCATCGTCGCCGGTCAACTCGACGCTGCTGTAACTTCCCAGCAGAGTGTCGTTGCCAAGTCCCGAAAGGGTTAACTCCAGCCCGCTGCTGGCAACCGTAATGTCACCCGCGAAGTTTTCCTCGCGAAGCACCGTCGTCTGGTTACCGCCAACGATTCGGTCGTTACCTTCGCCACCACTGATGGTATCGATGCCCGAGTTGCCCAGGATCGTATCGCGACCGTTGCCGCCAACTAACAGATCGTTGCTTCCGCCGCCGAGCAGACGGTCGTTGCCGTCACCACCGAAGATTTGATCGCTGCCACCGCGACCATTCAGGAAGTCGTTAAACCGTGTTCCGATGATCGTATCACGCCCGTCTCCTCCAATAATGGTGACGCGTCCGAGTGTGTACGCTGAAGCATCAACACGGGCACCGGTTGGATCGTCGATCTCGATCTGCAGAGCTTCGACACTATCCAGGAAGTCGCCTCCAGGGCCAAACACTCCGAGGTCGGTGACTTCAACATTGCCGCGAACTCGCAGAACAGCACGGTCCGTACCAGAACCTCCGATGAGGCTATCGGCGTTGGCTGTCCCGATCAGCGTGTCGTCACCACCAGCGCCATTAAGCGTCACATTGCCGGCGTAGCCCGAGGCGTCCAGTCGGTTGCCGGATGATCCACCAATCAGTTCAACCGTCGTGAAGTTTCCGGTAATGATGTCCGTACCCAAGCCTTCAAGTACGATTGTTCCACCGCTGGTCCGGATCGTCAGATCAACGTTGCCTTCTTCACGAAGTGCTGAGTCGCCTGCGCCTCCTTCGATGGTGTCGTTCCCCGCTCCACCGCCCACAGTATCAGTACCCCCCTGACCTTTGACGCGGTCGTCACCGTCGCCGCCAGAGAGATTGTCGTCACCGCCGCCACCCAACAGTGTGTCATTGTCGGCGTCTCCGGCGAGCGTATCATTGCCAGACCGACCGTTGAGAACGTCGGCCCCGGCTCCACCATTCATGACATCGTTCAGGTCCGAGCCAATCAGAATGTCACTTCCTGCATCGCCGTTGATAATGACGGACTGCGAGTTCACATTTGTCGAATCGTTCGGCACCAGTCCGTCATCAGCCGAGCTGAAAGTAACGGTGTCGTCCCCCTCGCCAGCATTAATCGTCAATGATGACGTCGGCACGACAAATGTTGTGGCTTCAAACGTGCCATTGTTGCTAACGAGGTTCATTAAGCCGTCGGAAGTCGTTCCAGTATCCTCCAGCGACGCGTCGTCGTTAGTTGCCGGCAAATTAAAGATGATGTCCGTTGCCGTGCCGTCGTTTGTAATTGGCTCAAGCCCCGTGAAGTTGATCGTCGTATCGTCCGAGCCATCATTCAGCGTAATGACTCCATCGTTGGCATTGGTGTAGTCGTAAGTGTGCGTGGCAAAGGTCATTCCGACATTGTCCAGCGTCAGTGTGTCATGACCAGCTGCTCCGCCGTTGATCGTGACGCCACCGGAAGGCGTGATCAGAGGATTCACGGGTGGAATCGGGTTACCGTTGACGAAGTTGATCGAAATGGTGTCACTGTCGTTGTCACCCCCATTGATTGTAATCGACGCCACGGAGCCGACCGGACGCCGGAAAAACTCAGTCATTGGATCGCTTGTACTGCGAACCACGTACGAACCGGCGTCAATAATCAATTCGACGTTGTCGTCAACTCCGTCGTTCAGGTCGATGACTGACGCTAAAGCAATGGATTCATCATCCGTGATATTGCCCGTTGCGGAAGTTGGTGGGTCGAGGTTGTACTCGATACTGTTGTCAACAAGCGTCAGAATCACCGTCTCGTCCGGAAGTGCAAGTGTACCTTCAATAAGAGTGTCGTTAACGGGCGTGATTTGAACTTCCGCAGAGGTCATTCCGGCCATCAACACAACTGTACCTGATGTCGCATTGAACGTTGCTGCCCCGGAGACGGTGTAGTCATCAGGGAATGTGGCGGTCCCAGAAACGTCAAAACTGAGCGTGACGTTACTCGCCGGAGCGGAAGTTGCAGTGAACGTATAGATCAGAGCCAAGCCACTTTCTTCACCGACGGTCGCAGGTGCGACAGCGACCGTAACTCGAATGGCGTCGTCGTCGAGGATCGTGCCCGTCGCTGAAGCGCCCGTTGTGATCGCGTT
>JABMPE010000281.1 GCA_013203845.1 Rhodopirellula sp. | reverse complement strand
GTCGATGATCCCGGTGCCATCGCTATCGGCGTTGTTAATGGTCGTGCCCGCTCCAATCGTAAGTTGGCCTCCGGAGCCCACAACGAACTGATACCCGTTCACTATGACAATGGCGTTATCGAGATTGATGGTGCCGGCACTGGTCAGGAACGTGTTGCCGACCAGTGTGCCGGTGCCGCCGGAAAGATCGACGTTGAAGTCTCCGTCTGTCGTGATGCTTCCGTCGAGCGAAGCGCTGCCGGCGTTAACGTTAAGAGTTCCAGCAGTCTGAAAATCCTGCTCAAGATTGAAGCTGCCATTCGTCTGAAGTGTCAGGTTGCCAATGCCGGAAACCTGGAAAGTACCCACGACGGGATCGTTCAGCGTGATGTCACCGGTGGTCGCCGCGTCTCCAATAAGCAGCGTCGGCGTGGCCATGCGGCTGATCTCATCCCTGGAGATCGCGAAGCCGCCCATTCCCAGATTGATCGGTGCTGTCGGATCAGCCGGGGCCAGATCGATCAGATTGGCTGTCATGTTGCCCGCCAGATTGACGTCCGCACTGCGAATCTGCAGCGCGTTGAGCGGAGATACGTTGCCAACAGCGTTGAGAGAAACCAGTCCGTCAGTGCCTGCGTTGATATTAAGCGTGCGAGCCGTGCCGTTGCTGTTGACATCACCGGCGACGGTCACGCTGGCACCTGTAGCGGCGCCACTGGTTGTGTTGAGCGAGACATCGGTTCTCAGGATCACGCTGTCGTCGATAAAGATATCGTTCCCGTTGGTGACGATGTCGGCGTTCAGATGAGTCGTGGCGAAGGCGCCGTGCAGGGTGACGGAGGCGTTGTCTAAACCGCTGATCTGACCATTTACGAAGATTTCCGGCCCGGTGATCGAGACTGGATCGTTGAATGTCACCTCATTCACGGTGATTGTTCCGTTGTTGCCGTCACCAATGCTGATGAAGTTGAAGCCGTTCTGGATATTGGCCAGCTCTGCGGTGCTGAGGTTGAGTGTTCCCGCGGCACCATTGCCGATGCCGATGGACGTGCCGGGTGTCAGCGGATTAATCGCCAGCGTTCTCGACCCTTGAATACCCGTATCAAGTTGCAGCGTGTTCGCATTGAATGCGATGTTGCCGTCGCCAGTTGCTTCAATGATGGCTGAAAATGCCAGATCGATCCCGTTACTTTGGCTGCTGTCGCCGAAGATCGTGATGTCGCCATCGATCGACGAGACGCTGGATGTGGCACCAGCAATAGACACGCCATCACCCACGCTGCTGCCGCTGATTGTAATATTGGCCGCATTGGGCCCGGTTCCGGTAGACGTGATGCGTGCGGTATCGAGTCTGACGCCCGGACCAATTGTCGATCCACCCTGTCCGATAACGTTGATGTCGCCGGCCACTGATTCAATGTAGGAACTGGATTGAAGAATGACTCCGAACCTGGCTGTACTGGTGCCTTGAATGAGAAGGGTCGCCGCATCAGTTGTGGTGCCGGTGGATGTGATGGACGACCCATTGTTGATGAGGAGTCCCGCCAGACCATTAGTGCTGGCGGTGATGACAACGTTCCCATCAACGGAGGTGATATGTCCTGTATCCATACGGATGCCGACTTTAGAGCCGGTTGCCTGTGAGCTCGCGTTGATCGTGATCGTCGCGGCATTCGGACCAGTGCCGGTCGATTCGATCAGATCGGCAAAGCCGCCCATGTTCAGGCCGTGGTCATTGAGAGACGAGGCCTGGATGTCGATGTCTGCATAAGCAGACGAGATCGTGCCAATACCATCCATCCGCAGACCGTTACCCGTTGCTGCCAGGCTCTCTCCGGTAATACTCACTGTTCCGGCATTGGTTCCTGTGGAAGCAATGGTGACATTACTGATACGGACTCCGTCACTGTCCAGTGAGCCATTCCCACTTTTGCCAATCAATGAAATATTTCCATCGACAGTTGTGATTGGTCCAGCAAGTTCAAGGCCATGAAAATCACCGAATGTCGTTCCCGCCGCATTGGCACTCAGTGCAATGTTGCCGTCAGTCGTGGCGATACTTGCGCCGATATCGACCAGAATGTTGCGCGAGACATTCAGACTGACGGAGCCGGTTCCCGAGGCTGCCAATGCCCCAGTCACGTTAATGGTGTCACGGCCCGTGCCGCCATCGACATCAAGACTCTGATCCTTCAATAGTGTCAGCGTGCCGATGTTGATGGTGTCATCACCGCCCAGCGTGTTGATATCGAGCGTGCCATCAGTAAACGTGGACAGCGCAATCGTGACTGACGAAGTAAAGTCACCCGTGCCGCCATCGAGTGTTTCTCCCAACAGATCAATGAAACCACCGTTGTTATCGGTGATCGTGAGATTCATGCCGTCGGCGGTGAACGTCAGATTGTCATTTGACGTGCCGCCATTGGCATTTGTCACCACCAGGTTGCCGTTGACGATCTCGATCGTTGTTTCTGGTGCGACTGCGGTCAGGACAACGTCGTTGTTGTCGGTACCACCCGCGTACGAAATCTGAAAGGTCGTGCTCCCGATGATGAATACGGCACCTTCAGCGAGACCGTTAAACGTGTCTGTGATCGGGTCGGTACTGTCATTGTTAATAATCGTGAATGTGTTGCCCGACGCAGGTACGAAACCGTTGAACAGGATGACATCCAGTGCGACAGTATTTCCGATGGCGACCATGCCGGTCACATTGAGCTGATCGTGGTTGGTTGTGCCATTGCCCGGCATCGTTCCGCCGAGTTCCACTTCAAAAGTCGAGTTGTCACCGAACGTGAAGTCGCCTGTGTTCAGAACGCCTGGACTGTTTCCCGGTGCGACGGTCCCATTGACGGTTAAAGGACCAGCAACAGAGCCTCGACCACCGATGAATGCACCTGAGTCAACAAAGACGGAGCTGGCGGCTGCAAGCGAACCATCCACCAGAAGAGTACCACTGAAAACATTGGTCTCGCCGGTGAATGTATTGGCCGCTGTCAGTAAGAGCGTGCCGTTACCCTGCTTTCTTAATTCGCCATTACCACTGATGACATTGCTGATCTCTGCCTGGTTTCCGACATCCGCAATGACGCCAGCGTTTCCTGTCATGATTGTGCCGACAACAGTGAGATCGTGCGCTGCAAAGTAGTTGATCACTCCTGCCCCGACGACGGACACCGACCCTACTGCAGTCTGCGCGATGTCGTTATCGGCAACCAGAGCGATGCTTCCGCCCGAGGTCATGACCGGAGCTGTAATCAGGACGTTATTGTCCGTTGAGATTTCAATCCCTGCTGGCGCTTCGGTGGGAATCCCGCTGGCGCCGCCTGAATTGAGGAAGTCCTGCACGAGTTGAGCATCATTGAATGTGAAGATGCCGTCACCATCGACGTCAACAAAGTTTCCACCGCTGTCAACGTTGCCGATGGCGTTATCGACGAGTATTCGGTCAAGCATCGTCACAGAGCCATCGTCGTTCACATCAAGGCGATTGACAGGATTCGTCAATGGAGATAATGGGAGTGGATTGCTTCCAGTGTTTGTAATTCCCTCCAGCCCTCTGATCGTCCCCAGTTCCAATGATCCGGAGTTGACAATCCAGATGTCTCCTGATGTGGAATTGACGGCGGCCAGTGTGCCCGCCTGGATATCGAGTGGATCGTTACCCCCGATACCGTTCGCCGCACTGATCGCAAGGTTGCCACCTATGAAGACTGGCAAGCTGCCAGTGTCTGTGACTGAACCGCCTGTGACGATTGTCAGCGTATCTGTGTTGGCGGGGCTGATGGCTTCAGTGAAAGTCACATCGCCCGCGGCGGCGTTACCAACGATGATGCCCGTTGTTGAATTGACGAGGTCCAGTTCGGCATCTGTCAATGAGAATCGACTGAGTCGCTCTGAGCCGAAGATGATATAGGACTCACCCGCAGCGTAGTTGCTGTTGATATAGGCGCCGGGTGCTCCAACGAGGAAATCATCGAATCCGTCGCCATTCACATCACCGGCATTGCTGACCGAGGTGCCGGCGTAGTCGTTATCGTCAATCCCGTTCAGGATGACACCCAGACCGCCGTCCAGGTCGTTAAGATTCAGCGTGCCTCCGGCGCCCACGGCGGAGTTTCCAAAAATCAGATAGACCTGACCGATCCGATTGTAGTCGTACGGTCCAGGTCCGGCTCCTTGTGCCCCAATCAGAACATCATCAAATCCGTCTCCGTTGACGTCTCCGGCGTTGCTGACGGAAGTTCCTGAGAAGTCGTTTCCATCGACGCCATTGATGAGGAATCCGTTGGTCCCGTTCAGGGCACTGGCACTCAGTAACCCTCCAGTGCCGACGGCGCTGTTACCGAAGATGACATAGCTCTGCCCGGCCTGGTTGTAATTTCTGTACGGACTTCGGACGTCCGTTGAGTAGGCGTAAGGAGCGCCGATAATCAGGTCATCGAATCCGTCGCCGTTCATGTCCCCCGCCGAGCTGACTGAACTTCCGAAGTAGCTGAACTGGTTGGACCCCGTGACGACAAAACCATTCGTGCCATCGAGGTCGCTGAGATTCAGCGATCCACTAGCGCCGATATTCGTGTTCCCAAAGACGACGTAGCTGGCTCCGTTGGAGTAATAGCTGTTAGTTGTCGCGCGAGGTGCGCCGATGATGATGTCGTCGATGAGATCTCCATTGATGTCTCCGGCACTGCTGACAGATTTGCCAGAGTAGTCATAGGCATTGACACCGTTGATAACGAAGCCCTCTGAGGCAGTGAGATCGCTGAGGTTTAAAATTCCATTAGTGCCTCGAGTCTGACTCATGGTGCTGTCGAAGCCGAACACGACGTAACTGGCACCGGTTGTGTAGTTATAGTTACCCGTTCGCGCGCGGTATGCTCCAATGATCACGTCGTCAATTCCGTCGCCGTTGATGTCCCCCGCTGACGCCAGGGACCTCCCAGCGTAATCGGCTGGGGAGGCACCATTGATTCGAAGACCAGTGCTGGCATTCAGGCTGCTCAATTCAATTGTGGAGGAGAACGGACCGACACTGTTTGTGTCTTTTCCATAGATAATAAAACTCGTTCCGTTTGTCTGGGAGCCGATCAGCAAGTCATCGATGCCGTCATGGTTGAAGTCACCAGCTCTGCTGACGGATACTCCTGAGTATTCGAAGGCTGCGCTGCCGTTGATCGTAAATCCATTGCTACCGTTAAGATCACTAAGATTGAGCGATCCTCCTGCGGTCAGCGATGTTCCGCCGAAGACGACGTAGCTTTGACCAGCGCCACTGTTGCCGCCCGGGTCGGCACGATAAGCACCAATGATGAAGTCATCGAAACCATCACCGTTCACGTCGCCTGCATTGCTGACGGATCTGCCAGACCGATCATTCGAGTTGATGCCGTTCAGTGTGAATCCATCGGTGCCGGTGAAACTGCTGAGATTGAGTTCCGGCACGAACAGGCCTGGCGGAATCGGGGAAGGTCCAAGGTAGATTTTCGCATCCGGCTGAGACTGTGCGAAGCTCACCTGGCCCGCTCCGGCGCTAATGGCAGCCGTCAGTTCGATGTCAGCCGCTGTGATGGAAACATCACCACCATCCGTCTGGATCTGGGGCGGTTGAGGCGGTGCCGCAGTTCCAAACTGGACGTGGTCCACTTCCAGGGGACCGTTTTCCGTGTAGATGTAAATCTCAGAAATTGCAACGGGCGAAGAGATACCGAAGAACCGGTCTCCAGTCACGGGACCGTCTTCTCCTGCAAAACTGACCGGGCCAAATGAGCTATAAAACTCCTGCTCGCCATAGATTGTGAAATAGACGTTTGTGGCTGCAGTTCCCGTGATAACGATCCCGGCAGCTGTCGACGTTTCAGTTGGGAAGAATGAGACACCACCACCGGCAATATAATATGACTTTCCGTCTGTTCCGACTCCCGGACTTCCAGGCGTGTCTCCGTCAACGGAATCCACCGCTCCGGTTGACATGCCTGGCGACTGAATCGTTCCTTCAGGCGAGGCAATAATGCGTGAATCCAGCATGCCGTCTTCGAAATCTTCCAGAATGGTCGGTTGACCGCCCAGGTACAGGCCTGCCGGTATGTCTGCCTGCGACAGGTAAGGTGTGTCCGGGGAGAAGGTGATCGGTTCCAGACTGGTAGTTGCCCGCTGGATAAACGCGCCGAAACCATCGGCATCGCTATCGGCGTTCACCGTGAAGTCGCCGCCATTGGTGGTGACGTCGGCATTCTCGCCTTCCAGAATCACGTTGCCAGCGGCTCCGAGGACGACATTTCCTCCGCCTGACGTGACCGCTTCATAGACAGTGAGTGAACCGCCCGAACTCACTTCAATATCGCCAGTAGTTGCAGTCAGCCCGCTGGCATTGCCAATCGTTGTAACACTCAAAGGACCGGCGTTCGAGACGTGGATCCCGCCAACAGTTGTTGATGCGGCGAAGTGGCTGGCGGAGATCTCCAGCGGCCCGGTCGTTCCGATGCCGTCAGCTGCGCTGATTCCCAAGGCGTTTCCGGTAAACGCGTTTTCGCCGCTGGTCGTCGATTCAACCTTTCCGCCGGTGCGAATTTCGAGCGTGTCAAAGCCGATGCTGCCTAATTGGTACGACTCAACGCTGACCGGAGCGATTGTAGATGTGAATGTAACATCGCCGGAATTCGGATTTCCCACGATGACACGGTCTGACGCAGTAATTGTATTTAACTCAATTTCGGTCAACGAGAAATCACCAGATACGACAGGTATCGATCCGAGGCTGATCGGTGCGTCTGTTTGCGAGGGAGTGAACGAGACAATCCCGCCTTCGGTCATGCCGGGAACACCGATTTCATACATGCCAGGGACACCGTATGAATTGCCGACTGTGAGTGTTCCTGCCGTCAGTTCGACGTCGGCGGCCGTGATCAGAATATTTCCGAGTTGCGCGTCAATCGTTGGTACAGTCAGAGCGATCTGACCATTTCCGTACTGCACATGGTCCACTTCCAGTGAACCAGAGTCAGTGAAAACAGAAATCGATTCAATCCCGCCACCAAATGAAATACCGATAAATCGGTCCCCGAACACTGAGCCATCGTCGGGCGGGAATGGAATTGGTCCAAACTGGCCGATGAAGGCCCCACCTGGTGCAAAGGCCTGTGCGAATACCTGAGCCCCGTCGGTTCCTGTGACCACGAGACCGACGGCAGTGGCGGGAGTCGGCGGCGTGAAGGTCACAAATCCACTGGGAACAAAGAACGAGTGGCCATCGGTCCCATCAGAGTCGAGACCACCGGGGCCATCGCCATCCACTGAATCCACATTGCCGGTTGAGTTTCCTGGCGACTGAATGATTCCTCCGGGCGAGGCCATGATGCCGCCGTCCAGCGTACCGTTCTCAAAGTTCTCCAGATATGTGTACGTCCCAACGTAAAGGCCGGATGGAATATCAGCCTCGGAAAAGTAAGGAGAGTCTGTGTAGAACGTTGTCGGAGTCTGAACGGGTGTTGCTTCCTGGATAAAGCTGCCAGAGCCATCCGCATTGCTGTCTGCATTGATGATAACGTCACCGTCGGTATAGATTTGACCTGAGTTAATGACGTCTCCGGATGCGGTCAGTTCTACGTCTGCGTCCTGAGCTTCGATAAAAGTCGAGACTCGCAGAATTCCATCCGTTGTGATGCTGATGGGGCCACTGTGGGTGGACAGCCCGTTAATTCCGAATGGATCGGGCGTTGAAGGGCCACTGATAGTCAGATCACCTGTGTTGGTGACGAAAATGCCACCAGATTCCTCGGCCAGGCCGGACAGGCTGCTGACGACGGTGGAGAGTTCGTCACCGGACTGGCCGGCGCCTGTATTGGAATCCAGCAACAGATGTCCGGCGATGATGTCCGTTGCGGAGTCTCCACCATCCGTGATCGCACCGGGAATAGCTGTCAGGGTCACTGAATTCATCCCGGCATCGAGGCCGGTTACAGCGATTGAGGAACCAAAAACTTTGATGTTGTCCTGGAACAGCGCACCGTCAATGTCTACGTCGCCGCCCAGAAGTAATTCCACTTTGATGTCGTCGATCGTGCTACTAAGGCTTCCGCCGACGAAGAAACGTGAGTTCGAATCCGTAAACCCATTGTTTGAGCCGTCGACTGCACTGAATGTAAAGTCCGGGACAAACTCAAAACCAAAATTGTCGACGTCAATTTCAAACAATGCCGACTGAGTGACCGCGTCCCAGGTCAGCCGAATTCGGTTCTGGTTGAAAACCGGAAAGCCAGTCATCAACTGTTGTGAAGTCCCGTTATCAAAAATCTGTACTGACCCATTGTCATCCAGTTGGATGAAGATGTGGGGATCAGTCAGTGGTTCTCCGGAAACATCCGGAATGGCCGCCCCGAGGCCGAAATAAGCAGAGTTATTAGCCAGTGAAAACGTTGCTTCAGCAATAAAGCTGAACTGGCTGAGATCCGCATCAACCGATCTCAGGTAGGCCGGAGAGACACTATTAAAAAAGGCCTGCCCCGAAGAAAAATTGACCGTACCCGGCCCCACTACTTCCAGTTCATCAGTGAGCAATCCATCATTGAAGTCTTCAAAGTACTCTTCTTCCTCGGCCCCGATCCTGATCGAGCTGAAACCGTCCGCGATTCTGGACAACTCGCTTGCGTCCAGTGAGAACGTACCTGTTCCACTGCCGAGACCGATGGAAGTTCCTTGAATACTGGGTGTAATTGAAAGGGAACCGTTACCGGACAACGTCCCGTTCAGCACGACATCAGATGCTTCAATGGAGATTCCAATAGAGATATTGCCTGGGTCGCTGCTGATCCCGGAGTCGATTTGCAGAACCCCGGATGATCCAATGAGGAGATTGTCATCGGTGACGAGGTTTCCGTTTTGAATTGTAACGCCACCAGTGTTCTCAACATTGCCAATGATGATTGTTCCCTGGCCAGGGCCGCCAGCGTTGACAATTCCGTTGGTGGGGTCAATGTCGAGCGTCAGCGACTGTCCTGGCGTTGGTTGCTCGATGGTAAGGTTCGATGCTGAATCGACAGCGCCATTAACATCGATCGTTGATCCGGCAAGAAGGATGTCACCACCCAGCGTCTGAAGCAATGAAGATGTCGACACGCTGACCGTCTGAGTCGTGCTCGCTGAAAGTGAGGCACTGCCGGAAAATACCGTACTACCGCTAAATGTGATTCCACCAGCCGACGCGTCATCCAGCAGGATGCTGAACGTGTCCTCGTAGTTATTCGAGCTGCTGTCGCTGAAGCTGACAGAAGTGGCGGAACCGGAGTCATCAATGGTGATCGTGTCAAATGTCGACAGACCGAATGAGGTGACAGTTAGTGTTGTCGTACCGTCACCTTCGACATTTAAACTGTCAAATCCTGACCAGTTGAAATTGGACGTCAGCGTATAGCTGGAGCCGTTGCTGACGACATCGACCGATTCAGAAGCACCCAGGTCAATGATCAGCGTCGTCCCGGACTCGACAAAGCTGGTCAGTAGCAACCGCTCTTCGAGTTGTTCGATCTGATGCCGCGTCAGTCTCGCCTGACGTCTGTTGCGCGTCGATCGGGACGAGCGGTCCAGCCCTGAATCAGAAAGCTGTTTGCGTCGCCGGATGCGATGCCTGAAAGCGTTTAACCAATTAAGAAGGATCATGCGGACGTCGGTCCTGTTATCAGCGGTGTTTTGAATCGATAGCCGAGGCCATCAATTGTCGTGGAGACGGAACGAGATAGCTTCAAAAGCACGCATCATAACTGGCCCGAACAAAAGTTTTCCGTGCGACGAATGCTTCATCACACGTATGAATCTGTCGCTGTTTTCATGGAAGATCGTCCTGCGATGACATTGGCTTCCAGTCAGTTGAGGGGGTTGACGGAACATTCAGAATTTATAGAAGCAATTTTGATTTTGAGGGATTTGCTACGCACAGGACAGATCAATGTGTCACAACCTCGAGATTTGCCTCATTGATTCAAATCAGCGCGAGTCATTGTCCTTGTGGGCCGTGTGGAGCAGCTTTGAGTTTCGGACAGCTTCCCGCTTGCGCGCCGACCCGCTATAAACAGCACCCTGCGCGCTGACGCCTCAACCGTAACCCGACTGACAGTTTGTCTTTCAGTTAGTCCGGGGGCCTGGCATGGTTTCGTGTTAGTGAACTCACAGCAGCACGTAAACCGGTTAGTTTACAAGGTCTGGACGTTCTGGTTAATCATGCTCGCATGACATATGTCTATGTTTCGAGTCGTTTGATCGTCTGAACAAGGGAATGGCTGGCCGTCGTGCTGGTCGCTGACAGGGAGAACAGACAATGCCTCAGCTCCTCGCAAAAGGGCTGACACAGGAAGGTGAATTCGAACAAGAACTGACGAAAGGTCAAGTTGTTCGAATTGGGCGAAAGCCGGGAACTGGATGGGCCGTCGGTTGGGATAAACAGATTTCACGTGAGCACGCGGACGTCGAGTGGGATGGAACCTCGCTGAAGGTTACCTGCCTCGAAGAGGCTCGGAACCCCATCGTTGTGGGGGATATTCCGGTGCGGTCCGCCGTGATCGTCTCGGGACAGAAGTTTGTCATCGGGCAGACCGAGTTCACGTTCGTCGATGAGGCGATGGCCGACGTGGCTGATGGCGAAGAGACTGTGTCGCCAGGAGAAGTTGATGAGCATGCCTTCAATCGGGAACAGCTGAAAAACTTCGAGTTTCGCGACGCCGGTCAGCAGATGGAACTGCTTTCTCTGCTGCCTGCAATCCTGGATGAGTCTCGGACTGATGCGGACTTTGCTGCGCGACTGGTTGAACTCCTGATGGAAGGAATTCCTGCTTCGGACGCTGTTGCCGTGGTGCAATATGATTTGCCGGCCATGCCCGATGACGCGGATGGAGTGTCGACCATCGCTGGATTCGCAGTCCTGCCGGAAAAGCCGTCGATGATGCGAGTGGCGACGCGAGATGCCTACGAAGGTCGATTTCGTCCGAGCCGTCGTCTGGTCCTGTCGGCCCTGACTCGCCAGGAAAGTATCGTCCATTTATGGAACGACGAGACAGAAGAAGAAGGGGAAGACGGGCCGCAGTTCACCGTCAGTGACGATCTCGACTGGGCTTTCTGCACGCCGATTCTGTCTGATTCAACTCGCGGGTGGGTTCTCTACGTTTCGGGCATTACGGAAGGCACCATTGAGGAAAGTGACCTCGGCGGTGATCTCCGATTTGCTGAACTGATGGCGCAGTTTATTGCGTCCGTGCGAAGTGTCCGAACGCTGCAGGAGCATCATACGCAGCTAAGTTCGTTTTTCTCGCCCAAGGTGATCGAAAGTCTGATTGGCGAGGACGCACACCTGGCTCTGGTGCCGCAGGAGCGGGATATCTCCGTGCTGTTCTGCGATGTTCGCGGATTTTCCAAGAAATCCGAACAGTTCAAAGACGATCTGCACATGCTGCTGGCCTGCGTGAAAGAAGCACTGTCCGTGATGGCCAACGGAATTCTGGATGCTGACGGCACAATCGCCGACTTTCAGGGAGACGCGGCTCTGGGCTTCTGGGGCTGGCCAGTGGCCCTGGAAGAAGGTCCGGTTCCCGCTTGTCGAGCCGCTCTGGGAATTCAGCGGGTCTTCATGGGGGATGACGATCGCGGCGGGCTGCTCGATGGATTTTCAGTCGGCCTCGGCGTCGCCCACGGCAACGCCATCGCTGGGCACATCGGTACTCCCAAGCAGGCGAAAGTCGGCGTTTTTGGTCCGGTCGTGAATCAGGGAGCACGGCTGGAAACGATGACCAAGCAGTACGGCGTCAGCATTTGCATCGACGAACAGTCGGCGAATTTCTGCCGGAAGTTTCTCAAGCCGGAAGAAGGTCGGCTTCGCAAGCTGGCTCATGTCAAACCGAAAGGGATGGATTCGACGGTGGTTGTGACCGAACTCGTTCAGCCTGTGGGAATACCGGGTACTCCGACCAACGAACATATCGCGGGTTTTGAGGCGGCCGTCGAAGCGGTCGTGTCCGGCGCATGGGCTTCCGCGATTGAGCAACTCAACGCGCTGCCCGATGACGGTGCCAAAGAATTTCTGATTCAGCACATGGCCGAGTTCGACAACAACCCGCCCGCCGATTGGGACGGAGCTTTCAGACTCGACAAGAAGTAAGGAACGCGTCCGAAACAACTTCCCGAATGCATTGAGAACGGCGACTTCTGTCATTCCCGCGCAGGCGGGAAACCAGTTCTCCCCGGTCTGCTGGTCTCCCGGCCCCGCCTTCGCGAGACCAGGACTTTGCTCGGGAATGACTTGATTGGAAATTCTGAACACGATCCTAAGCCTGAGAGGCTGATCTTCGGGCGATGTCAAATAGTTAAACGAAAACGTGAGCCGGTGGTTGCGCGACAGCCACCGGCTTCGTAATTTGTCTGTTTGTTACTTGATCGGGCCCCAGATCTTTTCGAGCTGCTCGTACATGCGCGGGTCGTGTTCTTTCAGTTCGGCTCGGACGAACGGGTAGAAGTCGTTGACGCCGAGAAGTACGCTTCCGTTGACTCGGCGAAATATTCCATTTGATTGTTCAGGCCGTAGTGCCGCACTTTCTTGCCGGTGTAGAGCAGCACTTCGTCGTAGATACCAGCTTCCTTTGCTGCCTTGTAAACAGCCAGAACCTCAGGATTGTTGAAGTCCAGAATCTGATCATGGTACGCGTGAGCCAGTTCGTGCAGCACGACGTACGGATGCTTCGCCCACATGTGACGATCGGTGAGGTGTTTCGCTCGCGGAATGTGAACATGCTTGACGAGTCGCGGATCGTGACCGTTTTTGACGAGCCAATCCTTGCCGGGGTGGTACTGCATGTTGCCGAGAGCCGGGTTGTTCAGCTCAAGCCAGATTCGCATCGTTCGGAACTGAGCCAACTGCTTCTCCGGCACAATATAGGTAATGCGCTGCAGGTGATTGGCGAGAGCTTTCATGGCCTGTTCGCCAGTTTCCCTGTTCTCGTCATTGAGCAGTTGTGGATCGACGTCGATGGTCCAGCCTTCAATTTGACGTTCAACGGGATCATAGAACCCGACCGCCTTTTCCGGTTTCTTATCGTCGGCGAGCAGTTGGCTGGTCGATGTCGATAAGAAACCGATCAGGAGAACTACGGCAGCTGTTCTTTGGCGGGACTGAAACGCTGAGATTCTGGACGGATTCATTCGCGATTCCGATCGTTGGCAGGCTGGTTGAAACGCGACACGAGTTGCCGCTGGGTTGTGAACAGGACGTCGAGTCTGGATAAAAGCGATCCTTAACTCGCGGGCATCACGACCGAAAAGCCACGCAGCTCGCAACGACCGCGAGTGTGACTGCAACGACCACGATAGTCGCTGACTGCTGAGGGAATTCATGTTTGATTCATCCAGTGATCCGATTGTTAACATCCCGATCGCCATTCCGTTTGATGAAGCGGACCAGGTGGATCATGACGCGCTGAGCCGGAACGTTGAACGCTGGTTGAAGACTCCCGCACAGGGATTTCTGGTCGGGTCTCAAACCGGCGAGGAATGGTTTCTCAGTGAAGCAGAAAAACTTGCGGCGGCTCGCACCGTTGGACAGACGCTTGGCCAGCAGCAGGTTCTGCTCGGCGGCATCGATTGTCCATCCATTACTGAAACTCTGCGACGAGCTGAGGCCTTCGCGGAAGCCGGCGCCGGGATGGTTCGAATCCGGTTTCCTCGCGGCGAGTCGACCATCGAGTCGTACTTCAAACAGGTACTCGCTCGCTGTCCGGTACCGGTGCTACTGATGCATCAGCCGGAACCGGCGAGTTTCGGTCTGGCTGGACGACCTGCGGCCAGTCCGGAAGTGCTGGCCGCGGTCACCAACAGCGACAACGTCTTCGGCTACGTGACCGATCATGATCTAAGATTCGAATCCCGAGTACGCGATCTCGTCGCACCCGAAAAACGTTTCTGGATTTGCAACGGGAGCATTATTCTGCAAGGGACGTTGATTGGCTGTAACGGCACCACGACCGCCTTCTCGAACATCTGGCCGGAAGCCTTACGCTCGTTGCTGAAGCTTGGCATGGAAGGTCGTTTTGAAGAAGCCTGGCCGCTGCAGAAGCAGATTCAGAAGATTGACTCGATCATGCTTCCGTGGCTGGCCGCCGGTGTGAAAGCGTCGCTCAAGTTACTCGGTTTCGAAGGAATGCGACCGCGGAATCCGGTCGCTCCAATGCCGTCTGAAGAAGTGGCGAAGCTGGAGACCGCCATGCGCGATGCGGGCTTGCTGGATCATTGAGTTACCTGATCGTCGCGTTGATCCGCTCAACGAGTTGATCCTCGCAGCGCACGCCGCTTGCGGGACACGCCGCATTACTTCAGTGACGCCAGCCATGCCAGCAGATCGGCAGCCTGTTGTGCCGTCAGGTCGCGAAGCTGACGATCAGGCATCAGCGATTGCCGTTGTGGAAAAATCCCTTCGATGTGTGCCGTGTCAAAGCGGTGTTCCTTGTTCTGCGTGTCGCGGATCACGACGAGTTTGTCCGTCTGGCTGACGAGCAGGCCCGTAAACACTTTGCCTTCGTCAGTTTCGATGAGCCACGTCGCGAATTTGGGATCGATCGTTCGCGATGGCTCCAGCAGACTTTCCAGCAACTTTGCTTTGTCGAGTTTCTTACCGATTTGAGTCAGGTCCGGGCCGAGTTGTTTTCCTTCTTTTCCAACACGGTGGCAGTTACGGCACTGACTGCCTTCGCCTTTCAGAAACAACCGCTCGCCGCGCGCGGCATCGCCAGCGAGTTGCAGCAACTGGCGGGCGTCGATCATATCGCCGAGTCGTTCGGTTTTCTGATCATCAGGCAGGAACGGTTCGAACAGGTCCCGCACGGCAATGCTTTCGTGTTGTGTGGCCATGTTGAGCAGCAGCTCACTTACTGCAGGCGGTAGTTGTCGTTCGCGTTGGACACGAGCCAGCGCGACAGCTCCGCGAGGGTCTGCGAGCAGCTCCTTGATCAGTTGCGTCCGCCGGCGAGCCCGTTGCGTGACGCGTCCAGCAGCTTCCGCCGTGGCCTGTTTTTCCGCAGCATCCATGTCCGCCTGCGTGGTAACTTCTCTCATTTCACGAGCGGCGATCTTCTGGGCGAGTGTCCAACGCGTGAACGCTGCGTTTCGTTGTTCGCGCTGAAGTGTCGCGGACTCTTCCAGACCCGTCAGTTCGTCGATTTTCTTCGCCAGGTCGAGGTCCGATGGAAGCAGATGGATCCAATCGTGAATCAGAGACAGCCCGCGTTGATCGACGTACTGAGAACCCAGATGCGGCATATGACCGGGGCCGGACTTCGCCATCCGGAAGTAAAGCACGGACCGGTACGGATCGGTTGGTGCAATGATCATCGCGTCATGAATTCCAAACGTGCCCTGCGTCGGACGCGTCGCGATGGCTTCAGTCTTATGAATTGGCATGTCAAACGGCAGATAGATCTTTGCCGCTCCGCCACCATTGAAGCGATGGCAATGAGCACAGTTCACGTGTAGATAAGCTCTCGCCCGTTGGCGAAGATCAATCGTTTCATCAAACGGATCGACAAGCTGAGGTCGTTCGTGCAGTGGCGGAGCAGGTTCGGCAATCGCGAAGGGATCGTCCGGATTCAGATTCTGCGGCGACTCGTGAAAGACTCCCATTTGTTGGAGACGCTCAAGCTGATTTGCTTCCAAATGTTCATTACTACCGTTCAGTTGCGCGACATTGAAGGCCAGTGAGAATTCGGCCCACGGGTTGTGGCAGCGAATACACTCCATGCGTGATAGAAATTTCCATGTCTGATGACGCTGGCCACCCGGAGCATTTTCGTCGGTGATCTTCAACGACGCGGTGGCGCCAGTGGCTTCGACGAGTTCGGCATCGGTCTGCTCAGTATTCCAGCGATAGCTGTAACCTCGCCAGTCGTAACCGTTGAAATGCAGAATCTGCGTCTCGACCTTTCTCGCGGACGCTGGCTCGCCTTCAACCATTTCCAGCGACAGCGTCTTCATCAGCACGGCATCGTTGGGGAAGTCCATCGTTCGCTTGAACATGGAACCGTCAACGCTGGTGGGCCTGTTCTGCAGACCGATCGAAGTGTCGTTCGGCAGCCCGAGCCAGCGTTCGGCGGTCGCGTAGTCAGACCATTGCGGCGTCTGAATGGAAAACGGCACGACGCCGGATGCCGGTTCATGGCTACTGACTGATTGAAACAGTCCCGTCTCGCTCAACCGGCGAGGAAACGCCGCCTGAGTGTTCGCGACGTCGTTCCTGACCAGCTCATGGATCGAGCCGCTGTCGTAGTCGAGCAGCAGCAGTTCGCCGTCGTTGCGTTCGGCGAAGCCAACAATACGAACGCTGGGTTCCACTAGTTCTTTGCGCTCGCCGATATTTTCTCCATCAACAGAGATGCTCCAGAACCGACGCGTTTCCCAGTCGCCGAAAATGTACTGCCCCTTGAGTTCCGGCAGACGGTTGCCTCGGTACACGAAGCCACCCGTAATGGACGCTCCTTCGGTGTGTGGAATTTCGACGACCGCCGGCACGATGGGCGTCGGCCCGCGCTGGCGTTCGGTGTGAACTGGCTGGTGACCTTCGAACAGGCTCCATCCAAAGTTGTCGCCGGGGTTCACCTGGTAGATCAGCTCCCACAGTTCCCAGCCGACATCCCCTACCCACAGCTTGCCCGTCTGACGATCGAAGCTCATCTTCCACGGGTTTCTCATGCCGTACGCCCAGATCTCACCGCGGGCACCGTCCAGCTTCACAAACGGATTGTCGTCAGGAATCGAGTACGTACGCTCGGCTTCGTGCTGGTTAACATTGATTCGCAGGACGGCTGCGAGCAGGTTCGTCACATCCTGCCCGGAGTTCAGACCGTCCGGCGGAAAAGCTTCGCCGCCGTCACCCGTCGAGACATACAGCATCCCGTCAGGACCGAACTTGATACAGCCCCCGTTGTGGCCACCAACCCGCCAGCTGATGATCTTGATCTCAGAATCAACGAGAGCCTTCGGTGGATCGTTGTTGTCGACTTTGACTTCAACGACTCGCGTGCCGTCAGGGTGGACGCCTCGTTTGGACTGCTTGTACCTGACGGTGTAGCAGACATAGCACTGGCGGTTGGTGGCGAAGTCAGGGTGAAACGTTAGGCCATAGACCGATCCGAATGCGACCTGTTCGGTGGCGTCGAGCTTCGTGTTGAGTTCCTCGACCAACTCGCGAACGTCAAGAAACAGGTCCGCCTGTTTGCTGGTTGCCCCATCAGAAATCGAGTAGATGCGACCATTCTGCTCGGCAACAAATAACCGATCCGTCGACGGCGCGCTGGTCAACACCGTCGGGTGTTCGAAGCTGAGTTCCGGAAAGACCCGCTGAGCACGATACGGTAACGGCGGCTCGGGGCTGCCTTTCACGCGGGATGTCGTCCACGGCTTGCGGGTTTCGACGCGAGCAACACTGTTTTTCGGTTCCGCCGCCGCGAGCGAGTCGCTGCACAAGGCGCAGAATATGACCGCCAGAGCGGCATGTTGCAGAAGTGTCACAAGGGGCTGGCTGGTAGTTTTCATAGTTGCGAATTCTACCGTTGGTCTCGGTCAGAAATCATTCGTAGAAGGTTTCCGGCACCTTTCAGGATGGCGAATTCGACCGACTGACGGTCTCAGATGTAATCGGCAGCGACTTCTGCATGTCATTACCAGCTCTCACGAATCACAGGTTTCCGTCGCGTCGGGATTGATCGTTCACCAGATTTCGTGCCTTGTCGGCGCGGGATGGTGGTTCTGCAATAATGCGGCGACAACGAGCCTGTGTTTCTGAAGAGATTTGCGAGGTGTCGTGATGTGGTTCCCTGATTTTGCAAACTGAGAGGCATGATGCCAGGACGCTTTGAGACGAGTCGCCGGTTGTTTGAACGGACGAAGGAAGAAACGAAGTCCGTCGGCGAGGGGCCACACACGAAGCAACCTCAGGCAAGGGAGCGTTCGGGGAGAGAGTTGATAGGCTCCTTTCTGAAGTTGTTGCACCCTCATCGCCGGGCTGTGGCAATGTCGCTGGTGACGGCGACTCTGGCGACTGGCCTGGCGCTCGTTCCTCCGGCAGCGACGAAGTTTGTGGTCGACTACCTGCTGGTCGATAAGCCGCTGCCGCAGAACTTTCCGGATTGGCTGCCTCACGATCGACGCACACTGCTGGTCGGCATGATTGTCGGCGTGCTGCTGCTGTCGTTTCTCAAAGTGGGGGCTCACATCTGGGGCCGATGGCACACGACTCGAATCACGATGCTGATTCGCATGGCCGTGCGGAAGCGGACGTTCGAGCATGCCATCCGGCTACCGCTGCATCGCGTGCAGGAACTGAAGTCCGGCGGTGCGGCCAGCATCGTTCGGCAGGATGCCGAAGCGGTTGGCGATCTGTTGTTCGGACTGATTTACAACCCGTGGCGAGCGATCGTGCAGCTCGTCGGTACGCTGGCCATTCTGTCTGTGGTTGACTGGCGTTTGCTGCTTGGTGCGATGGTGATCATGCCGATTGTCTATCTGACTCATAAAGCCTGGATCGGTCGCATCCGACCTCAACATCGTGGCGTGCGAGCTCAGCGGGAAGAAGTCGACGCCCTCGTCACGGAATCGTTCGGCGGAATGCGAGTGGTCAGGGCTTTTGGTCGGCAGCGCACCGAAACCAACCGCGTGATGCGCGGCAATCATCTGATGGGACGTCGTCAGCTTTACGCCTGGTGGCTGACTCGCACGATCGAAGTCGTCTGGTCCACGCTGATCCCTCTGGCCAGTGCCATCCTGCTCGTTTACGGCGGCTGGCGAGTGCTCGACGGCGTGCTCACGCTAGGTGATCTGATGATGTTTCTCGTCTATCTGCTGATGATGCTGGGGCCTGTTTCAGAACTCGCGCAGAGTGCGGCGCAGTTGCAGAACGGACTGTCCGGGCTGGACCGAATTCTCGATCTGCTGGACGAGCCGCGTGAAATGTCCAGTGCGGATGCGATCGTTGTCAGAAAGGAAGACGTCAAAGGTCACATCGAGCTGCGAGGTGTCAGCTTCCGCTATCCGCACTCGGACGACTTCGCATTGAAGGACGTGTCGCTGGACGTCATGGCGGGAGAAACGATCGCGTTTGTCGGACCCAGCGGCGCCGGCAAGACGACGCTGTCAAATCTGGTCGCGCGATTCTACGCTCCGACTCAGGGACAGGTACTGTTGGATGGTCGTGACGTTTCAGAGATTGAAATCGAGAGCTTTCGTCGACTGTTGGGAATTGTCGAGCAGGATGTATTCCTGTTCGATGGAACGATCGCGGACAACATTGGCTACGGTGGACAACACGCTTCTCTGGAGCAGATTCAGCACGCCGCCGAAGTCGCGAACATTCGGGAGTTCATCGAGAGTTTGCCGAACGCTTATGAGACACTCATCGGCGAACGCGGCGTCAGGCTTAGCGGCGGGCAGCGACAGCGAGTCGCGATCGCTCGAGCCGTGTTGGCTGATCCAAAGATTCTGATTCTGGATGAAGCCACCAGTAACCTCGACACCGAAAGCGAACGGTTGATTCAGGCCGGTCTGATGGAGTTGATGAAGAACCGCACGAGTTTCGTCATTGCACATCGGCTCAGCACGATTACTCATGCGAACCGGATCGCCGTGATTGAGGAAGGCCGCATTACGGAAATCGGCACGCACGCCGAGCTGATGGCCAGAGACGGCAAGTATCGCGAAATGGTGCTGATCCAGACGTCGACCGCTTCTGCGACCGGCAAGTCCTGACGTGACGACTCTGTACCGAGATTCGCAAAACCATCGACTCAGGACAGAATCTGTCGGATGACCTGGCCGTGGACGTCAGTCAGGCGGAAGTCGCGACCGGCATGGTGATAAGTGAGTCGTTCGTGGTCGAAGCCCAGGCAGTGCAGCATCGTGGCCTGCAGGTCGTGAACGTGGACCGGATCTTCGACAATGTTAAAACCGAAGTCGTCGGTTTTGCCGAGCGACATACCCGGTCGAATTCCTCCGCCAGCCATCCAGACAGTAAATGCCTGCGGATGATGGTCTCGCCCGAGCGATCGTCCTAACGCAGGATTGGTTTCGACCATCGGCGTGCGACCAAACTCTCCGCCCCACACGATCAGTGTGTCGTTCAACAGGCCTCGTTGTTTCAGGTCAGTCACCAGCGCCGCCGTTGCCTGATCCGTCGCTTTGGCATTGTTGCGGACGTTGCCTTCCACGTTGCTGTGAGCATCCCAGCCGTTGTGATAGACATTGGCGAATCGCACACCGCGTTCGATCATCCGTCGGGCGAGCAGGCACGACCGAGCGAACGATGGTTTTGCGGGATCGACTCCGTACAGATCGAGCGTCGCCTTCGTTTCGCTGCTGAGGTCCATTAACTCCGGCGCGGAAGTCTGTAGTCGGGCGGCCATCTCGAACGATGCCATCCGCGTGGCGATTTCCGGATCACCGACGACGCCCAGACGTTCGCGATTCAGGTCGTTGATAAGCGAGTACGTGGCTTGCTGCTGGTCCTCGCTGATACCCAACGGTGTGGAAACATTGAGAACCGGATCGCCTTGACTCCGGAATGGAGTGCCGGTGTAAATCGTCGGCAGAAATCCGCTGGACCATAACGCCGCGCCGCCGCTGAGGCCGCCAGAATTGGTCATTACAACATAGGCAGGCAGGTTCTCGGTCTCTGCGCCGAGACCATACAGCACCCACGAGCCCAGACTCGGACGACCGGGCTGGCCAAATCCCGTGTTAAAGAACAGTTGAGCGGGAGCGTGGTTGAACTGGTCGGTGTGAACGGAACGGACCAGGCAGATGTCGTCGACGATTTTCGCCAGGTGGGGCAGTGCTTCGGAAAGCTCGGTGCCGCTTTCGCCATGTTTGCGGAATTTGAATCGCGGCCCCAGCACCGAAGCGTCGGACCGGATAAACGCATAACGCTGATCACCGATCACGGACGGCGGCAGCGGGCTGCCTTCCAGCTTGCTGAGCAGCGGCTTCTGATCGAACAACTCAAGCTGGCTGGGTGCCCCGGCCATAAAAAGCTGGATCACGCGTTTGGCGGAAGACGGAAAATGAGGTTGCCGCACGGCGAGCGGCGCGGCTGACGATGTTCCGCGGGCGGCTCTCGTTGCACCATTCGTCAGCAGGCCGGCCAGCGCCATTTTGCCGAGACCGTAGCCGCAGTCGCGAAGAAAGAAGCGGCGAGCGACGTTGAGGCGCGAAGTCGGAACTCGTTGAGTGGTACCCGCTCGATTCATTTGATTCTTCATGGGTGCGTCAATTCTTTGTCAGCGTTTCGTCCAGGCTGAACAACGCTCGAGAGATGTTCGTCCAGATATGAATTTCAGCGGATTTTTCATTGGTGGCTTGTGCAGCTTGATGCTCGCTGCTGGATTGTGCACGCTGATTCTTAACGAATTTCAGCAGCCGAGCGGTTTCGGTTTCAGACGGCGACCGCGTCAGCACTCGTGCAAAGGCTGACTCGATACGCGACACGTCGCTGTCCGGCATCTTTGCCAGTGATGCTCCCAGAGCCCGGGCGGCTTCCAGAAACATTTCGTCATTCAACAGCGTCAGTGCCTGCATCGCCGTGTTGGAAACATCGCGCCGCGCCACACAGGCTTCGCCACTGGGAGCATCAAAAGCCGCCAGCATGGCGAACGGGGCCGTGCGTTTCTGGTAGGTGTAAACGCTGCGGCGATGCCGGTCTTCGCCGGTGCTGGCTTTCCAGTCTGGCCGACCATAAGCCGCTTCGCTGACGCCATCCGGCTGCGGAGGTCGCACGGGCGGGCCACCCTGCTTCAACGACAACAGCCCCGCCGATTTCAGGACGACGTCGCGGATGATTTCCGCCTCAAGTCGTGTTCGCGGAAAACGGGCCAGCAGGTGGGTGGGAGACAATTCCGTCTTCGCTGCGAGTCCAGACTTCGCATTGAACCCCGGCGTCGGCAAGGTTGGGCCGACGTTCGAACTTTGACGATACGTTGAGCTGAGTACGATTTTGCGATGGAGCTGCTTGATCGACCAGCCGTTGTCCATGAACGAAACAGCCAGCCAGTCGAGTAATTGTGGATGTGACGGCGTATCTCCCTGCATCCCGAAGTCGTCCAGGGTTTTCACCATGCCCGTTCCAAAGAACGCCGCCCAGTGACGATTGACGACGACTCTCGCTGTCAGTGGGTTGTCCCGTGAAACCAGCCACCGGGCGAATTCGAGTCGATTCTTCGGGACGTTGTCAGGAAACGCATGGAGTGCCGCTGGAACTCTGGCTTCGACGCGGTCTTTCGGCTGCAGGTACTCACCTCGGTTGTGCAGAAACGTAGGGCGAGGATTCTCAACCGGTCGCTCAGACAGGACCGGCACTTCGATGGATGCCGGTCGTCGTCTCAGTTCCCGGATCTTTTTTGAGTGTTTCTCAAGCGGCGGTGCGTTGAGCAGGAACTCGTGTTTCAACTGCTGTCGTTGATCGTCGTTCAGTTGATCGTCCTGGAGTTTCAACAAACGCTCGATGTCGTCGAGACGATCATTGGCCAGCACTTCATTGTCAGTCGTGGCTGCCGAAAGTCGAAAGCGTCCAAACGAGCTGGCGAAGTGACGACCGAACGTCATCTTCAGGTTAAGGCTCTCGCCAGTGGCCAGCGGCTGATCAAGTACATAGACGGCGACGCTGCGTTCGCCGGGGCGACCGGCTGCTGACCATCCGGTTTGAAAGTCACCGTCGATTGTCAACTGGGCGCCGACGGGATTACTGCCGAACTGATTCTTCGCGTAACTGTGAGAAGCCGATTTGATCGGAACCGGTTCGCCGTCCAGTGAAAGCACAAACTCGTTGAGGAAGAAATCGCCCTTGCGACCTTCGTAGTAAGTCGAGCCTGGACCGTGTGCCGGCAGCCGGTCATCGGGAAGCGCTTCGAGTCGAATCGCTGTCACGCCAGCGGGGACGTCGCTGAAGCGGATTTCGTAGGTGTCGAACTTGGTCGTGTCTCCGGACGCGAAAACGGAGCCGTCGTCCTCAACGGTCAAATGTGGAAGGTTCGATTTCAGACCGGAAGGACGCATCACCTGCCAGTCGACCGCCTGCTGCCGTTCCGTGGTCAGCCAGTCATGAAACGCTTCTTCAACGGCTGACTCGCGGCTTTCGGGGTTCTTGCTCGGCCAGTGCTGTGGCAGTTCGGCGAGCAGTCGGTCAGCCGCTGCGAGATTCTTCTGGTAGCGTTGCTCGGCAGCGGGATCGGGAAGATTCAGATCGGGTTCGTCGGCGTTGTTCAGAAACGCCATTAGCCCGTAGTAATCCCGCTGAGTGATCGGGTCATACTTGTGAGTGTGGCACTGGCAGCAGCCGGTGGTGAGTCCCAGCCAGGTGGTTCCCGTCGTCGCGACGCGGTCGGTCATGGCATAAAAACGAAATTCCAGCGGATCGATACCGCCTTCTTCGTTGAGCATCGTGTTGCGATGAAATCCCGTCGCGATTCGCTGGTCGATCGTCGCGTTGGGCAGCATGTCCCCGGCCACCTGCTCGATCGTAAACTGATCGAAAGGCATGTCCGCATTCAACGCTCGAATCACCCAGTCACGATACGGCCACATCGTACGGTCGCGGTCTTTTTCATAGCCGTTGGTGTCGGCGTAGCGAGCGAGGTCCAGCCAGCGTCGAGCCCAGCGTTCACCGTACTGAGGCAACGCCAGCAGGTGGTCGACCAGTTCTGCGTACGCGGCGTTGCTGAATCGACCCTCGCGATCAGTCAGGCGAGCGACCCAGTGATCCGCTTCTTCCGGCGTCGGCGGAATTCCGATCAGGTCGAGAAACACTCGCCGGACCAAGGTCTGCGAATCGGCGGCGACCGACGGTGCCAGCCCTGCGGCTTCAAGTCGGGCCAGAATGAACCGATCGATTTCATTGAATGACCATTCCGCCGCGGCGACTTTCGGCAGCGGCGAGCGAACGGGCGGAATGAACGACCAGTGACGTTCGTACTTCGCCCCGGATTTGATCCACCGAATCAGTAACTGCTTCTGGTCGGCGTTGAGCGACTTGTTTGATGAGCGAGGCGGCATTTGTTCGTCAGGATCGTTGGAAAGAATTCGGCGGACGAACTCACTCTGGTCAGGTTTGCCGGGGACGATGGCTCCCTTGTCCGCGCCTGCGCCGGTCGCCGATTCAGGCAAGTCGAGTCGCAGATCGGCCTCGCGGGTTTCTTCATCCGGCCCGTGGCAGGCGAAACATTTTCCTGAGAGCAGCGGCCGAATATCCCGACTGAAGTCGACCGCGTCTTCCGCTGAACTTTGCCTGGCAAAACCCGCGCAAGCTGCCGCGAAGATCACAAGTCGAACCACAGACAACGCGGTTGTTCGATCAGAGTGCCTCGTCATCACGCTCGTTCCATTCATCAGTTCTGGAGTCAGACGTTGCCGAGTGGCGATCAATCAGCCTCCAATTTATCGGCGGACGCCTGAATTCAGAAGCAACGCGGGAGTGCCGAGGGGAACGCCGACAGGATCAGTAAGCCCTTAGTTCAGCATATGGCTGGAACAGGCTTACGCAGTTCAATCCGCCGCTCAGCCGCCAAGCTTTGTTCGATGCTTTGCCTGGTTCAGCACCCACTTCCGCAGTATCAGATAGCCTGAGTCCATCGGCTGATAACGTCGCCCGCCCTGGTGTCCTTCTTCCTGACCGGTTTGCACGTTGAGCGGTTTGCGTAACAGAAAGCTCTTCTCAACATCGTTATGGTCGACCCGTTTCTGAAGTTTCCGGTAATTCTCCAGCAGCTTTTCGACCGGCAGGTAACCGGCATCGTCCGGACGGTTCAACTCGAGCGGAGGCACTCGACCGGGGACGCCATGACAGGCAAAACAACTTCGCTGATCGCCTCGCAGCACGCGGTTCATCTCCGGAGTCACGTAATCCCGGAAGTAGGCAAAGTCGTCGACGAATTCCTGCGGGAGACCATCCTTGCCGATCTCAACCTTCGCTGGCTTTTCTTCTTTCACGGCCTCAGCCAGCTCTTTGACAAAGTTGTCACGATTCTGCGAGAGCACGTTCTTCGCCGCGTTTTTCACATCCTCTCT
Source organism: Rhodopirellula sp. (assembly GCA_013203845.1). Classification (GTDB taxonomy): domain Bacteria; phylum Planctomycetota; class Planctomycetia; order Planctomycetales; family Planctomycetaceae; genus JABMPE01. The sequence goes on along the minus strand of JABMPE010000281.1, from coordinate 19,489 downwards.
TTTCTCGAATTTCAGCATCGCCGCAAGCCCGTTCAGCACTTCGGGATTTCGCCGGAGCGCCGTCTTCTGAGCCAATGTGACGGCTGCCTTCCGCGTGTCTTCATCTGCGGTCTCTGTCAACTGGTCGAGAAACAGTCGCAACGCTCGCGTTCGGATTTCTTCCAGCGGATCGATCGGCGGCAGCTTGCCCGTTACGACATCCGGCAATGTCGTTTTATGAGTCAGCAACCACTCCACACTCGGTAACCAGAAGCGAGCAATCTGCGGATGCGAAAAGTCACTCGGCAGAAATTCGATCATGGCGTCGCGATGAAGGTCAGGATTAGCGCCAATGGCGTCTCCCAGTTTGCGGACGAGATACCAGTTGGATTCCTGCCTTCGCTCCAACCCGCCTCGTTCACCGGCATCGGCAATGGCCTTCAACTCATCGTCGGTTAAATACCTGTCCGGTTTGATCATGAGATAGTCGAAGACCTCGCGTTGCTGCTCGATGTTTTCGGGAATCACCCAGGTAATCGTGGCAAACATTTTCAGGATTGGCTCCGACAACTGCGGTCGGCGAGCCGGCTCGTCGGCACCTCGATGCACCTGCTGCATCAGTGGTTCGATTCGCTCAGGAACGGCGACAAGCTGAGCCGACCGAGGATCGGACACGCTTGCCGCAGCGATCGGGCGTAAATCTTCCGGTCCTTCCAATGAGTACTGGATCAACTTCTGCTGAAGATCGTCGAAGGTGACATTCGCGGAGCCTTCCAGACCGACCTGTAACGGCCCGGTCGCTGTCAGGTAATCCGATTTCTGTTCGACCTGGCCGAAGTAATCCATCGCCGCTTCGCCGAAGAGTTCTGACGCACCCTTCGTGACATAGCCCATTTGACCGGGACCGCCATCACCGCCTGAGTTGTTGTAATAAGTGGCTCCGATTCCGACGAGACGCCGCGCGAGTCGATGAGCAGTCAGTGGCTCATCCTGCTCTGGCGATTCCAACCTCTTTTCCAGCTGCGCAATTAATTCTCCCAGCTCTTTGTACTGATGAGTGCTGCTGGAATTAGCTTTGTGGCCGTTGGCGATGAACAAAGCCTGTGATTGATAGCGGATCGAGTTTTCCACCAGGGCATTCGTTTCGGGCCGCTGCAGGAGATCGATCCATGCCAGATTGATGTCTTTGCGAACGGGCGGATTCCAGATCCACCAGTTCCAGGCAGCACGCATCGCCGTCGCTCGAACTGCCGGATGCGAATCTGCGTTCATCGAATTCGCAATGGCAGCCGTCAGGTCGTTCCACTCAACCGACATTCCAGGAAGCACGCCATCAACTCGCATGATCAGCGTTCTGGCGGCCGCTTCCCGGACGTAATCGTCGTTCGACTCGCAGGCTGCCATTGTTTCCTCCCAGCCGCGATCATCAATGAGCGTTTGCCGAAGTCCCCAGTGGGCAGCTTCACGAACTGGCTTTGCAATATCTCCCAGCCCAGCGACCAATGGTTTCACACCGATGTCAGAATGCCGGACACCCAATCCGATCATGGCCCAGAATCGAACGAGCGGACTTTCATGCCGTGCCGCCTCGACCAGCACCGGCAGCAGGTTCGGCTCATCAAGGATTGAGGCACGACGAATGCGGTCAATTGTTTCGGGAAGAGTCTCGTTGGAAGCCATCGCGAAATCGTCGACGCTGTACTTTGCCGGTTCGACCGGGAAGAGCCGCGACAAAGCATGCAGCGCGTAACCTGTCGAAACGAAACCGGTCTGCGACTGGCCTTTCCAGTAACCGCTGGGATGCTGAAGCCGGAGCAACCCCTGGACGCCCTTCTGCACGGTCGGATCATCCGGGCCAAAGCCAGCCGCCTGCAGAGCGATCAGAGCCAGAGCGGTCGGCGACGGTTCCGACTTGTTGTCGCCGTCAACATTCCATGAGTCGCCGTCTGAGCGGCCTGGATTGAATCCCCAGGTTCCGTCGGGTTTTTGAATGGCGCGAAGCCGAGCAATGTCGCCTGCAATCTGTCTGGTAATTCTCGCCTGGAGTTCCTTTGCCTCGGCGACGCGACCGCCGCGCTTTGTATTGCTGGGGACTCGCGGTCTGGCGTCGCCCTGCGCTGTTTGGAGTTTCAAAACCTGTTCGGCCTGAGCGATGTAATCCTGCGGAAAGTAGCGGCTCAACTGCTCAACTCGATGAGCCAGATCGTCGGTGTACTTCGGATCGACGTCCAGCGTTCTGCGAGCTTTGTCTTCGAGAGCCCGGAAGAACTGCGGGTTGCGGGTCTTCTGCCATGCTTCAAACAGAATCTCACCCGCGTAGTTAAAGACGACGCCCTTACCGACGTTCGCTCCGGGACCAGCCGCATTGATTCCGCCGGGGTCGGCTGTTTGAAGGATGAAATTCGAAGCTCGCAGATGCTGTTGGCTTTGAAGCCTGCGAGGCGGCAGGAATCGTTCCAGCGAAACAACGCTGTGCCCGGCCACTCGGGTTCCCGCCGGTCCGTCGCCAATGTCCAGTGGCGCCAGGCTGGTATTATTGGCGGCATCGACCAGTTCGTTGGTTGGTCGCAGGGACTGATAACAGAGATTCGTCAGGTTGCGGAATAAGTGCGAATTTGGAGTACGGTACCCTTGTGCAAACGGAATCGCTGGCCCCCAGACTCCCGACTGAGTGTGGCAGCTCATGCAGTGCGTGCCGAGCAGATTGCCGGTGTCGCGAATTCGGCGTTCGACGCTGGCTCCGCGGGGGCGATTATTCAGCCACGAACTGACTTGACCAAGATGGTCGTACAACGCGTGCCGAACGGCTCTTTGTGGGTCGTCGTACGGAGCCGGTTTCACCACACGCAATTCCAGCCCGTACCCCGGAGCATTCGCTTCGACGCGAAGGAAGTACACGTGGCCCGGTTGCAGATTTCGATTAATTGCGATGCGATGCTGCTCCGCCTGCTGATGAACTCTCTCGTTCGAGTTCTTACCGTCTTCGTACTCAGCTCCGACGTCCAGCAACTCGCCCGGCTTGACCGTCGCCTTGTCAACTGGCAACGTGTAACAACGGACGCGAGCGGCCACCATCTGATCCGGAATTGTCAGGCACGCCGTCAGAAGTCGTGGTTCGGTACCGTCGAATTCAAAACGCAGCCAGTCGTCGCCCCTGCCTGTTCCGACTTCGCCGTTGTCAAAGTATTCGATGTCGTCGCTCGTTCCGAGGATCTGCACTGAATAGTCGTCAGCGGTGTCTCGAAGATCGATCGGCTGAGCCTGCGCCGCCGAATTGTTCGGTTCGGCCTCGATCACCAGCGATCCGTCACGGGAAGCGAGGTTCGCAATCCGGCGGACTGTCACGGAAACAGCCACTGTCTGCCCGTCGTGCCATTTGACTTGCCTCGGTGCGGCATACAACTCGTCAACGAAACCGAGTTCCCTCCACCGATTGCCTTCAAACAGCGAGATTTCGTTTTCTTCCGGAGAGAGTTCAATGTGATAACTGGCCGCCGACTTCGCTGTAAAGACAGTAAAGAAATCTCCATCCAGAGCATGGAGCACTTTGCTCAAGACAGTTTCGCAAACGTCGTCGAGCTTCTCTCGCGAACGAACCGCGACGATCGAGACTCTGACCCGAGCATTGTTCGGCAACGAACTCGGTCGAGTGATTCGAGCTGAAATTTCTGCCGATTCACCGCTATCGAGATCCAGTGACTGGAAATGCGTCACGACACGGCCAGCGTCTCGCCCAACCTGCCCGTTACTGCTCGCAGCAAAAATCATAGTCCGGCACTGGCATAGAACAACGGCCAGAGTCGTGAGAATGATCCATCGAAATCGCACAGCAAACATCGCTTTGTCTCCGGACAATCAGTCAGTCACTTCCAACGTGAGCGGCGACAGTATTTACGTGGTGCCTTGTTGGCAACCGTCCGGAATTTGACGGCTGATCCTCTGCGCTCGAAGCTGCAAGTTCTGCGACGAGAAAGGCAGTGCAGACTGCGTGGCTGAATTTCTCAGGTGCCACCCGTCCGAATCTGAAAGACAGATCACTCCGCCCATTCAAACAGCGTGAGCGTGCCGGAGTCGGGGTAGGAACCTTTCCCGATCATTTGCGCAACGACACAGCGGCGACCATCAGGATGCGCGTCGATCGAGGTACAAGGGCCAGGCGCGGCGACGGTTGCCAGCGATTCCTCTTGGGACGGATCCCAGACTCGGAACTCGCCTTTGCCGACGTCGCCACCAGCGGTGAGCAGAAAGCCCTGTGGGTGAAACCGGGCCGAGTAATAGAAGCCCTTCAGTGTCGATGAGAGTTTGCTTTTCAGTTCGCCGGTCGCTGTGTCGAACAGCAGAGCACACGCGGGGCCGGAGTACCCATTGCTGCCACAAGCGACGAGCGTGTTGCCGTCGGCGGAAAGCGTGATCGCGCGGATGCCACCCCATTCAATGTCTTCGACCCGGCGGTACGCGGATAGCTGAGGCACGTCGATGCTGCGTATTTCTGTGCCGGTTGCGAAATCCCACAGCTTGAGTCGTGGACTCTTTGGCTGACGGTCGGCCGTGACCAACTGCCGCCCGTCAGCATGAAACGCCAGGCCATAGACGGGATGCTCAAACCCACTGATTTCGTGCGTGCGCTGACCGTCGCTCGTCTGCCAGATGCGGACGATTCCGTCGCGGTCTCCAGTGGCGAACAGTTTACCGTCGAGACTCGTCGCCATCGCGTAGATCGTGTTGGCATGAGCTGTGATGTTCCAGCGGGGCTTTGGAGTTTCGCCGGTACAGTCCCAGGCAATAACTCGACCGGCAAAGTCGGCCGTCAGTATGAGTTCCGCACCCGCACGAACCACCGAACTGATCCACGAATCGTGGCCTTCCAGAACTGTCTTCTTTCCAGCATCAACGTCGAGACAAACGACTCCGCGATCTCGTCCACCTGCGATGACGAATTTTCCTGAGCCATCGAACGCACAGCACGTCAATGGTGTGTCGTGTTTGTGCTCAGCGACCTGGCGGGATTGTGTGGGGTCGATGGGTATCATGCATCACATGGGAATTGAGAAAGAAAAAGTTCGCATCGCCGCGCTTTGGTGAGCGAGGTTTGGGAGCGGGTTCACGCCAGCAGCGCCTCGATCGGTTTCGCGGCAGGGTCGGCGATGGGATTCGTCTGACCGCCGATTTCGTACTTTCCAGTAGAGTCAATTCCCAACGCCCGCAGATAAGTATGAAACAGATCGCCGAGTTTGACCGTGTTGTCTTTCACTTCGGTGCCCGTGTCGTTCGTTGAACCGTAGACGACTCCAGGTTTCACACCGCAGCCGGCCATGGCCATGCTCCAGGCTCGTCCCCAGTGATCCCGACCGCCAAGGTTGTTGATCTGTGGTGTGCGGCCCATTTCGCCGGTGATGACGACCAGCGTGTGCTCCAGCATACCGCGTTCCGACAGGTCATCCAGCAGTGTCACCAGCGTCCGATCGAACTCGGCACAGCGGATTTGATGCCAGTAGAAATTGTCCTGATGAGCGTCCCAATCGAAGTGGGTCACCTTCACGCCGGTCACGCCCGATTGCAACAGTCGCCGTGCCAGGAGGCAGTGCTGGCCAAACTCGTGTTTGCCATACCGTTCGTGATCGACGGGCGATTCCTTCGACAGATCGAAGATCTCGCGCCGCTGCATCAGCGCTTTGGCCTGATGATACGTCGTGCCGTAGCTGTGAATCGGCCCGTCTGCTCGACCGCGCCGGAAACGTTCGTCGGATGACTGACGGATGCGATCAACAGCCTCGGCCAGCGCTGGAGTGACAGAGGGCGGTTGAATCAGATTCGCAGGCGCCTGATTATTGACGATCTGCACGCCCTCATACTTCGCGCCGAGGAACCCGGCGTTTCCAACATCAGTGTAAGCTTTCGGTCCGTCGCGGCGGATCGATACATAGCCGGGTAGCACATCGTCGGACCGTTCGAGTAGCTTCGCGACCGCTGACCCAAGCACAGGATAGCCCGTCGCGATGCGTCCAGACTGCATCGCATAGTGACCTTGAAAGTGATCGGCAATTCCCGAGTTCACGCTGCGAACGACAGTCAACCGGTCCATGATTCTGGCGCAGTGAGGCAACAGCTCGCCGATCTGGACGCCAGGGATCGACGTCGAGATCGCTCGATACGGCCCGCCGGTCCTGGTACCGGGTTTTGGATCCCACGTTTCGAACTGGCTTTTGCCTCCGGACATGAAAAGCAGCAGCAGTTGCTTTCGCGGAATGCGGGCCGACTCAGCCCGCAACGGAGACGTGAGTGTGCTACTCGCAATTGCTCCGGCGGCACTGGCGAGCAACCCGCGGCGTGAGACCTTGAAACGGTCGGTGTTCAACATGCGTCGTTCATTTCTGTCGTAGCGATCAGTGATTTAACCGAAACTCGGATGACAGGAGTAGTCCCCAAATCAAAGCAGTCAGCGATTCGCGGCGTTCGGCTGGAGTTTTTGTTGACTCAAGCAACTCGCGGACTTGAGCGGTCTCGTCGGCGCTGGGACGACGACTCAGGATGCTCAAATAGAGTTCTTCAGCCAACGATTCGGTCTCGGATATCGCCGTCAATCGTTTCAATAATGTGCCGGGTTCATCGCGGAGCAGCGGCAGCATCGTCGGACTGTTGAGTAGATGCAGAGCCTGATCGACGATCGGCTGAAAGTCTCCGTCGGGTTGTCCCGGCATTCCGGCGAACACCGGGATCAGCGTCCGCGTCTGACGTTCGAGTGGCTCAAGCTGCAGCGTACGAGTCTTCCACGCGGGCTCTGCGTCCTCGGGCGTCGTTGCCGTAGTTTTGTGTTTTGCTTCAACTTGACCGAAACGCTGCTCGATGCGGCCGGTCGCCTGCAACAGCGACCAGCTGAATTGTTCCGGCGATAAGCCGCGTAACGGCGCGACGGCGAACGCATCGTCGGGAACTGTTTCGACGCCGTCGGGCAGAATGCTTGATCGTTGGTAGGTATCGCTCAGCATGATCTCGCGCACCAGCGACTTGAGGTCGTAGTTGTGCTCGACGAGCCATTCTTCCAGCCGTGCGAGCAATTCGGGATGCGATGGCGGGTTGCTCGCGTGATGCAGATCGAGCGGATGAACAAGGCCGCGTCCCAGCAGCATTGCCCAGATCCGATTGGCGATGTTCCGTGAGAAACCCTGTGTTTCCGTGCGCGGCAGGAGTTCAGCCAGTTTCAATCGTCGGCTGTAGGTTGGCACGCCGCGCTCCTTCGGCCCGGGCTTCACGACGTATTCGTTGTCCTTCTCCAGTTCTGGATCGGGAACCATTTTACCGCCGGGGAGTCGTGGGTTCGTCTCACCGCTCATGGCGGTAAAGACCGACACGAATGTCGCTGCTCCGACCGCCTTCTCGCCGACCAGCGACACGTTTTTCTCGTTGTCGCGAAACGAAGTCACTCGCTGGAGAAAAGCGTAGATACCGAAGTAGTCCGCCTGCCGATACGGCTCGATGCGTGGGTCGTCGTGACATTGGGCGCATTGCAGGTCGACGCCGAGGAACAACCGCCCAACATCACGCGTGAGCTGATGCGGCGCGACATCGCGTACGAGATAGAACTTGACTCCGGCGGTGTTTCGATCGTCGGTTCCATCGCTGCCGAGAATGTCCCGCACCATCTGATCCCACGGCCGGTTTTCGGCGAACGCTTCAGTCAGCCAGGCGTGCCACTCCGGAGCCGGAACGTCATACGATTTGATTGTCGCAATCCGTCGCTCGATCAGCATCACATCGAACACGCGAGCCATATGAATCGCGTAGTCTGGACTCGCCTGCAACTCGTCGATCAATCGCTGCCGTTTCTCTGCTGTCGTGTCATCGAGAAAAGCGCGAGCTTGCCTGGACGTGGGAACCATCCCCGTCAGGTCAAGAAACACTCGTCGCACGAACTCCGCGTCGCTGCTGACTGCGGCCGGAGCAATCGACCGTTCATCCAGCCGCTTGCCGACGAGTTCGTCAATCTCCCGATGCAGCGGAATCGATCCATCTTCCGCCTGAGCGAATTGGAATGAACCACCGATCGCCGGATACAGCAAACAGCTGGCAAGGAGTGAAGTTCGACACAGTACGTTCATAGAACGGCATCCGTTACAGACGCGGCGTGAAGGTTCAGTATCAACAATCGGCAGGCTGATCAGTCGATGGTGTGGGGAAATCGAGTTCAACGAACCGGGCCGGTTCCGTTGGGGCAGGCGAGCGTTCAAGTATAACTGAAGTGATTCGACGAAGCCCGTCGTATCCAGTTGCTGAGTGCATGCCGTCTCGTGCAGAGTGCTGGTCACTGATATTGAGCAAACCTCGTTGAACGGGTTGGCTGATCCCGGTGGTCAGTCCCGGAAACGATGGCTCTGGCAGTGCCGAACGGATGCCACGACAACGTCACCAGATCGGTCTACTTCGCTTTGGTGGTCTCCAGTTGTAGCTTTGCAATGTCAGAGTCCGTGAGTGCCCTCTCGTAGAGTCGGACGTCTTTGAGTCTGCCATTGAAGTAGTCGTGGGGACCGAAGCCAATCTTGAGCGGCTGCTTATTGAGTATGTTGTAATCTTCCGATTCAAACGTGGCAGATTTCGCTACCAGATCGCCGTTCACATAGAGACGCAGGTGATCGACGTCTCGCACCGCAGCCAGATGCACCCAGCCGGCAGGGAACGCGCGGTCATAAGTCGCACACCTGCCTGCTTCGAGTGAAAGCACATGCCCAGAAGGCAGGACACCGCAAAAGAGTTTTCCGTCATACACGGCCATTGACCACGCGCGTCGGTAGCGGACGTTGGGAGTTTGGTCCAGCTGGCCGGTCAGTACCCACTTTGTGCCGCCGTCGTAGCGATAGACTTCGGCTCGCGGCAGCGTGCCCGCGTACAGTTTTCCGTTATAGACGGCCATGCCCATGACTTCTTTGTCGTCTCCCAGACGCCCGCAATGAGTCCATTTCTGGGGGCCATCCATGCGGTACACCGAACCGGTCGGCCATGTGCCGACGTGAGGCCGTCCCTCATAGATTGCCATCGAGTACACCTGAGTGGTTTCCGGGACTGGCCCCATGCGCGTCCAGTCGGTGCGACCTTCGTAACGGAAGAAGCCACCGTCATCGTAGCTCAACCCAAACAGGCTGCCGTTGTGGACTCCCAGATGGACAACCCGTAACCCCGGACAGCCGCAGGAAGTCCACGTTCCATCACCGTCGTATCGATACATGCCTCGCGTGCGTGGTGTCACGCGATAATCTCCACGCCAGCCACCGGACGTGCCCGTGCCGGCATACAGCTTGCCTCGGTAAACGGCCAGCCCGCTGATGCTGCGGACATCGGCCACCTTTCCGCAGTCGGTCCAGCGCGTGCCACCTTCATAACAATAGACACGACCGCCGTGATTCGTGTTGGGCGAGAGCGGCAAGGATGATCCGTCGCCGCTGTACGTCTCCGAACCTGCGTAGAGTTTTCCGTTATAGACGGCCAGCCCGGTGATCGCATTGGCTTCATCGGGAGCGCCACAATCGATCCACTGCGTTTTGCCCGCGTAGCGGTAGACGTGGCCACGCTGTCCTTCGCCTGACTCCCAGGTTGCCGCGTACAGCCCGTCGTCAAACACGACGAGTGACTTCACATAGTGGTTCTCGCCCGGGCGGCCGCAGTCTGTCCATTCCGGGTCAAGCCGACCGGAGTCGATTCCAAAGGACACGTTACGCCAGTTCGACTGAGCCGATGTGACTCCCGCGTAGTTCATCAGCCCGAGCGTCATGCCAGTGCGCGATTGCGAGTCGTACCAGCTCATCACATCACCCAGCACGTCATCAAGTTCGCTTTCAGTATGCACCCACGCGGCGATTGAGAAGTTCCCATCGGTCAATCGCAACGAGTCAGGTGCCGGCACTTCCAGCCACGTGTCCGTGCCGTTAAAGCTCGCGCCATCACGTGCGTCGAATCGAGCACCATGATTGATGGCGTGATGGTTGTGTCCTGACGAGTCTTTGCAGTCGTTGGTGAGCTTCCAGTGAGCGATTAACCCGTCGTCGGCGCCCGCCAGATTGACACTGAAAAGAACCACGCCAATCACGGCTGACGTGAAATGAGCGTGTTTGTTATTCGTCGTTCGTCGTTCAGGCATATCGTTCCTCAAAAACACGCACGGCTGTCTGCACCGTCAACATTGACAGACGGACTCGATGTTCGAAAGGCTGTCGCATCCCGGTCTCGATCCGACTTATGTTCCACTTAGATTCTGCAACGTCTGCACGGCAAAGCAGGCATGGAGCGCCGAGCCGATTGGCAAGGCTTCCTCATCCGCTTTGAACAAAGGATGATGCACGTTGTAAGTGCAGCCGGATTCTTCGTTGCGAACTCCAAGGGCGACGAAGCAGCCAGGAACCTGTTCCGTGTAGAACGCGAAATCTTCTCCACCCATCACCGGCGGAATTTCGTGGACGGCGGCGCGACCGAGCAGTTCGCTGGCCAGGTCCTGCACTGTGCTCCACACATCAGCGTCGTTCACTGTCGGCGGATAAGCTTCGCCGGGGAACTCGATGGTCGCTGTGCAGTCATTAGCGGCGGCGACCTGTGTCGCTAATGATGCGACACGTTCCTGCAACCAGCGAAAACGGTCCATCGTCAGCGCACGGATTGTTCCGGTCAACCGCACGGATTCGGGGATGACATTGTACGCCTCGCCGCCGTGGATGGTCGTGATACTGATCACTCCTGAGTCCAGCGGGTCGAGGTTGCGCGAAATAATCGTCTGCAATTCGGTCACGACTTTGGCGGCCGTGACGACCGGATCGATGCAGTGGTGCGGCATGGCTGCGTGTCCGCCTTTGCCGTGAATCGTGATGTCAACTTCACCAGCCGCGGCCAGGAATGTTCCCGTCCGCGAGCCGATTGTTCCTGTTGGTAATTGCGGCCAGACATGCAGGCCGAAGATGCGTTCGACACTGGGGTTTTCAAGCACTCCGGCTTCCCGCATTCGCTTGCCACCGGCACCGCCTTCTTCTGCAGGTTGAAACAACAAACGAACGGTTCCCTTCAACTCTGATTCATGTTCCCGCAGCAGTTTCGCAGCACCGAGCAGCATGGCTGTGTGGCAGTCGTGACCGCAGGCGTGCATTTTTCCGTCGATTTCACTCCGGAACGGGACGTCGGTCTCCTCCAGAATGGGCAGAGCGTCCATGTCAGCTCGCAGCGCGATGCACGGTGATTCGCCAGTGCCCAGAGTTGCCACCACGCCGGTCTCAGCGATGCCGCTTGCGTAAAAGATACCGAGTTCGTCCAACGTGTCGCAGACCAGCTGGCTCGTCTTGAACTCTTCATACATCAGCTCGGGAAACCGATGCAGCTGTCGTCGAATGTCGACGATCCACTTCGATTGAGATCGAGCGTCTGCGAGGAACTGCTGGTAGGGCATTGTTGAGTTTCCAGAATGTTGCTTTAAGCGGCCAGTTGAATGATTAGTTGAATGGTGCAAGGATCAGAGTCGACCGGGCGTCGACATCATTCGTTAACACAATCTCGTGATAACGGCCAGACACCCAGTCATCGAACTGGTCGCTGTAGTGAGGACTTCCCGGCTGACCGGAATGACTCTGAGCATCAACGGCCCGCAGGACTGGCGGCGATGAACTCAGATCTGCCACCATGCGATAACCCGCCCCCGTGTTCGCTGTCCAGTCGGGGCCGCTGCCAGTATTACAGACTGTCAGCATGTCGCCGCGCACGCCCGCTCCGCCGTGATCAAGTAGCTGTCCGAGATCACCTCGTGACGACAGCACGTGTCGCAACGGCATGACGTGAAGTCGACTCCAGGTCCATGCGGTCATGTCGGGCCCAAACCGATCCTGCAAATACACCAGCGTGGCTGCGAACGTCTCTTGTATCAGCTGTTGCCGGTTGCCGTTGGGAAACCATCCGTGCGGGTCGGATTCGAGCAAACGAGTGGCGCACGGATCAACGCCTTTCGCAAGTAATTCCGCCGTCACTCCAGTGAATCGGGCGTTGCTGACGGTCTCGCACCACCGCGAGTAGAACACGTTAAAGAGCGTGGCCGCGACTGATTCCGGCGACGAGACGCCGTTCCAACTGCTGAGGATGGCGATTGACTGACCAGTGGCGTCGTCGTCGGAGTCCAGTTCGCGGATCAGAATCGGAACCAGCTTTGCGGCTCGCAGGTTCAGGGCGTCCTGCTGCATGTCCCGCATGTCGTCCGCGGAAACCGACTCACGAGATTCGATCATTTCGCGGATGCGCTGACCGCGGCAGCCAGATACCCAGCAACCATACATTCGGTGCGGGAAATCGTCAGGGGCAATTCGATTGTTGGCGCTGGCAATCCAGCCTCGATCGGGATTCGCGAATGACGGCATCTCGTCGAACGGAATGAGTCCCAGCCACTGATCTTCGGGATTCCATCCGCACCGAAACGCTCGTTCGGATCGCTTGCGGACGGGAATGCGTCCAGACGCGTGGAAGCCAATTCCGCCGGCCGAATCCGCGAGTACGAGTCCGAACGTCGGCACATGCCACGGGCGCATGGCCTCTCGAAGTTCGGCCACACTGGCTGCTCGATCCATACCGAGCAGCGACGTCAGCCAGCCGCCGTGAGACATTCCCAGCCAGTTCAACGAGACCGGCCCCAGCTCATTCGCCGGAGCCGGCAGTATGTCGTCGACAATGGGTCCGTTGCGCGAGAATCGAACCTGGCAGACAACGTCGTCGGCACCGCGTACGGCGATTACCTCGGTCAGCTCGCGGGCAGGTTCCCACTGGCCATCGTATTCAAAGCAGCCGGGGTGTTGATCACTCGTGCGTTCCTGATAGAGGTCACGCAACGAGCAGATATTATTGGTGATGCCCCAGGCAACCTTCTCGTTTCGACCGAACATGATTGCCGGCATACCGACATACGTCATTCCCGCGACGTTAAACGAGCCGCCGCACAGGTGCGCTTCGTACCAGCATGAAACCGCTTCGAATGCAATGTGAGGATCGCTCGCCAGCAGCGGAGCGCCAGTCGTTGTTCGTCGTCCTGAAATCACCCAGTTGTTGCTGCCGGTCGAGGCATCGGGATCAGCGATCGATTCACCCACAGGCTCCAGCGGCTGACCAATGAGCGGTTCGTAATCGCCTGGGTGAAGGATTGATTCGTGGTCTTCCTCGCCGAGCAGATACTCGCGAAGTAGCGGTCCTTCACCCAGCGTCCGCTTCGCGAGTTCCGGCATGCAGATCACCGGAAATCGACCGGTCAGATACCAGCGGAATTCGACCTCGATGGCCAAACAGTCGACTGGAGACCACGGTTCTGGCCGGTACTGCAGCAAGTCGAATTCGACAGGCAGGTGATCGCCGCTGTCTGCGATGACAGCGTTGATGCCGTCAGAGAATGCTTCCAGCAGCTGTCGTACTTCGCCGGGCAACCGTTCCCACTCGGCGGCCGCGATGCGGTTCAGACCGACGGTGCGCGAAACCGTGTCGAGCTCCAGGCCGTCTGTGCCGATGATCTCGGAAAGCCGCCCGAGCCCTTTGCGTCGCAGCCAGTCGAGTTGAAAAAGTCGGTCTTCGGCCATTGCCCAGCCGTATCCGAAAAAAAGATCGCGGTCGGTCGCCGCATGAATGTGAGGGATGCCGTGCTCGTCGCGGTGAATCGAGACCTCAGCCGAAACGCTGGCTGGCAGATTCCCCGATTTGAGATGGGCGCGTTGCCGGATCGTCTCACTCCACCAGCGGTCGAACTCCGCTCGATCGATGCCGTCAACACTACACACGGCTTCGATTGATTCGCCGCTACCCAGTCGTCCGAGCCGATCTTTATCTGACGTCGTCATGTGATATCTCGTGGGCTTTCAGGAAAACTCTGGATGTTCAGAAAGGATGGCCTGCGTGGCAACATTCGACCAGCGATCGTGGCAGAAGCGGACCGTGCTGCAAGCGGTTCCTGGCTTAGTGTTTCGCTGACCCGGTTCGTCGAGATCAAACAATTGGACCTCTCAGGCCGAAGGCGGAGTGGCCAGGTACTTTTTTTCAATCTTCGTGCCGACGGTGCCGATGCCGTAGTAGCCGACGGAAATGCGACCGACATGAGTCAGCACGTCGTATGCCTTCCAGCGGTCCCATCCGAAGTCCTCTTCCATCCATAGAATCAGCCGAGCGTACGCTTCGGCGATCGAACGCTCCATCGGGCAGCCCGTTGCGACGGTCACAATTTCGGTGGGAGTTTCGATACGAGGACCAGTGAGCGTTTTCGATTTCATCAGCTCAACGCAGATTGTCGTTTCGGCTGCCATTTCAAGACCAGTGGCAGACAACTCGCCATGCCCCATCGCTGCATGAGCGTCTCCAAGGTAGAGGCAGGCTCCCTCGACAAAGACCGGCAGATGGATTGAGCTGCCCGGACAGACCTCGACAAGATCCAGGTTTCCGCCGTGTGGTCCGGCTGGAAGCGTGGTCGGAACGCCGACAGCCGGTGCCGTTCCGATGCAGCCGAGCATCGGTGCGTACGGAATCGCGATATCGTCGCTCCAGTAAACATGCCCGTCTCGAATCGGACATACATGAGCCCCCGGCGGCACGTCGGTGCCCAGCCACTCGCAAAGTTGTTTGGGCGCCCCCGTGTACGTCGCTGCCTGGCCATCACGCGGCTCGATTTTCAGAATCGTGACTGCAATCGAGTCGCCCGGCTCGGCTCCTTCAATGAAGATGGGACCGGCCACCGGATTGCTGAACGGCATTGCCTCTTTGTCACGCCGGTCGTTGTTGGTACGAATCTGTCCCGACAGAGCATCCTCGGATTCAACGAGTAACGACTCTCCTGATTGAATCCTTGCCCGCGGTTCGAGGTGGCGGGTGAATTCATAAACGAGAGGTTCGGCGGCAACTCTTTTCATTGTCAGACCCGTCGACAGAATTGGTGGGTGAGATCGTGTTCGGGGACTCGGGCGAGTTCGTGGTAGCGTACGGTTTCGTAAACTTTATCGGTGTGGAGACAGTACGAGTTTCTGAGGGCCACTTTCGCTTTGGTGTTGATGCCTTCCTCACTGCCTCTCAAGAGTTTGCCTTTAGCCGCGAACCAGTTCAGTGACAGGATATCCTGCATCGCCATCTCGTCCATCCATGGAACAAAGAACAGACTTGTAAACCATCACGAGAATTCAGGAAACGATCCGTTCTCACTTTCGAATCAGGTTCTGTTTGCTGCCGGATGCCTTCTTTGTTGCTGCCAGGTTTGTCTGAGTCGCTCCGAGACGCAATCATTGCAGGCAGAGTCCTCTTCATGCTAAAGCCAAGAGGTCATTCCTTGCATTCAGATACTCCAGCAGGACCGATTTTCATGATCTCACCAACTCTTTCGTTTTTGTGTCGCACGGTACTCGTTCTTGTCTCGATACCTGCGACCTTGTTTGCTCAGAACGCACCGTACAACGTCTTTCCGGAAGCCGCCCCTCCGTACTATCGCGTTCGTTACGAGGCCTCGACGCAGCCGGGTGAGTTGAGTTTTCCAGTCAATTACACCGTCTGGATTCCACAGGGCGTAAAGACCCTGCGTGGAGTGATTGTGCATCAGCACGGCTGCGGTGAGGGATCGTGCAGTTCTGGTCTGACGGGAGCCTTTGATCTGCACTGGCAGGCGCTGGCGAAACATCACGATTGCGCTTTGTTGGCACCGTCGTATGAGCAGCCACAGGGTGCGGATTGTCAAATGTGGTGTGATCCCCGAAATGGTTCCGATGCCGCGTTTCAGAAGTGCCTGGTCGATCTCGGTGCGCAGTCAGAGCACCCCGAACTTGCCTCAGTGCCGTGGGCGTTGTGGGGACACAGCGGCGGCGGACACTGGGCGGGTGGGATGGTACTGCTGCATCCGGATCGCGTTGCCGCGGCGTGGTTGCGATCGGGTGTGCCCCTGCTGGAAGTGAATCCGGAACGTCCTGAAATCAAAGCGCACGCTTTGTCCGCTGCGGCACTCACCGTGCCGATCATGTGTAATCCAGGAACGCAGGAAGGAGTGACCGTTAAAGAAGGTCGGTTCGCCAAAGTCTGGCCAGCCAATGAAGCGTTCTTCAATGGCGTCCGTGGCAAAGGCGGACTGATCGGAGTCGCTGTCGATCCGCTGACAGCGCACGAGTGTGGCAATCAACGCTACTTCGCTATTCCGTGGCTGAGCGCGTGCCTGAGTGTCCGGCTGCCGAACGTCAATGGCGAGCCGCTCAGACCGATGCCGATGGACGACGTCTGGCTGGCCAGTCCAACCGGCTTCAAAGCAGTCCCGGTCGCAAAGTATGAAAGCGATCCGCTGAAGGCGGCATGGCTGCCCAACGCCGCTGTGGCGAAAAGCTGGGGGCAGTACGTTAATGACACCGCTGTGACGGACACGACTTCGCCACCAACTCCAACGAATCTTCGTCGCACGGGCAACACGTTGAGCTGGTCGGCGGAGGGCGATCTGGAAAGTGGATTGGCTTATTTCATCATCGAGCGGGATGGCGAGTTTCTGGCGAACGTTCCAGAGCAGGGAAGGAATCGCTTCGGTCGACCGATTTTTCAGAATCTCCAGTACAGCGACACGCCAACGCAACCGCTGGTACCAATGCAGTTCACCGATCAGACAGCCGCCGCGAAGCACACGTACCGGGTCATTGCCGTGAACACCGTCGGTTTGAAGTCGGCACCTGCCACCGAGTCCGTCAAGACTGGCGTCGAGTCCAGAACGAGATAGCCCTCTCGGGGACAACGTCGAGACATTGGCTTCTGCTCGCCGCTTGCCAGCACGTCCTGGATCCGCGTCGGAAAACTCAACTGCAAGGCCACGGGATGTGTCGTCCATCGCAGCGTGCCGGTGTTGATGCGGTTTACGACTGGCCTTCCTGCAGTCTGTCCTTGACGATTTGGAGCATCAGCGGATGCAGGCCCAGCGGCGGGCACAGGTCAAACTGCACAGCGGTGAATTCCGCGGCGGCCTCGGCGAGGAAACGTTCCAGGTCGCGCGTGACGTGCGAGCCGGCGCTGAGAAAGTACGGCATCATCAGAACGTGGTTCGCGCCGGCGGTGACGCATTGTCGAGCTCCATCTGGAATGGAAGGTGCGGCGAGTTCCAGATAGCTCGGCACGATGATTTCGTAGTCGCTCTGTTCCCGAAGTCGGTCGGCAACGACGACAAGATCGTGGTTGGCTTCGTCGCGGCGGCTTCCGTGGGCGATCAGCAGTACGGCAGTTGTCATCAGAAGCATTCAATTCATTCAGAGCTTCAGGTCAAGGCTCACCTGAAGTGTTGTGGTTTGTTTGTGTCACCAGATGCCGATGCGGAATCGGAGTCCAACTTTGCTGTTCACCGCATCGTAGGCATCCGCGACAGAATGCCCAATCACGTCGTGGTCATTGCAGAACCGTTTGGCTGGCAGCCGGGATTTTCCTTTAAGACAACCGGCGATTAAACTTACGATTCGATTTTCAACGATTAGCCTGGATTATTCATCAAGAGTGGGCTGGAACGAGTCAACGCAAAAGCTGCCGGAGCTTCGGTTACGATGTAAGTTCCAAGGTTCCAAGGTGTGAGAAAACAAAGTCTGCATCGCTGTCCGCTTGCGCTGTTCCGGAGATGGATTGTGCGATCTTGTTCCGGCCTGCATGAATAATTCAGGCGGGAACTCCCATTTCAAATTGGAGGCATTCATGACTCAGCAGAACCGTCGTCATTTCCTGAAGACCACCGCGGCCGCCGCGGGTGCCACGATGCCGTACTGGTTTACCAGTGCTCAGCGTCCAACTTTTGGATACGAAAGCGCCAACGAACGACCGGTGCTGGGCTGCATCGGAACTGGCAGTCGCTGGAATAGTGTTGGTCCCGCCGCCTTGAATTTCTCAGACTGCGCGGCCGTCTGCGATGTTGACGCGAATCATGCCGGCGCCGGTCGAGACAAAGTGTCTGGGATTCAGACGAAGAAAGGCGACGAACGCAAGATCGACGTCTACGAGGATTACCGGAAGATTCTGGATCGCAAAGACATTGACGTTGTGACGATCGTTACGCCGGATCACTGGCATTCGAAGATTGCCATTGAAGCCATGCAGGCCGGCAAGGACGTCTACTGCGAAAAACCATTGACGCTGACGGTTCATGAAGGCAAGCAGATCATCAGCGTGCTGGAAGAAACCGGACGCACATTTCAGGTGGGAACTCAGCAGCGAACCGAAATGGGGCAACGGTTTCTGCAGGCGATCGCGATGATTCGTGATGGCCGAATCGGCGACGTGAAGAAAGTGACGTGCAACATTGGTGGGTCCTCCGACAGCGGCCCGATTCCGGTCGCGGATGTTCCGGCAGGTCTCAACTGGGAGAAGTGGCTGGGTCAGGCTCCGCTTGTCGAATACCGCATGAAGGAAGGTGGCCGCTGGGGCAAGACTCGTTGCCACTACGAATTCCGCTGGTGGTACGAATACTCCGGCGGCAAGATGACTGACTGGGGGGCTCATCATGTCGACATCGCTCAGTGGGCGATCGAACAGAACGGCAAGGATCAGGGAGTGGTCTTGGTCGAGCCGGTGATACACGAACATCCGGTTCCCTACAAAGATGGTTACCCGACGCTGGACGACCGCTACAACGCGGCGACGAAGTTCGACGTGAAGTGCATGTTTGCCAACGGGGTCGAGATGCACATTGTCAGCGAGTCGTCAGACGGCAACGGCATCCTGTTCGAAGGCACGAAAGGGCGATTCCATGTCAGCCGAGGCCGAACCAAAGGCGGGCCGTTTGATGCGCTGAAGGATAACCCGCTGCCGGAAGATGCGATCGACAAAGTTTACGGCGGAAAGAAACCATCCAGCCACATGCAGAACTTCATGGACTGCATCAAGAGCGGCGACACTCCAATCAGTGACGTATGGTCTCATCATCGCGCGATGACGACCTGCCACCTGGCAAACATTTCTATTCGACTCGACAAGACACTGGAGTGGGATCCGAAGACGGAAATGATCGCCAATGATCGAGCCCTGAATTCGTGGCAGTCCCGCGAGCAGCGAAAAGGCTACGAGATCAACGTCAACGTCTGAAACGGCGATGCAGGTCGCGTCTGATTGATCATGGCTGGCGGAGTTCTGGATGATTCCGGACTCCGCCTTTTTCGTGGGCGGACTGTTTTCCAGACGCTGGTGCTGAACGGCTTTTTGCTTCGCAGGTCGACGGTAGAATTTCGTCAAGCAGCATTTCGTCACGCAGAACGCGAGTCAGACCAGGCAGCCTTCCGAATCATCGTTCAGGCTTGTCGGCTCGGTGGGCAGACGCGGCTTGCCGAGATGTGGCGGTGGAATCTGCCGTGATCGAGTCTGATCTGTAGAGCCCGTGCCGGCTGGATTGAGTGTCGTTACTTTGACTCGTGACGGTCGCATGTAGAGCAGGCAGGGCAGCAGAATGAGATCACCGATCAGCGCGACAAACAACGAAGTCGTCATCAGCAATCCAAAACGGACGGTCGGTCCGAAGTTGCTCAGCCCCAACGCCAGCATCCCCAGC
>JABMPE010000280.1 GCA_013203845.1 Rhodopirellula sp. | reverse complement strand
TCGTATGGGCTGGCAACATCCTGGTGCAAAGGCATCCCCCGCATTCTGTTTCCCTGGGGCGGTGATATTTTCAACTATGTGGAGTCATCACCCGTCGTCAACTGGATGACGACTCAAGCGCTTCGCAACGTCGACCTGATTGTGCCGTCGTCAATAACCGCAGCGGAGTACATTCCCAATCGGTTCGGTGTCGACCGTTCGAGAATCGAAGCCGTGTCCTGGGGTGTCGACCTGGAGCTGTTTCGGCCTGCCAGTGCTGAACAACGCGCCGTAATCCTGAATCGTTACCGAATACCGGACGACTCCCGGGTGATCGTGAACGCTCGCCGGTTCAAAACACTCTGGGGGGCAATGGAAGCTCTCGAAGCGTGCATGGCGGTTGCCCGCGACCATCCGGACGTTTACTGCATATTTCCTGGCGGTTCCGGCACGCAGGCGGCGATGGAAGCCGCGAATGCGCGAATTATCGAGGCGGGTCTGCAAAGCCAGTTCACACTGCTGACCGAGAATATCCCGCTGTCTGACTACGCTGACATCCTTTCGGTGGCCGATATTTTTCTATCTCTGCTGGGTCGGGGAGACATGCGGTCTTCCAGTGTTCTGCAGGGAGCCGCCTGCGGAGGGACGCCGGTCATCGTGGACTCGCCCGAGTACCGTATGATGACGACGCAGGGATTTGCCGCAGAGTTTGTTCCCGAAGGAGATGTCGACGCGTTAACAACCACCATCGAACGATTGCTTTCCTCCGAGCATGATCGACGTCGTATCAGAGCCGCCAATCAGAGTTACATTTCGACGCACGAAGATCAGGACCGCCAGATGACACACCTTCTGAACTTGATCCACGAAGTGCGAACTCGATATCACCATTGAATGCTGGCGACTTTTGCGACCTCTACCATTTTGTCTTACCGTTTAGAAAACTACAAAGAATCGACATGACGCCTTTCGGAATGCTGGATGGCTGCCGCGCTGTTGTGACCGGAGCATCAAGTGGAATTGGAGCATCGGTCGCGTTTGAACTGGCACATGCAGGCGCGGATGTCCTGTTGCACTGCCGGCAATCGATCGACGATGCGGAGCAGGTGGCCGACAGAATTCGATCGATCAATCGAAAGGCGTCTGTTCATACAGCGGATCTAGGTATCGAAACCGAGCTGGCTCCGTTTGTCGCAGCCGCGTGGAAATGCTTTGGTGGAGTCGATGTCTGGGTCAACAACGCCGGCGTCGACCTGTTGACCGGTGACAAGGCGAAACTTCCGTACGCTGAAAAGCTGGATGCGTTGCTTGACGTTGATGTCCGGTCAGCCGTGCTGCTCTCCAAAATGGTCGGCGAGCGGATGGTGGCTCAAGGCGGAGGGACGATCCTCAACATCGGCTGGGATCAATCCGACCGGGGAATGGGCGGCGACAGCGGCGAACTGTTTTCGGTCGCCAAAAACGCGATCATGGGTTTCACGAGGTCGCTCGCCGTCAGCCTTGCCCCCAGCGTCCGAGTCAACTGCATTGCCCCCGGCTGGATCCATACGGCCTGGGGCGAACAGGCCAGCAATTCCTGGCAGGACCGCGTGCTGCAGGAAACTCCGCTCAACCGCTGGGGGACTCCGGAAGACATTGCTAAACTCGCACGCTTTCTGGTCAGCCCGGACGCGTCGTACATCACCGGGCAGGTCATCAACTGCAACGGCGGCGCGGTGCGCTGACTCAAAGAGACTGTATGTTTCCAGTAGGCTGGAACAAACGCAGCGCAGTTCCGGCAGCCATAAGCCACAAACGTATTCGAATTGCCGGAACTGCGCTGCGCTTGTTCCAGCCTACTGCTACTTCCGAGACCCACACATGCCCGCTTCGATTTCTGATTCGCCAATTCTCACTTTGCACCCGGACGACAATATCGTCATCGCCAGAATTGCGATTTCGAAAGGGGCCAGTGTCGACGCGAAAACCACGATCATCGCTCAGAACAATATTCCTTTCGGCCATAAGATTGCGTCGGCGTTGATCCGTTCCGGAGAGCCGATTCGCAAGTTCGGGCAGGTCATCGGCTTCGCGACGGAAGACATCGCTCCGGGACAGTGGGTACACACTCACAACGTGACACCGGGCGAACTCGAACTGGACTACGCGTTCGCTTCGGAAATTCCTCCCGATCCGGACCCGATCACCGACCGAACTTTCCAGGGAATCGTGCGACCGGACGGGCGTATCGCCACTCGTAATTACATCGGCATTATCAGCACAGTGAACTGCTCGGCAACGAGTTCCAAATACGTCGCCGCCAACTTCGACCGATCAATACTCGCCGACTACCCGAACATCGACGGCGTCATCGCGCTCACACACAAAGAAGGCTGCGCGTACGACTACGGCGGGGATCAGCATCAGCTGCTGGCGCGAACACTCGCGGGCTTCGCGAAGCACCCGAACATTGCCGCGTACGTCGTGCTGGGCCTCGGCTGCGAAACCGCTCAGGCCTCGTTCATGGCGAACAAGCACGACCTGACTCAGCTGCGGATGATCGGCGACGAGCAGGAGCCGCAGCAGCTCATCATGAATATCCAGGACGTCGGCGGCGTGAAGAAAACCGTCGACCGGGCGACGTCGATCATTCGCGACATGCTGCCCGAGGTGAATAAAATCAAACGCGTGCCGGTGCCGGTTTCCGAGATTATGCTCGGAGCCGAATGTGGTGGCAGCGACGGCAACAGCGGCATCACCGCGAACCCGGCGGTCGGTATCGCCAGCGATCTACTGGTGGCGCACGGTGCGACTTCCATCCTGGCGGAAACTCCCGAGATCTGCGGCGGCGAGCACCTGCTGACTCGACGAGCCGTCTCGAAAGAAGTCGGCCAGAAGCTGATCGATCTGATCGACTGGTGGAAAGAATACGCAGCAAAATTTGGCGGCACGATCGATAACAACCCGTCCGTTGGTAACAAGAAGGGCGGCCTGACCACGATCTACGAAAAGTCTCTGGGAGCGATCGCCAAAGGCGGCAGCACGGCGCTAAAGGGCGTTTACGATTACGCCGAGCCGATCACTCAGAAAGGTTTCGTGGTGATGGATTCGCCGGGCTTCGATCCTGTCTCCGTCACAGGCATGATCGCCAGCGGCGCGAACGTCGCCGTTTTCACCACCGGTCGAGGAAGCTGCTTCGGCTGCAAGCCGGTGCCGTGCATCAAAATTGCCACGAACACGCCAATGTACGATCACATGATCGACGATATGGACATCAACGCCGGTCGAATTCTTGACGGTGCCACCGTCGAAGAAGTCGGGCATGAAATCTTCGAAAAGATCATCTCCGTCGCCAGCGGCGAACAAACCAAAAGCGAAGCACAGGGCATCGGCGACGAAGAGTTCTCGCCGTGGACCATCGGCCCGATCCTGTAGTTTCCTGCTTTCCGGCAATTCCAAAGGAACAGATCGCAGAGACCGCCGAGGACTCGCAGAGGTAAAAAGAAGACTCTCCTGGAACTCTGCGATTTAAACGTCATCCTGTGAAGAATGAGATCAACCCAATGAACGCCGAGGAACTGCGAGCTGCTCAGGCTCCGATCAAAGAACAGTATAAGTCCGACCCGCAGACAGCCCTCAAAACAATGACCGTTACCGGGATCGTCCAGCCTAATCAGACCTGCCGCCTGAACACGGCTGCCGGTCCCGTCGACGCTGGCCTGCATCCTGCTGCCGGCGGTTCCGGCGTCGAAGCCTGCTCCGGAGACATGCTGCTGGAAGCGTTGGTGGCGTGTGCTGGTGTGACGTTTTCGGCAGTCGCCACCGCGATGGAAATTTCGATCGAGCAGGCGTCGATCACGGCGGAAGGCGACCTCGACTTCCGAGGTACACTCGGAGTCTCGCGCGATGTCCCGATCGGGTTTTCTGATATCCGTTTGAAGTTCGACGTCAAGAGCACCGCTCCGCAGGAGAAAATCGACAAGTTGATCCAACTGACCGAACGTTACTGCGTGATTTATCAGACGCTCCGCCAGCCGATGGACATCTCGACCCACCTCAACCTGAACGCCGACTGAGAACACACCACACCAGAGACCATTCGCCATGAAAAAAGTCACAGTCAACGGCATCAATCTCGCCGCGCATGACGCAGGAAGCGGTCCGCCAATTCTGTTCGTGCATGGTTTCCCGCTGAGCCATGCGATGTGGCGATTCCAGCTCGACGCTTTCGTCGGTGATCACCGCGTCATCGCTCCAGACCTGCGAGGCTTTGGTGACAGCGACGTCACCGAGGGCACGGTCACGATGGAGCAGCACGCCGACGATCTCGCGGCGCTGCTCGATGCGCTGAACGTCACCGAGTCCGTTGTTCTGTGCGGATTGTCGATGGGCGGTTACGTCGCCTGGCAGTTTCAGCAGAAGTATCCCGAGCGATTGCGAGCCTTAATTCTCTGCGACACGCGAGCGATCGCTGACACACCAGACGGCGTCGAAAACCGAAAACGTCTTGCAAGCATGGTGATCGAAAACGGTTCCGCCGCCGTGGCTTCGGCGATGCTTCCGAACCTGTTCTCGCCAGTGACTGGCTCTCGCGATCAGGCAGTCATCGACGAGCTGCGGCAAACCATTTCAGCCACGTCGCCGCAAGGCATCGCGTCCGCGTCGCTCGGCATGGCCGAACGTCCCGACGTCACCTCACTTCTTCCGAACATCGCAACACCGTCGCTGTTGATCGTCGGCGAGGACGACGGCATCTCTTCCCCGGAAGAAATGCGAGGCATCGCCGCGGCCATGCCGAACGCCAGCCTGGTCGTCATCCGGGAAGCCGGTCACATGTCCGTCCTCGAAAACCCAAAGGCTGCCAACACGGCAATCCGAGAATTTCTGCAAAGCCTCCCGTCGTAGGTCTGGCTCTGCCCGACGAAGTTCCCGCCAGGAGTCGCGTTCGTTTCAGCCAGCTTTCGATTTCAAAGACGATCGAGGGCGTCGAGCCAGCGGGCCATTTCTTCAACAGCGTCTGCGGGCGGATAGCCAGCGCGGTGATTGTCGACTTTTCGCAATGTCACCGGAAATTTCAGTTGCAGCAGTCCGGCGGCGGTTTTCTGCACGAACGGCCCGGAAGGATCGCGGTCGCCGTAGATCAGATGAAACTGCACCTGGAACTCCGGCGAGTGTTCGGGCGGCGGATCTTTTAACGCGGCACTCGCCAACGCGATGCCTCGAAAGAGTTCGGGAAATCGGAAGGCGACACTGGCTGCAAACTCGCCACCATTGCCGAGTCCATGCACGGCGATTCGCGACGAGTCGATGTTGTACTGCTTCTTAAATTCCTCGACGGCGTCTCGCACGTACTCGGCGTGGTTAGGCGTCCAGCCGGTGCGAGTAGAAGTCTTTGGTGCCAGCAGAACAATTCCGCGTTGTTCGCAGAGAGTCTTCCACTCGCGATAGATCGTCGCTTCCATCGTCGTGCTGCTCGGGTGCAGCCAGACGAGCAGGCCGTAAGCTCGATCCGGTGAATACGACTCCGGCACGAACGCCCAATACTCATCTTCGTAGCCGGTAACCTTGTCGGTGAAGCGTCCGGTCTTCGGGTCTTCAACCTTCTTTGTTTCTGTCGCCGCGACCGTTGGAATTTCCGCGGGAACTGTTTGAGGAACCGACGAAAGCGTGGCCGAGACCGTGTTTGTCTTTCCCGCTCGCAGAACTTCCAGTTGAACTTTGGCTTCGGGTCGCAGTCGGCTGAGCTGATCGCGGAGATCATCGACGCTTTTAATGGTCTGATCGTTGATTTTGAGAAGGCGGGCACCCTGTTGAATTCCTGCTGCCGCCGCCGGGCTGTCGGCGTAAACAAACCGAACGCCGACTCCTTGCTGTGAAGGATCGACCACACCGCCGGGTGAGTTATTTCGCTCGGGCAGGACACCCAGAAACGCCACTTCGTAAGGCAGAAGTTCGCCCACCAGGGTCATTTGCCTTGTCAGCTTCTCATCGCCTCGGCTGACGGTAACTTCAATCGACTCGCCTTCGAGGCGGCTCTTCAACTGATCGAACAATTGAACCAGTCGCTTGATCGGCTGCCCATTGATGGTCTCAATCGTGTCGCCGGCCTGCAGCCCCGCCTTGTACGCGGGCGAGTCGTAACGCACCCGATCGATCACCGGCTGAACGGCATAGAGGTCGCCGCTTTTGATCGCGACACCGGAAAGTCCTGGTCGCAGGTCTTTGCCGAGTTTCAGGCGGTCGAGGACGGCGTAAACATCTTCCAGCGGAATGGCGAACCCGATACCGGAATCGTACCACTCGACTCCCGCCGATTCGGACGTGGCCTGAGGCGACAGCGGAACGAGGATTCCCATCACACGACCATCCGTGTCGACCAGCGGGCCTCCGTAATTGACCGGCGAAATCTTCGCGTCGGTCTGAATAGCTTTTCCCCAGATTCGATCTACCGCGCTGACTATGCCGACCGAGATGCTCGGCAAAGCGGAGTCGTACGTCCGACCCAGAGCGATCGACCACTGTCCGACTTTGATACCGGCTTTGGGCGCCGCAGTCGGAACCTTCAATCCGGTGACTTCCACTTTCAGCAGCGTGATCATGTGCAGCCGATCGGTCGCCACGGTCTTTGCCGCAAAACGTCGACCATCAGGCAGAGTGATCAATACGGACGCCGGATTCGACAGAAAGTTGAACGCGCTGGAGACTATGAACCCGTCTTCGCTGACGATGACTCCGGTTGTCGTTGCCGTGGACGTGAGCGTTCGCCCGACGATATCGAGAC
>JABMPE010000279.1 GCA_013203845.1 Rhodopirellula sp. | reverse complement strand
TCCGCGCACTTGATCGGCTTGATGCGGACGGGATCGCGAAACTCGCTCAGCAGTCGCTGAAGGATGACAACGCTGACATCCGAG
The DNA here is from genome assembly GCA_013203845.1 of Rhodopirellula sp. Classification (GTDB taxonomy): domain Bacteria; phylum Planctomycetota; class Planctomycetia; order Planctomycetales; family Planctomycetaceae; genus JABMPE01. The sequence goes on along the minus strand of JABMPE010000279.1, from coordinate 15,717 downwards.
TTGCCGCTCGCGAAATTTCCGTTCGACGAAATCCGGACGCCGCAGCCACAATACTCGCCCGGGCAATTCTGGACGGGACGACGGTCGAGCAGCAGGCTGCGATCTCTCAACTGGCCGAGCTGAAACGAGTTGACGCTGACGCCGTGCTGACCGAATGGCTGACCGTGATGGTCCAGGGCAAGGCTCCGGCGGCCATCCATCTCGACCTGCTGGAAGCGGGCAAGGCTCGCGGGAATGAAGCACTGCGAATGCAGCTGCAGGTGGTGAATTTCGAACAGACTCTGGATCCCGCCGATCCGCTGGCGAAGTATCGAGTCTGTCTGGAAGGTGGCAACGCGAAACGTGGTTATGACATTTTCTTCGGTCGCAGTTCCGCGTCGTGCCGACGTTGCCATGCGATACAGAATTCCGGCGGAGCCGTCGGGCCGGACTTGTCGATCGTCGGGAAGGAGAAGAATCGAGAGTACCTGCTGGAAGCGATTGTGGCTCCGAATGCGAAGATTGCGAAAGGTTTTGAGCCGGTTGTCGCCGTCATGGATTCCGGTAAGGTCTACGCCGGAACGAAGAAATCCGACGACGACAAAACCCTCAACCTGATGCTCGCCGACGGGACGGTGATTTCTCTGGCGAAGGACGAAATCGACGAACTCGCCACAGGTCAGTCCGCGATGCCGGCCGACCTGGTCAAGCATCTGTCGCTGGCTGATCTGCGAGACCTGGTCGAGTATCTCGCGCAGCAGAAAACTCCCGCTCCCAAAGTGGCGGGACACGAGTAAAGCATGATCGAGAAAAATGAGGAAACCGCACAGCGCCTGCTGATCACGCTTTGCACCTACAACGAATGCGAGAATCTGCCGCTGCTGATTCCGGAAATTCACCAGCACGCACCCGACGCCGACGTGCTGGTCATTGATGACAACTCGCCGGATGGCACCGGCAAGCTGGCCGATGAAATGTCGCAGGCTGATTCTCGGATTCACGTGCTGCACCGAGCTGGTAAGCAGGGGCTCGGTGCGGCAACGGTCGCCGGCTTCAGGTACGCAGTCGAACAGAAATACGACTTTGTTCTTAATATGGACGCCGACTTCAGTCACCACCCCAAATATCTGCCTGCGTTACGAGCGTGTCTGGAAACGGCGGACATCGGGATTGGGTCGCGGTATGTTCCCGGTGGAGGCGTTGTCGGCTGGAATTTCAAACGGCACTTCATGAGTCGCTCGATCAATTTCTATGCGAAGCTGACGCTCGGACTGTCGACGCGAGACAACAGCGGCAGCTTTCGGTGTTACCGCGTGCCGGACCTGGCAAAGCTGGATTTCGGACAGGTCAGATCGCGAGGCTATTCGTTCCAGGAAGAGATCCTCTATATGTGCCGCTGCGTCGGCTGCACGTTTCAGGAAACACCGATCGTCTTTGAAGACCGCCGCTTCGGACTGTCTAAGATCAACCAGAAAGAAGCCGTGATGGCGTTGTGGGTGCTGTTCCGCCTGGCGATCGATCGGGTTTTTCGCAGGCGAGTTACACTGCGGTAGACTGTGAGCAGCAGAGGGGCCACATGGACCAAAATATCCACTTTCTGCTTTTGCTTGCTGCGCTTACGGCCACAATTGGTGTTGGGGCCGCACTTGCAATCTATCTGGCACGCCGATTGACTTCTGTGGAATGCCCCCACTGCTTCGTCAGCATTCCAAAACACACCGCAGTTAACGAGGTACCATGTCCTGAGTGCGGTGTCGAGCCGGAGGGCTACACGCCTTTGCCAGCGGAAAATTGTTGCAGGTGCAAATCAAACGTTGATTGTGTTTCTTTGTGGGATGGCGAGTCTTACTGCAAAGTTTGCCTTGACGAACACGCTCCTGAACTCGTCGAAGTTCGAGAGCTTCCGCTGCTTTCTGAGGAACTCCCGTTGCCAGCGTTGACTATTGCACGCCGTATGTTTGTTTTTGCGTTTCTGACTGCTTTAGGTTTTGCAACTTTCATCGCGATTCTTGTCGGAGTCCTCAGCGGAGACTGGCAAAAGGCCATGCAGGGATTCGCTGTCATCATGTTGTGCTTCTCGCCTGTTGTTGTCTTGTGGACCGGGTTCAGTGCTAACTCAAATCGGTTGCTGCGTCTGAAAGTTTCGGTCTGGAATCGCAAGCTGATCGTTCGAGTAGGAACTCAGTTGATTGTGGCACCACTTGCCGAATGCGTCTGGTGGAGCGGTAAAGTCTCCCAAATGACAGTCTGGAATCTTTCATTTTTGCTCAAGGGATCTGCGATTGTCGTTGAAGTTCCGAAGCACTTGGCGAAAGAGGGCAACCGCATTGCTGTTGGTTTACGTCCGCCAATGCGAGCCACTTGGGAGTCATTTTTCAATTTGTCTGGTATCCCTGAACAGCCCCCCAAAACCATCTTTGTGGTCAAGGGTTTTCAAGCAACAAAAATAACCTTCACACAGGCGATACCAGACAAACTCCTGATTTGTAGAAGATATCGAAATGTCAGACGTCACGATTCGCTGCCGCAAAGACGGACCTCTGATCGTCACGGGCGACGTCACGGTGACTGATCACGAAGGCAATGCCTACGACACGTCAGGCCGGGAAAATATCGCTCTCTGCCGCTGCGGAGCGACATCGAAACGACCGTTCTGCGACGGCACTCACCGCGAAACCGGCTGGGCAGCGTCGGACACCGTTCCCGATCGCTGCCCGAAACCGTAAACTCTCGGTCTGACGGCCAATCGGCCCCAGAAGACGGTCGTAATTCTCGCGAGATTTCACGCAGTCAGCGAACTGTAAGGTTCGGTCGAGCGTCTGGAACCTGGAACGAAATCGCGGTCGTCTGATTTCATGAAACACGCAAGACAGCAGTTTGAGGCACCCTGATGGCGGATAAAGGCAAAATTGTGCTCGCGTACTCCGGCGGGCTGGATACCACGGTCATTCTTCACTGGCTGGCGGCGCAGGACTATGAGGTCATCTGCTACCTGCTGGACATCGGGCAGCAGGTTGAAGACCTCGACGAAATCGGCGAACGAGCCAAACGCAACGGAGCATCCAGCTACGTCGCCGTCGACGCTCGCGAAGAGTTTCTGCAGGACTATTTTCTGCCGTGTCTGCATTCGAACAGTGTTTACGAAGGTCGGTACCTGCTGGGCACGTCGATCGCTCGACCGCTGATCGCGAAGCATCATGTCCGGATTGCTCACGAAACCGGCGCGAATACGGTCTGTCACGGAGCGACCGGCAAAGGCAACGATCAGGTTCGCTTCGAGCTGGGTTACCAGGCGCTGGACGCCGACCTCAAAATCCTGGCTCCCTGGAAGACCACAGACTTCATCAATCAGTTTGCATCCGGTCGCAAGACGATGCTCGACTATGTGGATAAGCACGGGCTGGAAGCCAAGGCCAGCCGCACCAAGCCGTGGTCATCCGACGACAACCTGCTGCACATCTCTTACGAAGCCGGCGTCCTGGAAGATCCCTGGGTAACCGCTCCGGAAGAAATCTTCGAACGCATGGTGCATCCGACGAAGGCTCCGGACGAAGTCGAGCGGTTCATCATTCACTGGGAAGCTGGCGTTCCTGTGAAGGTCAGTTCGTGCGTCACAAAGCCCGGTAAGTTTGAAGACATTGATATCGAAATCGCCGAACCTGCCGACACGCTGGCTGAAGGTCTGCTGCCGGTCTTTGAGTATGTCGATGAAGCGGCGGCTCGTAACGGAGTCGGTTCGCTGGGCATGGTCGAAACCCGTTACGTCGGCATGAAGTCGCGCGGCGAGTACCACGCTCCGGGCCACACCGTCCTGCTGGAAGCGCATCGCGACCTCGAAGGGCTGACGCTGACGGGCAGCGTGATCCTTGAGAAAGAACGCCGTCTGGCTGACTTCGCCGCGCTGGTTTACAACGGCTACTGGTTCGATCCCGTGGCGGAAGCTCAGCGAGCGTTCACTCAGACGACGCAGAAGTTTGTCACCGGCGAAACGCGAATCGCACTTTACAAAGGCAACGTTTTCGTTGAAGGCCGACGCTCCCAGTACAGCCTTTACGACGAAGCCGTCGCGACGATGGACGGGCAGGATGAAAGTTACCGTCAGGAAGACGCTGCCGGCTTCATCCGTCTGCACGGTCTACCTCTGCGAGTGAAACGAAAAGTTCAGGGTCCACCGGCGGGCGGAGAAGACATCTGACGCCCGCAAGGTCGCCTGCCGGACGTCATCGCCAGTAAAGTATCACGATGAATACTGCCGTAGGGTGCTGACAAGCGAAGCGCAGGCACACCAGCCACTCGGCCAGGGAAATGGTGTGCCTGCGCTCCGCTTGTCAGCACCCTACCAAATGCGGACGATCTCTATCTCGTGCGATGAGGTACTTTATGCGACTTTCAGGCCTGTTCGCAGTTGCCGCCGTGCTGGCTACGGCGATGACAAGTTTGTTGTTGTCGGCAGATCTTCCCGCGGCAGAGGCTGAAGCTCCGTCGCGGAAAATCGATTTCGTTCGCGACGTGCAGCCGCTGATGAAACAGCACTGTTTCAAATGCCACAGCGGTGATAAACGCGAGGGCGGGTTCCGGCTGGATCGGCGAACGGCAGCGGTTGCGGGCGGTGACGCGGGAATCGCCATCGTGAAAGGCGACAGCACAAAAAGTCCGCTCATTGCTCGGGTGTCCGGAGCTGATCCGGATCTCGTCATGCCGCCTGAAGGTGACCGTCTGACGAACGACGAGATTTCTGTGCTCAAACTCTGGATCGATCAGGGAGCGGACTGGCCGGATTCGGCTGCGGGCGGAAACGGGCGACCGGACCACTGGTCGTATCAGCCGATCACTCGACCGGAGTTGCCGAAGGTTCGAGACAGCAAATGGATTCGCAATGCCATCGATGCGTTTGTGCTGGCCCGGCTGGAGTCGCAGAAGATCAGCCCCTCTCCGGAAGCGGATCGTTACACGCTGATTCGCCGGTTGTATCTCGATCTACTCGGGCTGCCGCCGCAACCTGACGAGGTCGATGCCTTTGTGAATGACACTTCTCCGAAAGCATACGACGAGCTGGTTTCGAAGCTTCTCCTGTCACCGCATTTCGGCGAGCGGTGGGGCCGACACTGGCTCGACATGGCTCGGTATGCGGATTCCGACGGGTACGAGAAAGATCGTGCCCGTCCCAACGCCTGGCGATGGCGTGACTGGGTGATCGACGCGATCAACAAGGACATCCCGTTCGACCAGTTCACGGTTGAGCAACTCGCGGGCGATCTTCTTCCCAACGCGACGGATGATCAGAAGCTCGCGACGGCATTTCATCGACAGACTCTCACTAACACCGAAGGCGGCACGGATCAGGAGCAGTTTCGAGTAGAAGCCTGTTTCGATCGGACAGAAACCACCGGAGCCATCTGGCTGGGTCTGACCGTCGGCTGCGCTCGTTGCCACAGTCACAAATACGATGCCATCTCACAGCGCGAGTACTATCAACTGTTCGGCTTCTTCAACAACGGCGACGAGACCAACCTGAGTGTTCCGATTTCGGAAGAGGCCACCGCGAAGTACGAGAACGACCTTGCCGCGCATCAGGCGAAACTTTCGCAGCAGCAACAGTCACTGGTTGAATTGAAGTTGAAGCTCGCTCCCGAACTGCCAAGCTGGGAAGCTGACTATCAGAAAAAAGTCGCGGCTCTGAAGTCGTCGAACGACAACCCGATTGGATGGCACGTGGTCGAGTTCGATTCTGCAAAGGCGTCTTCCGGAGCAACGTTTGTCAGACAGGATGATGGTTCGTACCTCGTCGAAGGTCCAGATGCCGGAAAGCCGGTTCCGGATAAGGATGAGTACACGATTCAGGTCAAAGCTCCGGCTGGGGAAATTACCGGTCTGAAAATCGAAACCATTCCCGACCAGCGACTTCCGGCAACAGGCGCCGGTCGAGCTCAGAACGGAAATTTTGTTTTGAGCGACGTGCGATTTTTATCCGCCGCCACGCGAGATCTGAAGAAAGAAAATCGAGTGGTTCTGACGTCGGCCCGTGCGGACTTTGCTCAGGACAAATTTCCGCCAGCCGACTCGATCGATGGAGACCTGGTGAAAACCGGCTGGGCGGTTTCGCCAAAGATGCAGGAAGCTCATTCCATCGAGTTGCTGACCGAGAGCCCGCTGCCGGATCTCAGCGACCGTTGGATTCAGCTCGTGCTTGACCAGCAGTACGGCGGCCAGCACACGGTTGGTCGCTTCCGGGTTTCAATTCGCACGGGAAGCCATCCCTCGGACGGGCTGTCTGATGACGTGCTGGCCATTCTTGCGACTCCTGTTGCAAAGCGAAGCCAGAAACAGAACGACCAGCTTCTGGACTGGTTCGTCAGTCGAGATGCACAGGGGAAACAACTGCTGACGCAGATGGCTCAGTTGAAGACGCAGGCCCCGAAACCGCCGGTCATGACTGTCCGCGTGCTGGCTCAGCGAGTCAACTCGCCACGCACGACACACGTACTGCGACGTGGAGAATTTCTTGACCCAATCAAAGATCACACGATTGTTCCTTCCGGCCTGTCTGTTCTGCACAATCTGAAGTCACGCAGCGAAGGTGATGCCGATCGACTTGACCTCGCGCAGTGGCTGGCTTCGCCAACGAATCCGCTCACTCCACGCGTGACGGTCAATCACGTCTGGAAACATCTCTTTGGCGAAGGGCTTGTTCGGACGGTCAATGACTTTGGTGTCCGCGGCGAAAAGCCGACGCATCCGCAGTTACTCGACTGGCTGGCCGACGAGTTTCGCGGGAATCTTGCGTGGAGCCGTAAGGAACTGATTCGGACGATCGTGACGTCAGCTGCTTATCGTCAGTCGTCTGCCGTGCGTCCGGAACTGATCGACGTGGACCCTCAGAACACGTTGCTCGCTCGTCAGAATCGTATCCGCGTCGAGGCGGAAATCGTTCGCGATCTCAGTCTGTCGGTCAGTGGTTTGTTGTCTGCGAAGATCGGTGGCCCCAGCGTCTTCCCACCGTTGCCGCCCGGCGTGGCGGAACTCAGTTACGCCAACAATTTCAAATGGGCCACCAGCAAAGGCGAAGACCGCTACCGCCGCGGCCTGTATACCTTTTTCAAACGGACGTCGCCGCATCCGAACCTGACACTGTTCGATTGTCCGGATTCCAATCTGACCTGCGTTTCCCGGAACGCGTCGAATACGCCTCTGCAGGCACTGACCCTGCTCAATAATGAGATCTTTGTCGAAGCGGCTCGTGAATTTGGCCATCGAGTTCTGACGCACAAGGGAACCGACGACGATAGACTCTCGCAGGCATTCTGTCTGTGCGTTTCCCGTCAACCGACAACTGCTGAACTGGATGAATTTCGAGAGATGCTGAACGCCTCTCGAAAGTGGTACGAAGCGCATGAAGCCGTTGCTGTTGCTCTTGTCGGGACCATTACAGAGAAGAAACCGGACTCCACCGCTGCCTCACCGGTTGAGGCAGCGGCCTGGATTGCCACCTGTCGAATCATGCTGAACATGGACGAGTTCATTACTCGCAACTGAACGCTCACCACTTTGGAGATAACAACGATGGCTGTTTCACGTCGCGGATTTCTGGCAGGCAGCGCGGCGACGCTCGCCGGAACACTCGTCGCCAACTCTTCTGCACCGGCCCAGGCGGCAAAGGCTCCTGTGAGAAACGGGGCGTCGCATATGAAGGTGAGCCTGGCCGCGTACTCGTTCAATCGAAAGCTGCCTCGCCCCGGCAAAGAACAGAAGAGTGAGATGACCCTCGAAGGCTTTGTGGATTACTGCGCGAAACTGAATCTCGACGGCACCGAACTGACGTCCTACTACTTTCCCGCAGACGTTTCGAACGACTACCTGCTGAATCTGAAAGAGCAGACGTTTCGGCTGGGTCTGGATATCTCCGGCACCGCGATCGGCAACGACTTCTGTCTGCCGGAAGGTGAAAAGCGACAGGCTCAGCTGCAACTTTGTCGAAACTGGATTGACCATGCCGCCGTGATGGGGGCACCGGTTATTCGCATCTTCGCTGGCAAGGTTCCGAAAGGTGGTACTGAAGAGGAGGCACTCGATCTTTGCGTGGCCGGCATCAACGAAAGCCTCGACTACGCTGCCGAAAAAGGGGTCCTGCTGGCCCTGGAAAATCATGGAGGCATCACAGCCACTCCGCAGCAACTATTGTCGATTGTCGAGCGGGTCAAAGATTCGAAATGGTTCGGCGTTAACTATGACAGTGGAAACTTTCGGACCAAAGATCCGTACGGAGACCTGGAGAAAATCGCACCGTACGCCGTGAATGCTCAGATCAAGGTGGCCATCATGCCAGAAGGTCAGGAGAAGCAGCCAGCAGACATTAAGCGAATGGTCGAAATTCTTCGCGCCGCCAGTTACCGCGGCTATGTGGTGCTTGAATACGAAGAAGACAAACCGTTCGAAGAGATTCCGATGTACATTGAGAAGCTCCGGGAACTGATCGGGTAACATCTCCTTCATCGCGACCTTAACCACCAAACGGCTCAGGACACTTTCCCGCTATGAGTATTGATATCGCTGTTGTTCCCGTTGCCGGACTGGGGACGCGACTCCTTCCGGCAACGAAGTCTCAACCGAAGGAGATGTTGCCAGTCGGTCGCAAACCGGTCGTGCAGTATGTCGTCGAAGAGTTAACGCAGTCGGGCATCAGCCGGCTGCTGTTTATTACCGGTGCCAGCAAGACGTCGATCGAAAACCACTTTGATACGGACGAGCGGCTGATCAACCATCTGCGTGAAACCGGTCGGGAAGTAGAACTGGAACAACTGGATTTTGAACGGCGCGACGTGGAATACTTTTACACGCGGCAGCGACGTCAGCTGGGGTTGGGACACGCGGTTCTGTGCTCGAAATCGCTGGTGGGCAGCCAGCCGTTTGAGGTCGCACTGGGCGATTCAATTATTGGCATCAATGCGAAATCGGACATCGTTCAACGCATGACCCAGGAGTTCGAATCGTCGAAAGCAGACATTGTCGTGGCGTTCGAAGAGGTTCCAAGAGCAGACGTCGTCCGCTACGGCATCGCCAAACCAAAGGGAGATGTCGGAAGTCGATTCGAACTGGAAGATCTCATCGAAAAGCCATCGGTTGAGGAAGCTCCCAGTCAGTACGCCGTCGCTTCCCGGTACGTACTTAGCCCAGCGATCTTTGAAGCGCTGGAAGAAACAAAGCCCGGAAAAGGTGGAGAAATTCAACTGACCGACGCCATTCGCATTCTGCTGAAGCGAGGAGCGAAGGGCGTGGGAATGGTACTGCCTCCTGACGAACGCCGGTTCGACATCGGAAACTACGGCAGCTATTTCAGAGCATTCGCCGATTTCGCGCTGGCCGATCCTGACTACGGCGATCAGTTGCGTGATTACCTTCGCGGTGTGCTTTAGTTTGATCACTCAGTTATTGTGAGAGCGACTCTTCAGGAAGATGAACCATGGACGCACTTGGATATGCAAAGCAGCTGGTTTCGTTTGAGTCGACCAGTGTGCTGTCAAACGTTCCCGTGACCGATTACGCCGAGCAGCAGCTTCGAAAGATCGGCTTTACGGTCGAGCGGCTTGAATACAACGATGCAAACGGCATCCGCAAAGCGTGTCTCGTCGGTCGTAAAGGTTCAGGGTCAGGCGGCATGGCCTACTTCGGGCACACCGACGTCGTACCGGCCGATCCCTGGCTGTTCAAGGATCACGGGCCGTTTCAACCAACGGTGAAAGATGGCCGGCTTTACGGGCGGGGTTCGTGCGACATGAAAGGTTCTGTCGCTTGCGCACTGGCCGCCGCAGAACAGTTTTCTGAAAGCGATCTGAAAGCACCGATCTACATTACCTGCACCGCGGACGAAGAGATTGGTTACGGAGGCGCGGCAGAAGTCGCCGCACGATCCGAGCTTTTTCAGGAGATGGTGGCGGGAGAAGCCAACGGCATCATCGGCGAGCCAACTTCTCTGAAAGTCGTGCATGCTCACAAAGGAGTGATTGGTTTTGTGGCGACGTCGCGAGGTAAAGCGGCTCACTCAAGCACCCGTGAAGGTCTCAATGCAAACCTCGCCATGATTCCATTTCTGGTCGAGATGAAGAAGATTCACGACGAAGCCGAAGCGGATTCGAACTGGCATAACGACGAATTCGATCCGCCAACGATCACCTGGAACATCGGCATCAATGATCACACGAAAGCCGTCAACATCACGCCTCCACAGAGCATCTGCACCGTCTACTTTCGTCCGATGCCGGGGCAGGACGGAAACATCCTGCTGGACCGTGCTCGAAATGCTGCCGAGGAATGTGGGCTGGAATTCTCGGTGCCGGTTAACGGCGATGCGGTCTACACCGATCCGAATTGCGACTTCGTTAACGAAGTTCTGAGAATTGCTGGTCGCGACAAAGCAACCACGGTGTCCTACGGAACGGACGGTGCCAAACTGACCGCGCTGAAGAAGTTAGTCGTCTGCGGTCCAGGCAGCATTGCACAGGCACACACACACGACGAGTGGATCGCTCTGGAGCAACTGGAGCAAGGCACCGACCTGTACTCGCGGCTGATCAAGCACTGGTGCTGTTAAAATCCTGTTGACGATCAGGCAACAAAGCAGTCTGAATTCCCGGACTGCGTTCAACAGAATCGCGAGCGGTTACCAGAGCTGCTTTCGATTGCTGATCTGTTGGAGTGTTCGTAAGATTCCTCGCCGCAGCGGTCGCTACGCGGTACGAGCCGTAGAAGCGAAACAATGTGGTGCAGGCAGGTCTTCTGATGCACTACAAGTCCAGCAGTAATTGCTGGTTATGGAGTCGTCCCCGTAGATCAACTGGATAGATCGTCGGCTTCCGAAGCCGAAGGTTGGAGGTTCGAATCCTCCCGGGGATACTTTCCTGTTGCCGTAAGTCGTTACAGGGGCATTGGTTAGCTGCTCAGAGTTTTCGGTTGTAGAGAGAAAACTAGAGAGATTGCCCCTTGGGACCAGCGAATCAACCGCTGTAAAACGAAGCACAACTCAAAAAGCCCCGCCATTGGATGAACCCAATGGCGGGGCTTTTTTATGGAAAGCGGGATGTTTACTCGATGTTCTTGCTGTTGCGATGAACCTTGTCGGCAAGCTCAGACAACTTTCTATGTCGGCGGCCAACGGTCTTGTAAGTTCTCTCGATCTGCTGGACGGAAGTGCCTGCCATTTCCGCCACGTCCTGAATGGTGAAGTCCTCATTATCCAGTGCTCGTGTAATCCAGGTGTGCCGACATCCGTAAGGTGTGTGGCGTTCTGTCAGTCCCAGTTCTGGTCGCTTCGCCATCAACGTTCTAATGATGCCAGCAAATCGTTGCCCCGCTGTTGCCGACCTCAACGGAGTGTCACGACGGTTTCGAAATAAGTGACCGTCACGGTGACGTTGAGAGAGTCGGGCCGTGAGGTCCTTCATGAAATCGTCAAGGTAGATTGTTCGTGGCTTACCTTTAACTATCCCCAAGTTCCATGTCGCTGGCCTGTCGTCATCACCCCATCGAATGTTCTCAATCAGGACGCTTGCCACCTCGACGTATGTGCGACCACCTGTGTGGAAAAGTGCTTGAATGAATTCCAGAAGGCGAATGTCATCGATCTCGTCGTAGATTGCTTGTTCCTGAGCGGCGGTAAAAACGATGTCAGCCCTGGTAAGCCCAGACTCGACCTCGTACCCCTTAGCTGGCGATTGACTGATGAGACTTCTTACTGCTGCCCAATTAAACATGGAAGCAACGGCCTTGAATGCTGTTTCACGGGTCGAAGGACTTGTCCATTCCTTATGGGCCGATAGCCAGTCATCGAACATGCTGTAGCCAGCACCGTTTTGAAATTCAGAGACCGTTCGCTTTCCGTAACATGCACAGAAATCACGAAGAAGCGCTGCCTTAATCTTGAATCGGCGTTCCTTAATCTTTCCTCGATCCAGCTCTCCCCTGAACCACTGCAAGTGCTCCTCGGCAAGGGCATCAATTCGACGATCATCCCCCATATGTTGAGATTCAACGAGCCGCATGATTCGTTGAAATTCGCATTCGGCGGCCTGTCCGTTTTCTTTACCGTTTGCAAGTCGAATTCGACTTCGACCGAATACAGGCAGGAAGACGTGACTTTCGACGAACCAAGCCTTCATCGACGGATAGAAATTTGGACGAAGTGTTCGAGATTTCGGTTTGCTATGTTTGCGAGGCATTTGCGTCTCTTAGTTCTGACTACTTTTGTCGGGGTCGATAAACTGCCACGGCGCACGACCAGTTCGTGAATAATTTCGTGGCCTTACTGATTCTGCTGGCAGCGGCTGTTGCACCCTTTGCTTGTCTCGAAGATCACGGCACGCCTTCAGATTTGTACGAAGAGGGTTTCTCGTGCCCGCTAGTCGACCGCTCAGTATCCATCGTCGAATCGTCTCAACTGAAACCCCAAACAATGCTGCTGCTTCCTTGCTGTTCATGCTGAAGAATTCGCCGCCATCGCTCCCTTTGCGGCCACGCCATTTCCAAAAGACGAGCGTGTCGCCAGTCTGAAGAATTAATTCTTCACCGATGACAAGTCTTCGGTTCACGAAGGCACCAGCACCTTCTCCCAGACTCAGAATGTCTCTGAGAGCCAGCTTTGCTTCTGCGACGCTCAAACCTGCAATCTCGATATGAAGTGAATGAATGCCGTAAACGACGTGGACAGGTCCAGTCTGAAAAACAGACCGACTACTGGTCTGCTGAGGGCGAATTAATTCCATTGAATTCATACTTGATCCTTTATTTTTTTTCAGATACGGCGCAGGTGCCCACGAAGATTCAGTCACATGAGCCAGTAGCCATCACCGAGGTTTTTTCTTTTTTTTCTTCTTCCTCTTTGGAAGCTTCATTCTTCCCAGCATCTTCGCAGCCTTAATCGAATCGCTGACAATGCCGCCTCTAGTCTGGCGGGCATATCCGTCAAAAATTCTGTCGCCCCTGCTCATTACTTCGTTGCAAAAGGCGAACAACCTTCTTCTGTTCTTCTTAGGGCAGGTTGTGATCTTCGGGGACGCAACAACTGAACCTTTGCAGACGGACGTGCTTTCAAAAGAAATCCAGCCCGAAGGCGTTCTTACCGAAATTAAAAAACCATCAGGAGACGGACTGCATCCCCACTCCAAGCCGTGATCTTCGCTTTTCGAGCAGATCGCAAAGATCATCAAGCCGGGCATCCTTCGCATTTCTTGCTCTGATCGCACCTGTATGGGACCGCCCATTTGCTTGGGGAAGGAACGGCTCGTAGAACTGTTCCGACCTGATTGCCGTCTGGACTCTGAATAACTGAGCCGCCAGTTTTCCAGCGAAAATATTCTGGTCCAGTTCTTCGAAAAACCTACGAGTGATGGCACTGTTGGCTTTTTCGTAAACCGACTGAGCTTTCAGGCTGGCACTTTGCCCTGAGACTGTTCTTCTAACCACGAATACATCCTCCCTAAGACTTTTCGAGCATCATCAAGCCGTAACTGCCCATCTGATTGTTGAACTCTTCTGCAAGCTCCTCGTGGCCAGAGAGTCCCAACTTTCCCAGATACTCATTGACTGCAGCATCTCTCTGGAGTCGCAACGACCAGTCAATCACCGAACTGAGCCGCTCCAGCATGAGTTTTCGTTCCAGCACTGGGGCTTCAGCATGCCTGCCAAGACAACATCTGGCAGCCTCTAAAAATTCAGTCTCGATGTCATAAGCTTCCCATTCGGTGAGGCTCTCAATGACTTGCCACAGATGAATGTCATCATCCTGCTCAAGCAGTTCCCTCTTCAGCTCGATCAGTTCATTAATAATATCTGGTCGGTCACGCTCAATAACTCTGCCGTTCCTCATGAGCACGTACCGCACATCGTTTCGGTCTTCGGGTTGTTTATTTACTGGTGCGATCATTGGATTCTCCTGATTCACCTTTATGTTCGTCGATCGGCGATGCTGGATTTCAAAGACACTCATCGAAGAAAAGACTTCCCTGCCCGCGGGCAGGGAAGTCCTACACCGAGTTATTCTTCAGTCTTCAGAACCTCGACTCGCATTTCTCCAGGCCTGTAATCTGAATACCATTTGGCCAACTCATCATGGGTCATCTCTTCCAGATCATCCTCGTAGCACTCGACATCGGTTTCTAACTCGTCTTCCAAATCGAACCGCCTCAGCTCGACAAGCTCATCAATTACTTCTGTACGATCCATAACCTTCACTTCGCCGCAGTCTGTGTTGACGAATTTGACTGCAACTTCACCATCACTGCCTGCCTCATGATTTTCGATAGACATCCGTGTTACTCCTTAATAAAACTAAAACTGGACACGAAGTGTGTCCTGACAAGAGGAATCACAGCAGAACACAACGGTGTACCGCAATTGCGCTAAAATAATTCACCCGCTTTTTTTTGATATGGTTTTTTCCGGTAGTGTCGACTCCACGTATCCCGCAAGTGCTTCCAGTTCTTCACTCGTCGGTCATCAGGATTCGCATCGCTCCACTCGTTATATATTTCTTTCCAGGACATGATGGGCCTTCGTGAGTTCGCAAACTCCGCAATGTCGGCTGTCGTGTCGGGGCGGCCTAGTTTTGCTGCGATTTTGATCTTGTCGTCCGTGTTGATCATCCGTTGACAAAATTTTCGAAACTCAGCTTCGGCCACAACTTCGACCCCATCGATCAACACGACCTTCATCCCTTTCTCTACCAGCCGGCCCCATCTCCACTCAGAGATGCCGGTAAGGGCCATGATTTCTGTTTTCGGCCAGAACTCCTTACCTTTTCTTCCCCACGTTTTCATAAATTCGCAGCGATCATCGGGCATCAAAATGGTTGTTTCTTTTGACATCACTCCGTTCACGTACGGTTCTGCGTCGACTCTCATGTTCAGGATGTCCTGATAGATCAACTTAACCTCGGCCACAGACAGCCCACCCACTTCTGCTCGAAGGTCGTGGATTCCGTAAGTGATGCGAACGTATTTTTCTAAATTAGTCATTTTTTCAACTTCTATTTAATTAAATTAAATCCCATTAAATTGTGGTACTGACGCACATCACCACATTTCACACTGCACTGTAGAACGGGTAGATTCGCCTGTAAAGATGCGCATTCAAATGGGCGGAAAATGTGGAAAACCACCGGAGTAAAAACGGCTGCAGGCGACCAAACGGCAGCGATCGACGCCAAAAACCTGGTTTTTCGGGACTGCAATTATTATTAATAACTAACGAACGAATTTCGTCTATCTAATTAATAATCGAGTCTCTCTGTCGCTCGAAACTGCCATTCCCGTTGAGACCGAAATCGGGTAGATTTCCCGCAACCTTCTTTAACTGAGTCGCCTCGCTTATGGCGATTCCCGATCCTCGCTGTGGGATCGATGCATCCACGTTTGCACCGATGAGTGCTAACTCGTGGAATTATTTTCCAGAATTTCTTCTTTTCGTGCGAAGAATGAGACGGAGCTGCATAGATATCTAAAAAGGAGGACGCATGTCTGAATTATTCACGACGAGCCAGGTCGCAAAACTTTTGGCAATTAAGTCCTACCAGCTCACGTATGCCTTGAGCTTGGGGATTGTTCCGGAGCCTCAGAGGCTTTCGGGGCGAAGATTATTTTCACAACAAGATATTGAGCGGCTGCGGCAACATTTCAGCAGCAAAGGAGAAAGTGATGATTGAATTTGTATCAATGACAGAACTGGGAAGGGAGCTAGCGCGGATTATTCATG
>JABMPE010000278.1 GCA_013203845.1 Rhodopirellula sp. | reverse complement strand
GTAATCAACCGACTGTCTGTAACCTGAGACAACCAGTTAAAGACCATATAGGGAAACATCAGCAAACTTGAAGCAAATATGATGGGCATCACTCCAGCCTGATTCAATCTTAACGGCAAAAACTGACGTTGCCCACCAACCTGTCTGCGTCCTCTGACATGTTTCGCACTTTGTATCGGAATCCGTCGCTGCCCCTGTGTGATCAACACGACCCAGACAACGACTCCTATAAAAACGGCCCCTAACATCAAAAAGCGTTCGATGCCAGTATCCGTACCAATCCGAACTCCATTACGCAAAGCTGGCTCAAACAACATCGCACCACCTGCAGGCATCTGTGCGACGATTCCCGCCATAATCAGCAGGCTAATCCCATTGCCAAGGCCATAGGCATCAATTTGCTCTCCGATCCACATCAGGACCACAGTTCCTGTAGTCATCCAGAGAGCCCCGACGACGTGCCAGTACCAATGGTCCCAGGAGTCCAGAATCACGTTGGCACCAAGCAGTCCGCCGCTGGACAGCGCCTTGATCCAAAAAAAGCTCTGCCCGAGGCAAATTACAACCGTCGCATAACGGGTATACTCATTAATCCTCTTTCGCCCCGACTCCCCTTCCTTCTGGAGTGCTTCCAGTGGAGGATAGACCTGCCCAAGCAGCTGGAAGATAATCGACGCGGAAATATAGGGCATAATGCCCAAGCCGAAAATCGTCGCATTCCCGACTCTTGAAGCCGAAAACAGTGCAACAATCTGCATTACCTGACCGAATCCGGAGTCACTTCCTTCCTGCATCTTCTGAATACTCTCCTGCATCGCCGCCTGGTCGACAAAAGGCAACGGAATCCAGAAGCCCATCCGATAAACAGCCAGCAGGATAACGGTCAACAGAAGCTTCCGGCGAAGTTCCGGGATCTTAAACAGAAGCAAGAACTTCTCGACCATCACTCAAATCCCTATCGAAGCTCAAACGCGAACTACAGATCCACCCGCTGCAACAATTGCGGATTCAGCAGACTTTGAAAACAAGTTCGCGCACACAGTTAATTTGCGTGTCAATTCTCCTCTGCCGAGAACCTTCACAACAACTTTCCGAGAGAACGAAAAGGCATTTTTCAGATCGACAAGCGAAACCTCCTGCCCATCCTCAAATCGCTTTTCCAATTGATCGACATTAATAACAGCGATCTCGCTTGCGAAAGCCGCATTCGAGAACCCACGCTTCGCCACGCGTCGAAAGAGGGGCATCTGCCCACCTTCGTAGCCTCGCCGTCTACGATTACCAGACCGGCTACCCGCTCCGTTTTGTCCACGCGACGCTGTTTTGCCGTAACCGCTACCAACGCCACGCCCAACACGGCGTTTCCGCTTGTATCGAACACTGTCGTGATTGATGTCAGAAAGACTGACCATAAAACTCTCCCGACGGCATCAAACCACACCGTCCGCCAAATCCTGAATTTATAGTTTAACGCCACGCAGTCGCTGAACGTCTTCAAGGGCCTGTAGCTTGCTCAAGCCGTCGAGAGTAGCTTTCACCAGATTGAGTGGATTATTTGATCCCTGGCTCTTTGTCAAAATATCGCTAATTCCGACAGCATCGAGAACAGACCTCACACATCCTCCAGCGATGACGCCCGTTCCCGGCCGAGCTGGAATCAGCAACACTCTCGCAGCACCGAATCGTCCGACAATTTCGTGCGGAACCGTGACTCCTGGTTCAATTTGCTTTACGCACACTTTAGACAGGCTTCTCTCGGCTTGTTTGACCGCTTTTTCAACAGCCTGAGGAACCTCAGGCGCTTTCCCATAACCCCAGCCAACACGACCATTTCGGTCGCCAACAACGACCAACGCCGAAAAGCTGAATCGACGACCGCCTTTTACGACACAGGCACAGCGCCGAATCGAAATGACATGTTCCGCAGATTCCTGTCGAGTTCCAACCTCAGCCATCATCGCCTCCCAAACCGCAAACAGCTTACCAGGGCATCATCACCAAGTGCCGTTAATTAAAGATTCAAACCAGCTTCACGCGCCGCATCAGCCAACGCTGCCACGCGACCGTGATAGCGGCAGGGCCCGCGATCCAACGACGCCTCTTTTATATTCAAGCCTACAGCCAGCTCACCAATGCGTCTGCCTACTTCAACAGCAGCAGCGACACTACCACCATTCACAGAGTTGGCGATACTTTGAAGGGTGTTCGCCGCACACACTGTAACACCACGACTATCATCGACCAGCTGGGCGTAGATGTTGCTGTTGCTGCGGAAGACTGACAATCGGTACTGTCGCGTTGTGCATCGCCTGATTGAATTGCGGACACGATTTACGCGTCGTTTTCGCCGCAACTGCTGTCGTTTCAAATTGCCAACCATTTCAGCCTTCTCCGCACGTCATGAGACCACCAGCAACACCGGCCAGTAACTACTTAGAACCAAACGCCTTCCCGGCCTTACGTCGTACATGTTCGCCATAATACCGGATCCCTTTTCCTTTGTAGGGCTCCGGTGGCCGCACCGCTCTGATATTTGCTGCAAATTGCCCTACAGAATGTTTATCGCACCCCTTGACGACAATCATCGTCGGACTCATCAAGGAGCACTCAACATCCGCGGGGACGACAAGATCAACCGAATGTGAAAATCCGACCTGCAGTGCCAGCTTGCCATTGTTCAGTGTCGCTTGATACCCGACACCTTGAATTTCAAGCCGTTTTTCGAAATGCGTCACCACGCCAACAACCATGTTATTGATCAACGCCCTGGACAGGCCATGCAGCGCACGCAACTGAGCGGTCTCAGATTGTCGAGTTACCGACATTATATTTGCATCAGCATCGACGAGAACCTTTATCCCTTCAGGAACCTGCCAGCTCAAATCGCCATTCGGCCCTTTCACACGCACATCGCTACCACTCAACGTGATTTCGACGCCCGCGGGAATATCAATTGGTTTCTTGCCTATACGGGACATTTCAACTCTCGCTACTTGTTCTGACAGACAGCTACTTGACTGTAATCAACCCGACTACCAAACCTCTGCAAGCACTTCCCCGCCGACATGGCCTTTGCGAGCTTCCCGATTGCTCATCACCCCTTGCGGCGTGGTGACAACGGTAATCCCCGTACCATGTCTCACTCGATTCAATTCAGACGCCGCGACATAGACTCTGCGTCCCGGTCGACTCACACGCTGAATATGATTGATCACCATTTCGCCATTAGGGCCGTACTTCAAGTTTACTCGTAGTGTCCGAGTGGGCTCACCCTCGATCACTTCTGCATCCCAAATGAACCCTTCACGCTGAAGCACATCAGCCACACTGCGTTTAAGATTCGAATACGGCATATCAACGAACGGTCGTTCTATCGCCACGCCATTTCGTATTCGCGTCAGCATGTCTGCAATCGGATCGCTGTGCATTGTATTCCCCTGCGCTTAATTACCAGCTCGCTTTTCTGGCCCCCGGAACCACGCCATCAAGGCACAGATTCCGAAAGCAGATTCGGCAGACATGAAATTTCCGATAAACAGCCCGGGGACGACCGCAAAGCTGACAGCGTCTTTCGATCCGGCTGCTGAACTTGGGGGTCCTTTTGGACTTCGCAATTTTCGCCTTACTTGCCACCTTTAGAATCTCCCAAGTACTCGTTGCCAACGCTCATCGGCTGCTTTAATTTGTGACTTCCGGCTTTTGAAACGGAAAACCTATTGCGCGAAGTAATGCGCGTCCTTCATCGTTGGTCGTTGCTGTTGTTACAACGGTGATGTTCATTCCCTGGACAAAGGTCGCCTTGTCGGCGTCAATCTCCGGAAATACCAACTGTTCAGTCAGGCCCATGCTGAAGTTTCCACGGCCATCGAAGGCCTGATCATTCAACCCACGAAAGTCCCTGACCCGTGGCAAAGCGATAGAAATCAGACGATCAACAAATTCATACATCCTGCCCCGTCGAAGGGTCACGCAACACCCGATCTCCATGCCTTCGCGAAGTTTAAAATTCGCAATTGACCGGCGTGCCCGTGTAATTTTGGCTTTCTGACCGGTAATTATACCGAGCTGCTCAGCTGACTGCTCCAGCCGCTTGCGATCTGTATGAGCATTTGAGATTCCCATGCTTACAACAACTCGCTGTAAACGAGGGACTGCGAGCTCATTTTTCAGTCCTAACTCTTTCGCCAGAGCAGGAATTAGCTCCGTCTGATATCGTTCTTGAACTCGTGCCATTTTCCCGTTTGCCTTACGCTACACCGTGTGTTTGACTTGCTGTTTCAACTCAGACAACTTCGCTTGCCAGACTAATAATCCTCATAAACTTACGCTCGCGAAGCTCACGTGCTACAGCACCAAAAATACGAGTCCCTCGAGGACTACCGTCAGCGTCAACAATCACAACAGCATTCTTGTCAAACCGCACATAAGAACCGTCAGCCCGGCGAGTTGCCTTTCGACACCGAACAACAACACCACGAACCACTTGTCCTTTTTTAATCGCACCGCCAGCGACAGTCTTTTGGACGCTCAACACGACAACTTCGCCGAGCCCCGCCACACGCTTGCCGGTTCCGCCAAGTACCTTGATGCAGCGAACTACCTTCGCACCGCTGTTATCAGCAACATCCAGCACTGTCTGCATCTGGATCATCAGAAATTCCCTACACAAGAATCGGCAGCCAAAATCGCCACCAAGAGTCAACAATTCAACTTACTCAATGACGTGGTAAAACCTTTACTAACTCCCAGCGTTTCAGCCTGGAGTGCGGTCGACTTTCGATAATTTCAACGCGATCGTCCACTTGAGCTTCTTCATTTTCGTCATGAGCATGACACACCGTCCTCTGGCTGACAATCTTGCCATACAGAGGATGCCGCACTTTGCGCGGCACTTCAACTCGAAGTGTTTTCGACGATTTCGTGCTTGTCACAACGCCAATAAGTGTCTGTTTCAACGTTCCACCCTTTTCAGGCTTCGATTTCGCGTTCACGCAGAATCGTAAGAATCCTCGCCACGCCCCGTCGCAATTGTACGCGACCCGGCCCTGTTTCGTCTTGAGCTGCTGATGCTCGTACTGATCGATCGAGGAAACTTTTCCTCGCTTCTATCAATTCGTGTTGCAACTGCTCAGTAGTCATTTCTCGAAGTTGTTTCGAATTAGCCATATCTGGACCTAAGTTCCCGCTCCAACTTGCCGGCCAATCAGCCGCACTCTCACCGGCAGCTTATAGGCTACGCGAGCAAAACACTCTTTAGCAGCATCAAGCGACACTCCAGCGACTTCGAACATGACAGTCCCTGGCTTGACAACCGCTACCCAGTGGTCTGGGTCACCTTTACCTTTACCCATTCGTGTTTCGAGTGGGCGTGAAGTAACCGAACGGTGTGGAAAAACTCTTATGTACAGCTTTCCCTCGCCGCGAATGTACTGCATGATCGCAATTCGACAGGCTTCTATCGTTTGAGCGGTAACATGGCCAGGCTGAGTAGCCTGCAAACCGAAATCACCAAACGACACCTTGTGGCCTCGAGTCGCATTACCTTTTATACGACCTCTTTGGCTTTTGCGATGCTTTACCCGTTTTGGCATCAGGGCCATCAGTCAACTCCTCACTATAGTCGCCGAGATCAATCCAAACTTTAACGCCGATAACGCCCATCTTTGTCTTGGCCTCGATGAGACCATAATCAATGTGCCTTCTCAGTGTCGAAAGCGGAACTGAACCTCTGCTTGCTTTTTCACACCGTGACATTTCCGCGCCGCCGAGCCGTCCCGACAACTGCACCTTTATTCCTTTAGCACCCGACTCCATCACCTGCTCAAGCGCCCGCTTGATCGTGCGTCGGAACGAACCGCGTTTCGACAACTGCTGCGCTATATCCTGTGCAACCAGTGAGGCGTTTCGATTTGGCTGATTAATTTCGACGATCTTAAGGTCAAGATGACGACCAGTCAGAGCCTCAAGTTCAGCCTTCAATCGATCAACTTCCTGTCCCTTCCGGCCAATAATAATGCCGGGCCTGGAAGTATGTAGATGGACAACCACCTGGTCACGAGTGCGTTCGATCTCAACCCGCGAAACACCTGCGAACTGGTATTTCTTGCGAATAAATTCTCGAATTCTCTGATCCTCGACCAGAAGCTCTCCATAGTATTTTTTGGGAGCATACCAACGACTTCGCCACGGCTCAGTAATCCCGACACGAAACCCGGTTGGCCTTACCTTTTGTCCCATTCGATACTCCGAAATCTATTTCTTACCCAGAGCCGCCACACCAGCGCGGACCTACAACTCCGGAACGTCAATCTTGACACAGATATGTGAAGTCCGATGCTTTTCAACATGCGCCATGCCACGAGCCCCAGGACGAATCCTTTTATACATGGGCCCGCAGTTTGCCACAGCTTCAGCAATTCTCAGCTTCTCAACGTTACGAACCCCTGCCTCTGCCGCATTCGCCGCGGCAGTCTGAACTACAGCCTCCACCAAACGCGCCGCAAGATTTGGCAGGCACTTGAGAAGATCCAGACTATCGCCAACTTCGCGACCACGGATGATCGGAAGAATTCGATTCACTTTACTAGAAGCAATCCGAGCGAACCGATGCTCGCTTTTTACAATCGCCATAATTCAACCTCAAGAGCACACCGCAAGCCAAACAAACAGCTATCGCTTGCCTCGCGCACCGTGACCACGAAACGTGCGTGTTGGCGAAAACTCGCCCAACTTATGTCCAACCATTTCTTCAGTGACATACACATTCAAAAACAGCTTGCCGTTATGTACCAGAAACGTATGTCCGATAAATTCAGGAGCAATCGTTGAACCACGAGCCCATGTTTTAATCGGCTGCTTTACCGGCCCCATCGCGTCGATTTTTTTGAGGAGTTTCTCATCGACGTGTGGACCTTTTTTGAGTGACCTTGACATCTAGTCTTCCTCAACCTCTGCACAACTGAGCTAACAAGCCGACATGGAAACCACCAGCACCATCGACTGGTTTAATCACTATTTCAACTGGCCATTGCGACGCGATTTCCGTCGCCGCAAAATTGCTTTTGACGACGCCTTCTTCCTGTTGCGCGTCGCGCCCCCTTTAGAAGGCTTTCCCGTTGGACTGCATGGATGACGCCCACCCTTCGAGCGACCTTCGCCACCACCGTGAGGGTGGTCATGCGGGTTCATGCATGCCCCACGCACATGGGGCCGCCAGCCCAACCATCGGCGACGACCAGCTTTGCCTAAAACTACATTCTGATGATCTGAATTTCCGACCTCACCCATGGTAGCGCGACAGCTTGAAGGTACACGTCGAACTTCTCCTGAAGGGAGAGTGATCTGTGCCCAATTTCCTTCACGTGCATTCAAGACCGCACTCGTCCCGGCGCTCCGGCACAATTGACCGCCACGACCAGGTTGTAGCTCAACATTGTGAATAACAGACCCCAGCGGAATCCGTGACATCGGCATCGAGTTTCCGACAACCGGCTCAACACCATCGTCTCCACTACACACAACAGCACCAGCTACCAGACCTGCAGGCGCGATGATGTATGCCTTTTGCCCGTCTTCATAACAAATCAATGCAATATTTGCGGAACGATTCGGGTCGTACTCAACAGACTGAACAGCTCCCGAAACACCATCGACTCTTCGTTTAAAGTCGACAATCCGATACATCCGCTTATGTCCGCCACCGCGATGGTGTGCGGTAATCTTTCCTTGGCTGTTCCGTCCACCTGTCTTTGTAGCGCGACGAATCAACGTTTTTTCAGGATTGTTTCCCTTGAACGTCAACTCTTCGAATGTGCTCACCGACGCATTTCGTCGACCGGCACTTGTCGGCTTATAAATTCGAATTCCCACGACGTATCTCCGCAACCGCTCGACCTAGTACAGCGAAATCCGATCCTCAGCGTGCAGCTTAACCAGTGCACGTTTTTTTGATTGACCATGACCAAAATGGGCGCGATGACGCTTTGGACGGCCAAGCCGCGTAATTGTGTTTACTGAAACGACCCGCACCTCAAAAGCTGCCTCGACCGCCAGGCGAATCTGAGTTTTATTCGCATCCAGCGGCACATCGAAAGCGTACACGTTACGGCTCTCCGCCATAAACGCCGTTTTCTCTGTCAGCATTACGCCTTTCAAGACGTGCTCTGCTCTATTTTCCTGCTGTGACATAGCTTAACCAACCCACACAAAGCTAACTGGAGCCAACGCTCAACCCGCACTTCCGACAAGCACAGACATGGCATCGGCAAAAACAAGCACATTCCTATGTCGCATCACAACATCAGCATTAAGATCAGACCGCGGAATAACAGTAACTTTGGGGATATTCCGAGCTGCTCGAACAAGAGCCGCATCGATCCCTTCAGTCACAAACAAGCAGCTTTGTCCGGTAAAACCACCAGCACTCAACGCCGCTGCCACATACTTCGTACGTGCTTCCGGCAAATCAACCGACTTCACAAGCCGCAGCTCACCGGCTTCAATCTTCAAACGAAGAGCCATACGGGTGGCCGCACGTAATGCCTTACGGGGAAGTGAATACGACCAGTCTTTTGGACGCTTCGCAAAAGCGTGCCCGCCGCCACGACGAACAGGTGACTGCTTGTGGCCAGCCCTGGCTCGGCCAGTACCTTTTTGTCGGTACATCTTGGCTCTGGTGCCGCTAATTTCTGCGCGAGACTTCGTACGTACTGTTCCTACACGCCTGTTGGCGTGATACATGACACAGGCGTCATGTATCAGCTGTTTCGTAACTTTACCGGCCAGTAGCGTCTCATCAACATCCACGCCGCCAACCTCAGCGAGCCCGGCATCTAATTCCAAAACACGAGCCATTTCGTCGCCTCAAAACTTTACATTTCCAAAAGTGACAACAATCGCTCACTCAAAACTAAGCTTCAACAGGCTGCCGTACGGTAACCAAGCCACCATTCGGTCCTGGCACAGCTCCCTTAACAGCGAGCACGCCACGTTCAGCATCGTACCGAACAACCTTGAGATTCTGTACCGTGGACTTCACTCCGCCGTACCGCCCAGCCATCTTTGTGCCTTTAATTACGCGAGCCGGATCAGCGCTCATTCCTGTCGAACCGGCATGGCGATGGCACTTTTTAACGCCATGTGATGCCCTTTGCCCGGCGAAGTTGTGACGTTTCATGACGCCAGCAAATCCGCGACCCTTGCTCGTACCAATAACATCAACCTTGCCGCCAACCTGGATAAACGGAGCGTCAAGTTGCTCGCCGACTCCATACTCTCGCAGGCCAGGCTCTATTCGAGACTCGCGACGGGCAACGATTTTGCCGCCACGCTCAAGCGACATCTGCAGAGCACTGTAACCGTCCAACTCAAGCAGTCGGAGCAGTTCAACCCTGCAAGGGCCGACCTCAAGCACGGTAACTGGCTGGACATTACCATCAGCGTCGTAAACCTGAGTCATTCCGACCTTGGTCGCAAGAATCAACGAGTGCATTTTTATTTCCGTTATTCTGAGAGGTTGCCCACGGGCAACATCGACATCTCCATTCAGGCACGACGCCTGAACCTGAGCCTCATCCCTCGCGTATCACGAGAGAAGTCTGCATTGCCAGTAGCTACCCGGCAGCTACCTCAGCGTCAGCAGGACACTGTCAGCAACAGAGGCCTAGCGAACCCCTGCTTTAATTTTCACATCCACGCCAGCCGGCAACGAAAGCTTATTTAAAGCATCGATCGTCTTGCCTGTTGGCTGCAGTATCTCGATGAGCCTCTTGTGGGTTCGGATCTCAAATTGCTCGCGAGACTTCTTGTCGATGTGCGGGCTACGCAGAACTGTATAACGCTCAACCCGAGTCGGCAACGGAACAGGACCACGAACGTCGGCCCCCGTACGTTTCGCTGTATTCACAATATCCGTCGCTGACAGATCGAGAATCGCGTGGTCATACGCTTCCATCCGGATCCGAATTCGTTCCTGAGTCATCACACACTGCCTTTAGACGCTGTCCGGCCCCGCGAACCTTTGCGGGAAAGCGGGGATGTTATTGACGAACTCTTGAGGTGTCAACGAACCGGAATGAGATCCGTGAAGAAAGTCTGGACTCAGACTGAAGTAGGGCTTATCGGCAACGAAAGACGTTTCAATGAGGCCGATTTCGGTTGTCCGTTTCGACGGTCAGGTTTCGGCTCCCCGGTTGAACTCCGCAGAGTTTCTGTGTCTGCAGAGTTTTTAGCCAGCCACAAACCGCACTGAAGCAACTCCGCACTCTTCGAGGATAGCCAGCAGCGGATCAGTCTGCTGATTTCAAATGTTTAAGCATCTGTTCCTGAGGCGGTTGTCAGGGGGCGATGTTCGAGTGCGGATTCCGATCGCTTTGGCTGGAGAACAAGCCTGACTGAATGAAAGCAGCCAGTCAGCCGGATGATTCAGCAGGAGCGGTCAGGAACGAGCCAATGGAAAAGCTGTCGGAACTTCAACCGTGAGTGAAGTTTCAAGGTATGGGAAAGCAAATTCTGCATCGCGATGCATTGGCGCTATTTCGGCAACGCGTTTCTCGACCCTGGTCAGGCCTTCGTGAATAATTGGGGGTGGCGTAGGCGTCCCAACTCGTGCAGATCGTGCAGAAACGATGAGCCCGTAATTTACTTACTGCTCGCGCGGACATGGATGAGATGTTTTTGGTGAAACCCCTGACGCGCAGGCGAGCGGCGGGCATCATTCTGCTGGCCCTGAAAACCCAACGAAAACGCTGAAAATAACTACCGAAACGCCGCATGGGCTCGGGATCGAATGTGCTGTCTGCAGGCAAAGTCGCAACCAGGCCACCCTGCTGGGTAATCACGCTCACGAAATAACTTTCGCAACGGCATCGAACTTCACAACGACATCGCGTTTTGTGATCACGATCGCACCATGCTGAACCGGCACGCTCACGGTCTGGAAATCAGCAAGAACGCTTTCAAAAAAAAAGCTGAACTGGATTTACGCCGTAGCTGCCGAGCCGGGTCAAGACTTTCCATCCGCCAGTGCGGCGGCGACCATCTCCTTCGCGTTTAGCGATGTCGATTTTCAGGCAAAACGCCGCTTCGGTGGTTCTGGGTGCGATCCGTCTCTAACTTGCGAATTGGGAAGACTTTGCAGCTTTCTCTTTCGGTTAATGACTGCAAGTAGGCGGATACATTCTGCGCGGCGATCCCGTACTGCCTGGTCGTCATTCCGTCGTTCGTCCCGTTGCCGAATCTGCTGCTGGCGACGCTGATTCAGGCCTCGAACAGGTTCGCTGATCGCCATCCTGGATCAAACGCTCAGATTCTCAGACTTCCCGGCCTTCCGGATCGAAATAAACCACCGAAACGCCTCATGTGACACAACCGGTGCAACCGATAACCAGAGATGAGTACGTCACCAGGGGGCTGCATGCAAACGTCTGCCTGGTGAGCCACGGCAGAATAATGCCGGCTCACCGGAATCAAATACTGGTTACGCGAATTGATCTGGAAGGAACCGGAACCATGCGAAAACTCTTTTGGTGCCTGACGGCCCTGGGAGCTCTGACAATTTCGATGTCGGCTGGAGTCGCTCAGGAGCGAGCACCGTCAACCCGGAACGACCAGAAAGACGCGTCGAGGCAACCAGCTCAGACGCCCAGTCCTCTGAGTCGTCTGAATTTTCTCAGTCGCAGCACTGAGCAGGAAACCGCGAAACAAGCGGCCAGTAATCCAAACAGTGGTGGGATTCTCCGGTACCAGCGGGCTAGACCGACGACTCAGCAGCAGCCTGCTCAACAATCGGCGAGCGGCCTGCAGGACTATCACCGCGAACTTTTCGGAACGGCCCCTGTGCCAGTCGGCAGCTCTGCGAAAACCTCGACTCGCCAGCTGTCAGCGACGCCAGTCGCCATGCAGGCTCAGCTGAGCGTCGTCAGCGAACCGCCGTCTCCCGTGCGTGAATCAGCGGGGCGACCAGTTGGTGCGACGCCAACCGGACCTGCGAATTCTGAAATCATCCAGGCGGGCGGCCCTGCTGCCAGACCAGCTTCAGACGGAATTATTCAGGCCGACTTTGCCCGGGAGTCAGGTTCGTCTGAGTCGATTCGGCAGACCAGTGGCACGTCCGCCGCTCCGCTTCTGCCGATCGGGCCGGAAGGCCAGAAAGCGGGTATCGCTTCTGTAGTGCTGCAGCCCGAACCGCCAGTCGATGCTCGACCGCTCGGTCGTACTCCAAAGGCGGCACCAGCATCAGGTCCGGCAGGCGGCTACATTAACTTCACACAGCAAGCTCCGCACATTGAAACCCGATGGGCGAAACAATCTGACATCAACGTCGGCCAGCCATGTGAACTGCTGCTGACCGTCAGTAACTCGGGACAGGCCAGCGCGTCAGATGTCGTCGTCGATGTGTTCTTCCCACGTACCGTTCGGTTGACATCTGCCAGTCCGACGCCAGCCACAGCTGCGAATTCAGTCGTCTGGGAATTCCCGACGCTGGACGCTGGCGAGGAACGCGAGATTCACATCACGATGGTTCCGAGTGAGCGAGGTGAGCTGGCTGCGAACGCCAACGTTCGATTCTCAACGGCAGCGACGACGTTGCTTGCTGTCGAAGAGCCTATGCTGAAGCTGGCCATGCAGGGGCCGTCGGAAGTGATGATGGGCGAATCAGCGTCGCACCTGGTTACCGTGTCGAACCCAGGGACTGGAGTCGCTCACAACGTCACACTTGAGGTGACTATTCCGGAAGGCCTGGAACATCCCAAAGGGAAGCGTCTGAAGATGGACCTGGGTTCGGTAAATCCAGGTGAGCAGCGCAGCGTTCGACTTTCGCTGACCGCGGTCGCTGGCGGTTCGCAGAATGTCAGCGTGATCGCCACATCCGGAACGGAACTTCGTCAGGCCGCCAATGCTGCCATCGCGGTCCTGGCTCCGAGCCTGAACCTCGACGTTACCGGGCCCGCTCTGCGATACGTCGGTCGCGACGCGCGGTACGAACTCAAACTAACCAACGACGGACAAGCCGTCACCAACAACGTTCGAGCCATGTATGTCGTGCCGAAGGGATTTGAGTTTCTCTTTGCCAGCCGCGGTGGAAATTACGATACAACCACTCGCACGATTACCTGGTTCGTCGGAAGCGTCAGCCCGAAAGAATCCATCGACCTGAGCCTGAAACTCAAGCCAGTTGAACTCGGTGACTTCCGCCATTTGGCTCGGGCGATCTCGGAACACGGAGCCGCTGCTGAAGCCAATGTGGCGACCAGAATTGAGGGCACCGCATCGCTGGTGCTGGAAGTCCTGGACCTCGACGATCCCGTCGAGATCGGTCGCGAAACCGCCTACGAAGTTCGCGTCCGCAACGAAGGATCAAAAGGAGCTCAAAACGTCGGTCTGTCATTTGAACTTCCGGGCGGCGTGAAACTGATCAATGTCAAAGGTCCGACGGAGCACATTGCTGAAAGCGGGCTGGTTGTCTTCAAAGCTCTGCCGGCTCTGGAACCTGGCAAGACAGCCATCTTCCAGATTTACATTCAGGGAGCCGACGAAGGCAATCACCGGGTTCGCGCCCGCCTGACCAGCGACTCCATCCAGGAGCCGCTGACTGTTGAAGAACTGACCCGTTTCTACGCGGACTGATATTCAGCAAGGCACGCATTTCAGATCGAGAGGCCTGTTCGGGAGTTCCGAACAGGCCTTTTTTGTATGTTCAGGTGAAATTTTTCTGTGCTCGACGCGGCTGAAACGGAGTAACCATCAACAGAGATCGATGGCTGCTGGAGAATCTGAAACGTCACCACTAAGATGCTGGCTCGGTTTTCGGCGTCTTCTTGCGCTGGCGTTTGCGTTCTTCTTTCCGCTCAGGAGTTCCCCCGATGATTAAGTGGCCGATCGGCGTTTTCACATCCATTGACGACGGACTTGGCGTTCACTTTGACGTGGTGAAAGAATTACAGATTCCCACCGTTCATCTGCACGCTCCGCATCCTGAAAATCGGACCGAAGACGCGGCAAAGAAGTATCTGAATCAGGCTGCTGACGCTGGTTTTGAAGCGACGGTCCTGTTCAGCGGCTTCGCGGGAGAAACATACGAAAGCATTCAGCGAACAGCCGAGACGGTCGGCATCGTTCCTGAAGCATTGCGTGATGCGCGTGCGGCTGAGTTCCGATCAGTCTCTGATTTCGCAAAGTTTATCGGTTGTGGCGTGGTCGGCATGCACGTTGGCTTCGTTCCAGGCCGTGACACCGACAGCTACAAGAATCTGATCGAGGTCACTCAATCGCTGCTCGACTACGTGAAAGACAACGGTCAGAACCTGCATCTCGAAACGGGACAGGAATCTGCGGAACACCTGCTGGAATTCATCGGCGACGTCGACCGCGACAACCTATTCATCAACTTCGACCCGGCCAACATGATCCTGTACGGCACCGGGGATCCGATCGACGCGCTGAAAAAAGTTGGCCACCTGGTTCGCAGTATTCATTGCAAAGATGCGACCTGGGCGGCGGAAGATGTCCGCGGTAAAGAGTGGGGAGCGGAAGTCCCACTGGGTGAAGGTGACGTCGGCATGGAAACCTACCTGCGGACTCTGAAGGAACTGGGATACGAAGGTCCGCTGACGATCGAGCGGGAAATCGCTCACGATCGGGAACGCCAGAAAGCCGACATCGGGACAGCCGTCAGTCTGCTCGAAGAGCT
Organism: Rhodopirellula sp.; assembly: GCA_013203845.1. Taxonomy (GTDB): domain Bacteria; phylum Planctomycetota; class Planctomycetia; order Planctomycetales; family Planctomycetaceae; genus JABMPE01. The sequence continues at coordinate 487 of JABMPE010000278.1, read as the reverse complement.
GCGCGCGAAGATCGGCTGACCACCTCCGTAGGGTGCGTCTCGACGCACTGCTCACGCCTACCGCTCCGGTGCGTCAAGACGCACCCTACATAAATCCGCAGCCCAATGCTGCAAACCTGAGGTACTTATGCAAACCCGCAACGCTCGAATGGGGATCGTCCTGTTCGCCGTCTACCTGGTTCTGTACGGCGGATTCGTGCTGATCAACACGTTCTCTCCCGAGACGATGGAAGCCACGCCGATCGCCGGCATTAACGTGGCCATCCTGTACGGCTTCGGGTTGATCATCGCGGCGTTTGTCATGGCGCTGGTCTATGGAGTGCTCTGCGATTCTAACGACGAGCCTGGTTCGTCAACGGAGGACGACCAGTGATTTACGAACCGTCAGCGATCGCTGTCGTGATCTTCTTCGTTTTCGTAGGGATCACGCTGGGAATCAGTTTTTTTCTTGGAAGAAAAGCGCAGTCGTCGCAGGGCTACTTTGCAG
>JABMPE010000277.1 GCA_013203845.1 Rhodopirellula sp. | reverse complement strand
GGTTGGAAGACGGGTATTCTCTGGAAGCCGAAGATAAACGCGATGCTGCCAAACGAGCCGGTGGCAAGCAGCGGAAGAAGCAGAAGTCGTCTCGGCGTGGTCGACGTACCACGGCCGAGAAACTGGTTCAGGCCGACCGCCACGAGGATGTGTTTCCCGAAGACGTCCCGCCCGATGACTGTACGCTGCATTTGTCTCGCGTCGTGTGGCGGATTGAAAACGGTCAGACCGTGCTCGTGGCGTATCATGTTTACCATGAGCCCGGTGGCGAAGTGCCGACGATTCCTGGAACGCTCGGTCGGTCTGAATACGGCATCGAGATCTACGTCGCGTTGACGTACATGGTATTCATCACGCGGCTGTCGATGGACAAGGTCTGTGAGCAGTTCAGCTTCTTCTGGAGTCTGAAGCTGACGAAGTCACAGGCCGACACCCCAGGGTGTTGATTTACGGTAACGCTGATTTGCCTGTTTGACGCAATCTAATGATCACACGCTTCTTTCATAATCCGCCCGTGGCGGTTTCTGAACCGATTATCCCGCCAGTGGGAACCTGAGTTCGACACGCTCTGCACATTGCTGGCCAACTCCGCCGACCAACTTTCGGTCGCTGCCCGACATACGGACGAGACAGGCTGGAGCATCAATTCGGTGTGGGCGTTTCTCTCGGAGCAGGTTCGGATCATCCTGTTCGGCGTCCACAAAGACGGTGCGACTCTGGCGACGTTATTACCAAAGGACCTGTTCGGTGGCGTGCTGGTCAGCGACGACGCGGCGGTGTATCGAGGCTTCACGCTCGCTCAGAAATGCTGAGCCCGGCACGGCCGGATTAGTTTCTCGCCCGTTTCGAATTGCAGAACTCGCTGTGAACAGGAACCGGTGCCATGATACATCCACCCTTGGTGGTCTGATCCGCAAAGCGATCCGGCTGACGCTGCTACAGCCGGACAATGAAGAATACCGCACGTTCCTGACAGGCCTGCTGACACTGTACCGCAAAGCCTGCCGACTGAAGCGGGATCGTCGGCTGAAACCGGCGACGCGTCCGAAGAAAGCTCGCACGCTGGACAATGACCTGTGGTCGCTGTGCGGCGAACGGTACAAAGACCCGCCCCCACCGGCGACGGACGCCGAACGCGACTTCGTCAATCTGGTCAACGAACTCCTGCGGCTGATGGAAGTCGAAGAACTGTTCACCTTCGTGATTCACCCCGCAGTGCCCGGCACGAACAACGAGTCCGAACGGACTCTGCGAGACGCCGCCAGCGATCGTAAAACAGGCCGCACCAGCAAAACCATCCGCGGAGCCCGTCGCCGTACCGTGCTGACGAGCGTCCTGGAATCGCTGCGTCTGTCCCTGCCGGACTTCACACTGAACCACGTGCTGGAGGAAGTGACCACCTGGCTGACCACCTGGCTGACCACTGGTCGCAGTCGATTCGGGCAACTGCTGGAAGCACAGTATCCGCCGCAGCCAACTCCGTCTGCTTTGGTGCCGTTTTTTGTGACTCCTGCCTCATGGCATGACCTGCCTGTATTTCATCGTCGTCAGGTAAGTCTGAACGCACCGGTTTCACCCAGCTTAGCGCAGCGTTCGCCAATGTTTGCGATGGCGACTGCATGAAGTCGAACACCGGATTCGGCTTCATCGCTGACGGAACCCGCTTGAGCCAAATCTCGCTCAGCAGGTTTTCCAAAACGTCGTGACAACTTTGGACTACTTCAAACCACGTGGCAGCCTCCCAGCGTAACTGAGCGTCTATTGGACTGCCATCGCTGAGATAAAGAGCAGGAACGGTAAATTTATGATCACTTGGATGGCGAAAAGACAGTGCGCGACACGGAACGAACAGCCCTGCCGCGGTTTGCCATTCTTCGAAAGGATGCTTCCAGGCATCGGTGTCGACCAGTTTGCTCAATGCAAGCCAGAGTAACTCACGCGATTGATGCAATGGCAATTCATGCGGGTAGTAATTCCCCGCGCTGCTGTAGCCAACCTGCCACATACAATCAGCGCGGGTATAATCATTGAGTTGCCACACCGCTTTCAGAAAATGCCCAATGAGAGAGCTTCTGTCTGCGTTGCGGTCACCGCCCGAGCGGAACATTTCCTCGATAGCACGTTCGTCTGCATCTTGAAGAACGTCACTGAATTGTCTGAGCGAAAAAACCGCTTCGTCGATTCCCAGTTGCGCGCTGTCGCACCTCTGAATCACCGAAGCCACGTTGATGACGCTCAATTCCAACGGCCACCTGAGAAGCGATTCTTGTTCAGCTTTCAAATCCAGCGACATGGCAAACTCGCCTGAACAGGAACTTTACGAAAGCGATGAATCCAACGTTTCCCCGAACCGCCCTCTGAAAAAGGAGGGAGGGAGGGAGGCGGCTTTTTTCAGTCGATATCGACGAAAAAAACGCGATTTCCAACCCGCGCGCCGACAGACCTTTCCGGAGGACCCGACGCAGCGTGTCGCACTCACCCGCAGATTCAGGCGGAAACGGGCGTCTGTCTGGCCTTCCGTCGTGCTTGTTTCCGAATTCGAAATCAGTCGGTGTTCGCAATGTCTTTGAGCAGGCGCCGAAGTTCCGGAATGTGTGTCGTGATGATTTCCCACAGGATGTCGGTATCCACGTGGACGTAGTCGTGAACGATGCGGTGACGGGTGCCGATGATTTGCTTCCACGGAATCTCGGGATGCTGTGCCCGCGTTTCGGTGGAGACGCGGGAGGCCGCTTCGCCAACGATCTGAACCAGGTGCGTGAACACAAACTGCCGGTCTTCGTCAGCGTCGTACGTGTCCTTCGACAGTCCGGCGGTCCGGGCCAGAATCCTGTCGACGGTGTCGAGCATGTCGCGGAGATATCCGTCATCCCGCCCGTTCATACTGTACCTCAGCAGTTTTCAGCACGTTGTCCCGCAGACGTGGTTTCAGGAACTGCGGGTTGATCAGTTCGACTTTGCGACCATCGAACAGGCGTTCCAGTTCTTCGGCGATGTCGACGATTTCCCAGCCGGGAGTGTGTCCCGGTTCCCATTCCACCAGCGCGTCGATATCGCTGTGCGGTCCGAAGTCGTCGCGCAGCACGGAACCGAACAGTGCCAGGCGTCGGATGTGGTGACGCTCGCAGAATTCGGCGATGGCTTCGCGTGGAATGGTCGGTTTCACAGCAATTCGTCTCCCGTTAATCCAGCTCGCAGGATACAGCATGACGCGGCATTCGTCCCGCCCAATCAGAGCCTCCACAGCAACTCACTTCAGTCGGTCTCACGCCGAAACGTATTTGCCGGGTTCGACTTCTCGGGCGGAACCCAGCACCGTCAGGGACTGGAGTAGTTCTTCCACCTGGTCGGGTTTCGCTCGGGAGAAGCGTCTGGCCATGTCGGTGGCTGTGAGTGGTTCGCGGCTGGTGGCCAGTTGCTGGCGGATGGCGACCACCTGTTCGGCCAGTTTCTTCGGCAGCGGCAGTTTCTTTGTCGCGGCTTTCTTTTTGCCTTTGCCTTTCGCGGCTGGCTGGTCTTCGTCGTCGGTTCCGATGGCCAGCTCTTTCTGTCGGGAAGAATCGCCGGACGGGTTCTGGAACTCGGGACGCAGCCAGCGAATGAGCCCGCGTTGTTCTTCGGCGGCGCGTTCGGCGTCGAGGGCGACCAGACGTTCGAGAATTTCTTCGTCGGTCAGCGTGACCGGCCAGCCGTACGCCTCGAACACTGCCGCGTCCAGGTCGTCGTGAATCTGCTTCAGGACGGAAACGAGTCCCTGTTCGTGAATCGTCTTGTCTTTGTCCGTCAGCACCGGTAGGGCCGGTTCCGACCGGCCGTCGGGTTGATTGTCGGACGATTGGCCGGTGGGAACCGGCCCTACCGAGGCGCGCTCAATCGCCCGCAGCTTTTCGAGCACGTTGTACATACCCGTCATCGTCAGCTTCGGATGCTGAGCCTGTTGCCGCTTCCGGTGCACGGCCAAGTGCTCCGCCAGTTGTAATACGATCTATTTCCGAACGAGATTATCGTTTCTTTGCTCCGCGCTTCGCTCCAATTCTTCCAACCATCCCTGCGGGTGTCTCGGTTCGAAACATTGGTAAAGTGATCGGGGGTACTCCAATCTGTGAGGATATCCAGAAAGCGTAATGCCGTATGAATGGCCATACTTGGATCATCGCCGCGTTTGAAATGTCATCGACTGATTCCGACAACTCGTCGTGTGACGGAAATTCGTTGCCCATAAATTTATAGACCGCTTGGTACTCACAAGAGATACGAATTGCAGGTTCAGAGTCCGACTCAGCATACCGCGATATCACGCTGCAATTGACATTGACCTTTACTGCGTCCTCATCGTCTGAAGCTCCAAGTCCACATTCGGCTTCCACTTTCGTCGCTTTCGGCAGTCCCCCTGCCTGCAAACTGACATTCGAACTGGACGAAACCAGTCGAATCGACTTGAGTTCAAATTTTGTCAGGATCGTGATTGGACTTAGTTTTCCGGTGCGTCGCGCCGCACTCTTTTTTTTACTCATAGCTCATTACACGCAGTTGAGAATTCAACTTCCCCATCCAACCACTCTGACGACACTTCAACGGTTTCATTCAAGACTGGTCTGTATTCCGGTCTGGCACAGAAATCGACTCTGAGCCGTCGGTTGAGTGCATTTGAAATCTTCTTCAACGTGGACAGCGAATGACCTTCGTAGTCAGCATTCTCAACTCTGGCAATGACGCTTTGGGTTGTGCCGGCCTTTTCGGCGAGTTGTTTCTGTGTCAGGCCAGCATCATTCCTCGCTTGGTAGATTTCCGAAGCGATATGCCGATTGACGGCGGCATTTTCAACCGCATGTGCCAAGTTTGGTGACTTGAGAAGCTTTGCCCTCAAAACGTCTGCGAAGTTTGTAGTTTTAGACATTTCATTAGTTCTCCCAAATCGCGATATGCAGCGAGGCATTTTCTTCAACAAGTTTCCGTCGCTTGATCGCGCGATTGATTTCTCCAGCAGGGACTTTGTCCTTCTTCGTGATTCCATGAGAAAGAACAACCAGATTCTGACCATTGAAGAAGTAAAGTAATCGATAGTTGATGTGTTGGTGCCGCGTCCGCAATTCATAGATTCCGTCACGAAGTGCATCAGCTAAGGGACGTCGGGCCTCATGCCCCAAACGTTCAAGCTCAAGAATCGCGTCAATGCACTTGGCCCATGCCTTGGGGGTCCGTTGTTCCAAGTGATCGAGCCAAAGTTCGACCGGAACGTCCCCATTATCTTCTCGGTATAACTGGATGACAGTTTGAGGCATTTCAGGTTCACTATCGCATTTTTGCTATTTGACAGCCTATAGTCAACGCGGAAGGATCAGCTGGCCAGACTCGAATTAACGCATTGATTCTGAATCGGACGCATAGACTGACGAATCGTAACAAATTGACCGAATTGCAAAATCGACGTCAGGGGGCGGCATTCGATGTTGTGGAACTTGCGGATGATCGGCTCGGCAATCTGCGACAGGTCACGCGTCCGGATGTGCCATTGGAGATAACCGATCCACAGCACCAGGTCGGCAATCGCCGCGGCTCGGGGATTCACTTCAATCCCGAGGAACTGGTGAGGATCGACCGTCAGCAGCTCCGTCTGACGATAACCCAGCTCCCGCAGCGTGTTAAGCACTTCGCCTTCCAGCCGCTTCATGTGCTCCAGCGCGACATAGAGAAAATTGCCGCTCCCGCAGGCCGGGTCGAGAATCCGTGTCTCGCACAGCTTGCCGTGAAAACTGCGGACGGTCTCGATGGCTTCGTTCGCATCGCCACGCACGGCCAGTGTGATTGCCGCCGTCCGCACCGCGTCCCACTCGTCGCGCAGCGGGTCGATAATCGTGGGCATGACCAGACGTTCGACGTACGCACGCGGTGTGTAGTGAGCTCCCAGCTTGTGACGTTCGACCGGGTCGAGTGCCCGTTCCAGCAATGTCCCGAAAATGGCCGGTTCCACTTCCCGCCAATTCGCTTTGCTGGCGTCGGTCAGCAGTTCGAGTTGATCATCCGACAGCGGCAACGCCTCGCAGTCCTCAAACAGCCCCCCGTTGAAACGACGCAGCTTCGCCCGCAGGATCGGAGAGAACCCGCCCTTGTCCATCGTCTCCCACAGTGACCGCACCATGTCGGGGAAGTTGCCGGTGTCACCGTGAAGGCTGGTCAGCAACTCCGTGAAACAGTCTTGGGGAATCAGGTCGACGTCTTCGGCAAACATCGTGAACAGACACCGCATCAGGAACTGAGAGACTCGCGACGGGTCGGTGTCTTCACTCTCCAGCGACTTCGCCAGTCGAGCCAGTCGGTCTGCCAGCTCGCGCGTGACTTTGGCCGAACGGCGGCTCGGGT
>JABMPE010000038.1 GCA_013203845.1 Rhodopirellula sp. | reverse complement strand
CCGATCCTCGCAGTCCGCTGCTGGTGACTCACACCGCCGAAGACATCCTTTCACAGATGGTCTATCAGATTCTCGCCGGCTTGTTACAATTCGTCAACATCCACCAGCGTGAATCCTGTCGAAATTAATCAAAACAAGAGTAAAAACGAAAGAGCCAAGCAGATGCTGAAAGTAATTTTACGATCAGTAATGATCACGACGGCACGCTGTAATCTATTGGTCACGTTACAGTTTACAACACAATTGACGCGTGCTCATCTCCAGGAATGGCGAGAAATGATCACATTCTGGGAGCATCGAATTCGCCTCATGCTCCAGAATGCGACGCCGAAGCGGATCGGAAATCAATGCAACCACCGGACCGTCGTTCCGTTGGTTAGCCTGAGCATTGAGCCATCAGTTCTTTGCACTCACAGAGTATTGAACCATCGGTCCGGCGCTCTATCGGTGGTTTTTCCTGGCCTGAGAGTGCTCGCGACGCGCGTCGCTTTCATCGTTTGCTATGTGGCCCGTCGCTTTGCTTTGATTCTGTACCCGATTCGATACCGGCCGGGTGTTGCACATTTGTAGCCAGCTCTGATTGGTGTGCGAGTCAGGGACACTTGTGGAGCCTCTACGCGTTTGACGCAAACGCCGTAAGGAGTTCAGGAGTTCTCGCACACCGCAGACGAGCTCGGGATCAGACGCCTGCTCTCGCTGGTGGCCTCAATGAAACGAGCCGCCCCACCAGGGCTGGTTTTGCCAGCGAACTGACACGTTACAACCCAAGAAGCTCAGGCATTAGTGAGTTGGCAAAGCTTTCGTCGATGCTGGTCCGGGCCTCTGCGGCGAATCCTTCCGCGCCTTGTTGAGTGTCGCTCGCTTCGTGGTTGGTCATCGTGGGTGGGCTGTGGAATTGAGGTGATTCGGGTTTTGATTCCAGCTCCATTAGGATGATCGGTGATGAGTGTTCGGACGGACGCTCGCCGCCGATCAGGATGTCTCTTGCAACGAGTTGGTTGAAGGCATCGTTGCGGAAGAACCCGTTCAGTGTGTCGGTGCCTAAACCACCAGCAATGTCATCGGCTCCGCCGCCACCAAATAACGTGTCGTCTCCGTCGTCTCCGTCGAGCAGATCCTTGCCTGGCCCGCCGAAGATTCGGTCGGAGCCATCTCCGCCACTGATAGTGTCGAAACCTCCGCCACCGGTCAGGAAGTCGGCGCCCTGACCACCTTCGATCCTGTCACTGCCGCTGCCGCCGCCGATGGTGTCATTGCCCTCTCCGCCTGTCAGAGTGTCTGGGCCGCTTCGCCCGTAGAGCTGATCGGCGCCGGCGCCGCCAGAGAGTATGTCTTTGCCACTTCCGCCGATGATGAAGTCGTCGCCGGTCCCCCCTGTCAGAGTGTCGTTACCCGCTCCACCGAGGAGAGTTGTCGATCCGGTTGCCAGAGACGCGTCGAAAAGGTCATTACCACCCCCTCCGATGAACAGAATTGGAGTTGCCACGGCTCCGCCGCTGTTGAGCACAGTAAGCACGTCAGCACCTGTGGAGCCTGTGATTTCCAACACGGATACGGCAATGACTGAGCGGCGGAACTGTTCCACGCCACCGGAAACGCGCAGAACCAGATCTCCGCCTTCAAGCAGTGCCTCGTAGATGCCGCCGCCAGGCAGAGTGACCGTTCCGGGTGCCGAACTCGTGACCGACGCGCTGTTTGGAAGGTTGCCGTTACCAGCGAGATCCTGAACTGCATCTGTTGCAACACTGACTGTCACCGTTCCCGGTGCGGCTGGAGTTACTGCCAGCGTAAACGTATCGCTGCCGAGCGGCGTAAATGTTCCCGCTGAACCGTTTGCGATGCTCACATCACTCGACGCAAATCCAGTGACCGTCTCACTGAACTGAAACGTAAACACTATCGGTGAGTCGGTCGTCGTTGTCCCGTCAGGAGTGATAGCCACTGTCGGAGTCAAGGTGTCAATTGCTACGCTACTCGAGGCCGCTCTACCCGCATTGCCTGCTGCGTCGCGGTAATCGGTGCCAACGCTGATCGTACCAGTGCCTTCTAACTCGTCGTCTGCAGTGAATGTAGCCGCAAAACTATTGGCATCCACTGTGACGAAGTTGCTCAAGTCGCCACCTACAACAGTCACATCGTTCTTGTCGAAATCGCTCACGTTTTCGTCAAACTCGAAGGTGACCAATGAGGTGTTACCGTCGACGTTTAGTGACGATTCAACTATGTCCACAGTTACCGTTGGACCAGTGTCGTCCACTGCAACAATCGTAATGGCTCCATTGGTAATCGTCACCGTCTCTTCCGCTCCGCCTGCCGCGAGAAACACAGAGTCCGCCCCAATCTGAGTCATTCCCAACTTGAGATCAAAGGTGCCACTGAAGAAACCTGTTGTGTCAATACTGAGTCGCACCGCCAGTCCGTTTGAAGCGACGCTGTCGCCTTTCGTATTAAACACGACGCTGGCCTGAACGAACTGTGCGGCGCCGTCCACTGCCCCGCCAGTGACCGTCTTCGCGGCTGTCCAGATTCCTTCGTCAAAGCTTACCCCATCAAATACAGGCTCTTCTGCCGCTCCTGCACCGTCGCCTAACTGTGCGCGAACGTTGAGTCCGGTTACGTCTGAGTCGCCAGCTACAGCGATATCGATGAACTGGTTGGCAGTATTGGCCAGCAGTTCATGACTCCCAGCCGTGAGCACTGCAGTTAGCAGGATGCGTGACTCAACTATTTCGACATACGGCGAGATGTCGATTCCAATCTTCGTCCGCGCCAAAGGTGGCGAAACTATGGCAGCGGCGCGGCGACGACGTCTTACAAATATAAGGTGGGGCAACATGAAACACACCCTTTGGTTATGACCGATGAACTACTCTTGAACGGATTGCTGATCGCAATCGCTTCACGCTCCGAGAGCTGCGTTGATTGGACTCAAGCAAGTCCCATTACTTCGTCCAGCAGATCGCTGCCGAGGAGAGCTTCAATCACTTCGTTGCCAAACTCTCGCGATGATGACGAGTCTCGGTCATTACCCGGCGATCCATCGGGATCAATGATCATCACGCTACCTTCACCGACGGGCGACACCAGCAGCATCTGTCGACTGACTTCAGTCGACAACAATGAAGTAGCGAACTGTGGTTCTGGGAAAGACTGCTGATGAAATTCCTCGCTAACAGAAACTCTCATGGGGGCGCTCGGACGAGCTGACATGGGCAACTGCGTTGGAGTCGGTTCAGCAGTGAGAACAAGCAGCCTTAGAGCCGTCAAGAAATTCGTATTGTGGTCACGAGCGATCGCCAGGTCCGACCCGTCTACGAACGAATCACGATTGTAGTCCAGCTCAGAGTCGATCGGAGCCCGGTTCAAAAAGTTCCGCTGGTTGTCCCGAGCTCGTGCGAAGTCCGTTCCGTCCACGAATGTATTTGTGGGACTGTTGCCAGACTCGCCGGTTGCGTTGCCGAAATAAAAGACATCAGGAGACGCCAGCCCCGTCACAGCATCAGCCTTGACGGTGACTTCCAGCCAAGTGCCCTTGAAGGAGCCATCCGGAAAGACAAGCACGATTCGATCTGATCCGTTTACTCCAGCACCTTCTCGCACAACCACACTGCTGGAAACCGTTGCTTCTTCCCACATGGCGACATCGTCGACATTTCCAGTTTTGAATGTAAATCCGGAAGCATCCAAATTGACTGGATCCGCCAGCCCTACGATATCCACGAAAATTCCGTTGATTCCGCGTAAGTAGCTGGTGTAGTTCACGAACGACGCCGTCTCACCTCGGAACAGTGCGATCTTATCGGTAGCAATCGCAGAATCGTCGTTCGCATTGATGGTCGGCGAATTTCCGTCGAAGAACGAGTTGTTATAGAAGACGTGCCGATCGAGAATCTGAGTAGGTACGACACGCAACGTTACGTTACCGAGTGCTGCAGTCTGCTCGTTTCCTCCGGGCAAAATAAAAGCAGTATCTGTACCGATCTGCGTCTCAGAGAACAGCAAATCGAAGTCACCAGAGTCGATACCAGTTGTGTCTATCAGCAGAGTAGCCAACAGGCCATTAGCCGATACTGTATTGCCTTTCGTGTTGAATACGATGCTGGACTGGATGAACTGTTCTGCGTCATCAACTGGTCCGCCACTGGCCGTGTTTGCAAAGGCCTCGAAGACACTTCCGGTGAGATCGACCCCATTGAAGATTGGTTCGACGAGTGGCCCTGTGCCATCACCGAGCTGCAGTCGAAAATTGATGCCCGTGATCTGAATATCCTGCGTGGAGTAAATCGGCACTCGCTGGTTCGCCGTGTTGGGCAACAATGTTTGAACGATCGAAGGTTGGGTAATTGTCTGAATACCCAGGATGGCCGTCCCCTGCGTGAATACATCATAGGTGACGCCGTTGATCGTCTGACTCAATGTTGGTGTCCAGCCACTTCCAAAATCCACAGTGTCGCCCGTGTTGCGACGGACGAGCAGCGTGTTCGAGTGACTGCTGATGTTTACGACTTCCCAAAAATCCAGCTTGAGCGAATTGTCTCCGCTGCCGGTAAGGTCGATCGCTTCGATATCAACTATCCGGTTGTCAGCAATTGTCGTGAGGTCCAGCGTGATGTTGGCGCCATCGAGTGCAAGAACGTCGTCACCATTGCCTCCGACAACCCTCCGAAACGTTAAGTCACTGACCGTCAAGATGTCGTCACCTTGCCCGCCGATTAAGACGTCAGTACCTGCCTGCCCAAAGAGCAGATCATTATCTTGAGCTCCGTTCATCACATCCGGAGCAGTACTCCCGGTCAAAGTGTCCCTTGATGCACTTCCCGCGTGGGTAGTCGCCGTCGAGAAGTCGCTTCCAAAGACCAGGTAGCTTTTTCTAGATTCATAAGGCGATCCGATAACGATGTCATCGAACCCGTCGCCATTCGCATCGCCGACGACGGCTAAAGACAGTCCCAATTTAGAATTCGCGACTTCGCCGTGGATCACAATTCCAGAAGCCCCCGGTTCAGCAAGATCGATTCTGGATGGAAATTCTGGTCGGCCAAACAGGACATGAACATCACCGGCAGCAGGCTTTGAGTCATTAAGACCGTCAGCAAATATAGCTCCGATTATGAGGTCGTCGAATCCGTCGCCGTTAATGTCGCCGCCCATTGCAACGTCCCGACCGCTATTGTCTCCTGCCTTTGCCCCAATGATTCTCATGCCAGCGGAACCAAGACTTAAGGTATCTATAACATTCGGTGAATTAGGAGAACCGAAAATGACAATAGTATCTCCAGCATCCTGACGTGAGTCTTCAACACCATTGGCACCAGGACCACCGAAAAGAACATCAGCGAAGCCATCCCCGTTGATGTCGCCGCGACCGCCAACTGCTCTTCCAAGTTTCGTGCCGTTGATTCCGCTAGCTGATCCAAGGACTGTAATTACCTCTGGACCAGGCTCTACGAGATCAATGATTTGAGGTGGTGCGATATTCCCAAGAATTATATATCCAGCACCATTCGCAGTTGTGTTGTAGGCACCAATGACGATGTCGCCGATCCCATCACCATTAAAATCTCCAGCACCATCGACTGAGAATCCGCTTTGGCCACCAAATAACGGTTCTGTTCCACCTTCTGCACCATAAATAATAGTCCCGCGATTTCCGAGTTCACGAGTGTCGATAGATGCCGGAAGATCCATTGCTCCATAGATGACATAGGTCTCTCCTGCAACAGGAAGGAGATTATCTTTTCCGTCTGCCCTCCGTGCTCCGACGACGATGTCGGCGTAACCATCCCCATTGAAATCCCCGGCTCCTCCAACCTCTCGGCCAAATTCATCTCCTGCATCTGCACCAAAAATGGTAACACCGCGACCATCCAACGCGTTCAAATTAATCATCGCTGGTATCGATACGCCTCCATACACAAGGTAAACTTCGCCGGCACCAGCGAATGGTGCTCCGATAAGTACGTCGTCGTATCCGTCGTTATTGACGTCGCCCGCTCCTGCTACCCATCTTCCTGTCCCACCTCCACTTCCAACCAGTTCGACGATACCACTATCCGATGACAGAAGATCGACAGAGCCAGACCTTTCGGGATTCCAGAAGACGATCCAGGCCCGCTGGCTTCCATCGGCGACCAATACGTCGTCGAAGCCATCGCCATTAACATCTCCAGCACTTCCTGCGAATGTCGCGTTAGGTGAAATCGATACAAACGCACTGCTGGGTACAGCAAGGTCAATGATCGCTCCATTTGAGACGTCAATTGTCATTGTGGCTGCAATGGTACCACTGTCAGCATCATTGACCGTGAATTCGAACGTCGAACGAGCCTCGCCACTCGCATTCGACGCTGGCGTGTAGACCAGATCTGGAATGTCTGATGCTGTGACGACCTGGTTTTCAAAAACGTCTGTTCCGTTGAGCCTGAGTGTGTCACCGTTGGCCAGATTCAACGTAGCGATCGTGATCGACGCCAGGTCGTCATTTTCAATATCAATGAATTGAAAGTCCGACGTTGAAAATCTCTTCGCCGTGTTTTCATTTGTTGTCACACCGCTCGCAACGGCGACAGGAGCGTCGTTCACGGGAGTGATGGTGAAGACGACGTTTCCGAGGTCCGTCAATGCTCCGTCGCTGACGGTGTAGTCGAAGCTGGCCTCGCCGTTGAAGTTGAAGTCAGGCGTGAAGATGACGTTCGAGCCGACGATGCCCACTGTTCCGCCAACCGCGTTTCCGACGACCGTCACGTTCAGCTCTGCGTTGGTGTTGTCGACGTCTGTGTCGTTCGCCGTCAAAGCAGACTTGGCAATCGTGCGGG
>JABMPE010000276.1 GCA_013203845.1 Rhodopirellula sp. | reverse complement strand
TCGGCATACTCATCGCGCTTCTGCTCCCTGCGGTTCAATCAGCCCGTGAGGCGGCTCGCCGATCGCGATGTAGCAACAACCTCAAACAGCTTGGACTCGCGCTGCATAACTACGAGAACACGTTCCGCACGATGCCGCCTAGCCGGCTCGAGCCCGATGTCGAGATCGAAGACAACACAGGAAACTTCAGCGCTTACCATTCCTGGACGGCTTTGATTCTCCCGTTCATCGAACAGCAAAACCTGCAAGACGAAGTTGACTTTGATAACGCCTGGAGCAAGTTGGCAAATCGCCCTGCCGTGTCGAAGCAACTGGATACGTACGTCTGCCCGTCCACGCCAGGCGCTGATCGAGTTGATCCACACTGGGTCGTAGGTGCTGCTGCGGGTGACTACGGGTCGATCAATGAAGTCAAGAAGAAGGTCTATACCAATGTACTCGGACTGTCAGACCCAGGTTCTGATGCTCGCGCAGGCGTGCTTGCCAAGGGACGCAAGAACTTGTTTCGAGATGTACTTGACGGCACATCTAACACGTTGATGATCGCGGAAGCGGCTGGCCAACCGGCCGTTTGGACTTCTGGTGGGCGGATGAATGCCGCTTTGTTCGCATTGTACACAGACGACAAAGTCGCAAACGTCGGCAACGAGTTTCATCCGGCGGACGGCACCGGCTGGGCGGATCCCGACTGTGGTTTCAGCATCAACGGCGCAACGTCGGATGGACTGAACAAGTACGGACCGACCATGATCAACGCCATCAATGTGAGTGAGGTTTTCAGCTTCCACCCTGGCGGTGCTCAAGTTGCGATCGCAGACGCTTCCGTTCGATTTATCTCTGAGGCTGTTGACACTCAAGCGTTCGTGGATATCTGCACTCGCGCTGGCGGCGAGGCACGGCAACTTCCCTAGCCGTGACGCAACGCAATCGACCAGGGAATGTTAGTGCACCGGCTGCCGGCGAGCGGCGCAAGCCGTCGACTGCGGCCTTCTTTCAAATGGCATCATCTACGGAGGAGATATTCAATCATGCTTCGACTTCGCCTCATTCTCGTTTGCGGACTTGCGATCCTGTTCTGCGATTGTGAAAGTACGCGGCTGCATGCAGAGAAACCCGAATTGATAGGCGTGGCATCGTTCTCAGGCACGATGTCCGACCTTTCCACATTCGAGGACAAACTCGGAAACGGCGAGCCTCATAATCGCTTGGGCGGTTTTTCGGCCTTGGAGTACACGGGCAAAGGCAACAGGTACGCGGCTCTCTCCGATCGTGGCCCAGATGACGGAGCCACAGGTTACCAATGCCGATACCACTTCATCGACATCAAGATCGAACCGAAGAGCAGTCCGGCAGTCACAACGCAGTTGATCTCGACGGAGCAACTCTTCGATCAGCGAGGTCGTGCGTATCCCGGCCTCAGCAGTCAGATCGAGCCCTCGGTAACCTCGGCCGCGCGATTTGATCCGGAAGGATTTCGCTTCGGTCAAGACGGCCGATTCTGGATCGCCGAGGAGTACGGTCCGCAGATCATCGAGTTTGGGTCGGACAACCAAGCGATTCGGTCACTAAAATTGCCTGAACTCCTAAGGGTTCAGTTTCCGGCAGGCATCAAGCAGATTGAGAACAATCTGAACGAGATCGGCCGTGCGTCGAATAAGGGCATTGAAGGGCTGGCGTTCTCGCCCGATGGCGAAATACTGTTCGCGATCATGCAGCATGTGTTGCTGCAAGACTGCGAGCGCGACGAAGCAGGGAAACCGCGAGGTCTTCACTGTCGCTTGCTCCGTTTTGACACGAGGTCAGGCGAAGTACAAGAGTTCGTCTATAGGCTCAACAGTACGAACCATGTATTGAGCGAGATCCTCGCGGTTTCGAACTACGAGTTTCTGGTGATCGAACGTGACACGAGATCCGGTGCGGATGCAAGATTCAAGAAAGTCGTGCGCATTGACATCAGGGCCGCTACCGAAATCGGAAGCGTCCGTCAGCTATCTCCGTGGAGTCTGCCCGACTCGATCAAACCAGTAAAGAAAACGGCTCACCTGGACCTTCTCGACCCCACCTACCACCTCTCCGGTGAGGCAATGCCAGAGAAGTTGGAAGGCTTGACATTTGGTCCCGCGCTGAAGGACGGTAGACGAACGTTAGTTATTGCGTCCGACAACGACTTCAACGCCGATTCGCCGTCCAGTCTATTTGTGTTCGCAGAACCAACCGATGCGGATCGAGGCGAAAGGCGGTCGAAACCGAGCGGGGCTGGCCGAGACTGACAGGCAGCAGCGAGAGCATTTCTTGCGTCAAGACCACCCACCAGCAGCGAGACCGCAACTTGCTCGGGTGATGCACCCCTTTGAAGT
>JABMPE010000275.1 GCA_013203845.1 Rhodopirellula sp. | reverse complement strand
TCTTTGGCGACGAGTTTCCAGTTGCCGTCGCGGACAGCTCGGTTGCCTTCGTGCTCCCAGAACAGTGGCTGTTTCCGGTTGAGTGAGTGACTCGAAAAGGCCGGCAGCAGAGAGACGCCTTCCAGCGGTTTGATGTCGTTGTCTTTGACCGTCTTTGGATAGTCGGCTCCCGAAACATCAACGCACGTCGCCATGATGTCGATCAGATGGCCAGGTTGATGTTCCAGTTCACCGTGCCGTTTGATGCCGGCTGGCCAGTGCGCGATCAGTGGTGTTGAGATACCGCCTTCGTGAACGAAGTGTTTGTACTCGCGGAACGGTGTGTTCGAGACGTTGGCCCAGTTAATTCCGTAAGCAATGTACGTGTCTTCCGGGCCGGGCATGATGCCGGGGCCGGTGAGCGTAGGGACTCCGGCGCGGTTCTGTTTTGGGACGACGTCGAGTCTGATCTGATCCAACGGAATCTTCGGAAGCGACGCCTCAACAGGTCGCTGGAAGTTACCGCGGCGTCCGTTGCCTTCCTGGCAGCCGCCGTTGTCCTGCATGAAAACGATCAGCGTGTTGTCGAACTCATTGTTCCTTTTCAGCGAAGCGACGATGCGACCAATGCCCTGGTCCATGCTGTCGATCATCGCCGCATAAACTTCCATGCAGCGTGATTCCCAGGCCTTGTGCTCTACGTGTTCCCAGTCGCCGACAAGCGGAGCCGGTTCGCAGGCTTCACTGACCAGCCCGAGTTCGACCACACGTTTCGCTCGACGATTTCGGGCGGGAGCGTAGCCCGTGTCATAGTGACCTTTGTATTTGGCAATGTCTTTTTCCAGAGCGTGCATCGGCCAGTGGGCGGCTGTGTAAGTGACGTACATGAAGAACGGCTTTTCGGCATCGTCTTCGCAGTGTTCGTTGATAAATTTCACCGCGTTGTCACTGATGGCGTTCGTGTAGTAGTACTGCTCTGGTTTGTACTCGGAGTCGGTCCAGGGAGTGATGTTCTGGTTGTCGCGAGTCAGCGTGCCGGGGTCGAAGAAGCTGCCGGCTCCAGTGATTGTTCCGTAAAAGCGATCGAAGCCGCGTTGTCGAGGCCAGTTGTGTTTCGGTCCATCCGGCTCGATGTGCTTCGTGACGTGCCACTTGCCGACTCCGTAGGTGGAATAGCCGGCTGGCTTCAGAACTTCAGCCATCGTCCGACAGTTGTCGTTGAGGTCGCCGCGGTAACCGTCGTGGCCGCGGTCAGTCATCATCCAGCCGATACCCGACTGATGTGGATAAAGGCCGGTCAACAGAGAACCCCTTGTCGGGCAGCAACGACCGGTGTTGTAGAACTGCGTGAATCGCAACCCGTTTTCCGCCAGACCGTCCAGCGTTGGCGTTTCAATCTCTCCGCCATAACAGCCGATGTCTGAATATCCCATGTCGTCTGACAGGATGACGATAATGTTGGGACGCTCGGCGGCGGTGCAGTCTTGCGAAGTTAGCGTCACAAAGAACGCGACGCAGGCAGCGGCGAGTGTGAACAGACATTTGAAACGAGATCGGAATCTCATGATGAGTGATGTCCTTGTTGAACGCCGAAAGGTCCTGGCTCCCCTGTTTTAATAAGTGGGATTGATCGTCGCGAGCATCGGCCACCCCCTGGCTTCATCAGGCGAGCGGTTGGCGTAAGCCGACCGGTTGGACGAGTCGACAGGTGGAACCGGCAGGCTTGCGCCTGCGGCTCGTCGAAGCAGAATGGCTGACGAGATCGCGAGAATATCCTGTCAACGAACAACGGGCGGTTGAAGTTGCCTCCAACCGCCCGTTGTTAGATTCACTCAGAATGCTCAGTTACTGAGACTAACCTCTTGGCTGCCAATTAAGCGACGGCACGGTTGCGAAACCTTCGCGGTAAACGCGATGCAGCAGTTTGTCGGTTTCGACGTCTCCGCACGTGAACTTGTCGGCGTCCCAGTTGACTGGTTTGCCGGAACGAAGTGCGACGTTTCCAAACAGGATGGTGTGGGTCAGACGCGATGCGTAGTTGAAGTTCGACATCGCCGCCGGGCCGCCGGAACAGGCGATGGCGTATTCCTTGAAGTGGCCGGGTGAGCGAGGAAGAGTTGGCTCTGGTGGAGTGACTGGATCGCCTTTGATGGTCAGCGCCATGCCTAGTTTCCGAGTCTGCGTCTTCTCGTCTCTCAGACCTGGCGTGATGTAAACCGCTTCGGCAGTTCCGGCTTTGAACAAAGCAAACTCAGCACCGTAGTCGTCGGGTGAAATGAGTGTCAGCTCTGTGCCCTCGATGATAGAACCACTCGAAGAGAACTTGCCGCCCGGCAGCAGATCCTGCGTCGGCAGGTTGCCACCATCGTACCAGTGCAGGTCGACCGGTCCCCAGTTGCCGTTCCCGTCTCCGCGCGGACGTGCCCCAAAGTTAAATTCGATCGTCGAGTTCGATGGGAACTGCTCGCCGATTTCGGTCGATTTGGCGGTGACGGTTTTTGCGTCAAACAGGTCCGTTGCCATGACAGCCATGTTGGCCGTGTGGCAGGCCATGTCGCCGAGGGCACCGGTGCCGAAGTCCAACCAGCCGCGCCATTTGAACGGCGTGTAGACGGAGTTGTAGGGACGTTCCGGAGCAGGTCCGAGGAACAGATCCCAGTGCAGTCCCTTCGGAATTTCTTCGACAGCTTCTGGTCGTCCTGCACCCTGCGGCCAGACTGGTCGGTTTGTCCAGACATGCACCTTCTTAACGTCACCGATCATGCCGGCGCGGACAATTTCAACGGCTTCGCGAAGTCCGTTGTTGGACGTTCCCTGGTTGCCCATCTGAGTCGCGACGCCCTTTTCGTTGGCCATGTCGCGCATCAGTTTGGCTTCATAGATTGACCAGGTCAGCGGCTTCTGGGTGAAGCAGTTTTTGCCCATGCTCATTGCCAGCAGGCTGGCCGGGGCGTGGCTGTGGTCGGGAGTTGAAACCGTAACGGCGTCGATTTTGTCGCCCATCTCGGCGAGCATTTCCCGATAGTCAACGAACTTCCTGGCGTCGGGGAAGCGTTCGCCAGCTTTCTCAAGTCGCTTCTCGTCAATATCACAAATAGCAACCATGTTGCCGTGCTTGCTGGCGTCTGACGAGTCACTTGACCCTTTGCCCTCAACGCCGATTGACGCGAAGTTGATTTTCTCGGACGTGTTTCGGCTTTGCGCAAAAACCGGAGTCAGGCTGTGTCCGGTCCAGAGTCCGGCACCGATGGCTGCGGTATTCTGCATGAATGAACGACGAGTCGACTTGCGTGGCATAACGTTGTTCCTTTTGCGATAAGGTGAATTTGGTCGGTTTGTCTGATGGGCCGATGTCAGTTGTGTCTTCTGTGATTCCTGTTCTGAACTCGACGGAACGCAAAACGGGTATTGGATCATAGCAGTCTGAAATGCCGCGCCCAACGAATCAGCGTTAACGCATCAAAAGTGGCGAATCTCAAATGTCCGCCGCCGCTGCTTTCACATGCTTATTTGCGATACCCACTTTCGGCAGGTACGCTGGCCCATTCCCGCCTTATGTCTCCTTCTGACCTGGTCAGGAGACGGACGACGGCAGCTGTCACGCAATCTCCATTGGACGTTGATCCTTGTTCGATTGAGGTGAGCCTCGTGATGCTCTGTTTCGTCTCGCTCAATACTCTGACACGGAATCTCTGAACCTATGAAAGCTTCGGTATCTCTGGTCCTGATCGCGACTTTGTTTTTTGTATCCGGCTGCAAACCGACAGCCAGCCCGGCTCCAGGCGGAGCGTCCTCGGTCGGTGAGATAACGTCAGCTGCAGAGGACGCCGCGAGAGACGACGCAGAATCGCTGGCCGCTCTGAAGGAAAAATCCGTCAAGCTGGATGTCGACGGCAATGGACAGGTCGTCCAAGCGGATTTCCGGAAGACGGAAACGTCCGATGAGGACATGGCTCTGCTGAAAGGTCTGCCGAAAGTTTCGCGAGTCATCGTCGAAGGGCCGAACTTTGGCGATCCGGCGATGGCGATTCTCGCCGAGTTGCCGAACTTCTCCGTGCTGGACGCGGCGAGTTCAGCCATCACGGATAAAGGTCTGGAGTCGTTGTCCAGGGTGGCGGGTTTGCGAGCACTGGGACTGCGTCGTACCAGCGTCACCGATGCAGGGCTCGCCCACCTGGTGGATTTGAAAAAGCTGGTCGACCTCGACCTGCGTTTCACCAACGTCTCTGATGAAGGCATCAAGTCGCTCTCAAAGATTAAGACCTTGAAGGCCGTCAAGCTGCAGGAGTGTCCTGGCGTTTCTGACGAAGGCATCAAAGTGCTTGGCACGCTACCGAACCTTGAGAACGTCAACATCAGCAAGAACACACGTTTGACCGGCGCGTCGTTGGAAGCATTGTCGAACTGCAAAAAACTGAAGGTGCTGGAACTGGAAAACGACACCAATATCGAAGGGCCGGCGCTGGAGCATATTTCCGGACTGACAAACCTTGAGATGCTTAATGTTCGGTTTAATTTTGTAAAAGGCGACGCGCTGGTTCACATCGCAGGTCTCACAAAGATGAAAACGCTGCTGCTGCGCGAGACGGTGGTCAACAACGCGGGACTTGAACACCTTGCCGGGATGAAAGACCTGGTCGAACTCGACGTCACCAACACGGTGGTCGGTGATGGCGGCATCGAAAAGCTTTACGGCTTTCCCAACCTGACCGTCCTGAGTCTGGAGCAGTGCGGCATCACCGCTGAGGGAATCGAGGCCATCTCAAAGATTACGACACTCAAAGAACTCGACCTGACCAATGAGTCTGATCTGAATGGCGAATCGCTGGCACCACTGGTTGCTCTTGAGAATCTGGAAGTGCTCGAACTGGATGAGAACTTCATGATTGATGGAAGTGCCGTCGAATTTCTCGTGGAACTGAAAAAGTTGAAGAAGTTGAAGATCGGAACGACGTTGCTGTCGAGCGACGACGCGGCTTTGCAGGAGTTGAAAGAAGCACTGCCAGGTCTCGAAATCCAGGAATCGTTCTAAGCCGTCCCTGTTGTACCCCACGAACGGAGAAGCGACGTGACTTTTTCTCGCCGAGAATTTCTGGCGGCTCCGGTTGTGGCCGGAGCTATTGCTGCTACCCAGACTGGAGTTGCTGCTGAATCAACCACGACGGCAACACCGAAGTTTCGATACTGCCTCAACACCAGCACGATCCGCGGACAGAATCTGGGGATCGTGAAAGAAGTCGAGCTGGCGGCCAAGGCTGGCTACGACGGTATCGAACCGTGGATTCGCGAACTGGACACGTTCGTCAAAGACGGAGGCAGCCTGAAAGACCTTGGCAAGCGAATTGCTGATCATGGGCTGCGAGTTGAAAGCGCGATTGGCTTTGCCAACTGGATTGTCGACGACGATGCCAAGCGAGCAGAAGGCCTCGAAACCGCAAAACGCGATATGGACATCCTCAAGCAGATCGGAGGAACGCACATCGCCGCTCCACCGGTCGGTGCTCATCGCGATTCGGAAAAGATCGATCTGTTCAAAGTGGCTGCGCGCTATCAGGCACTGCTGGAAGTCGGCGACAGTATCGGCGTGATTCCTCAGGCGGAAGTGTGGGGCTTTTCTGACAACCTGTCTCGACTGGGCGAAACGATGTTCGCGGTGATTGAGTCGGGGCATCCGAATGCCTGCATCCTGCCGGACGTCTATCACATCTACAAAGGCGGATCGGATTTCGCTGGCATGGCGGCCATCGCCGGCTCGGCCATTCACTGTTTCCACGTGAACGATTATCCGGCCGACCCGCCTCGCGACACGATTTCCGACAAAGATCGAGTCTATCCTGGCGACGGCATCGCTCCGTTGAGCGACATTTTTCAAATGATTGCGGCCAACGGCTTTGCCGGAGTGCTCTCGCTGGAACTGTTCAACCCAGGGTACTGGGAACTGGATGCCGAACAGGTTGTCAAAACCGGTCTGGCCAAAACGAAGGAAGCTGTCGCCAGGGCATTTTCCTGAGAGAGGTCGAACGTGAGTGATAATGACCGTATCGGCAGTGCTATTTCTGGAGCGTTTCTCGGAACGCTGGCAGGTGGTGGGCTGGGTTTAGGCGTCTGCGTTTTCGTGATCGAAGGAACGTGGCTATTTGCTGGCGACGCGGTGCTCTTCGGAGCGATTATCTGTGGGACACTTGGAATGATTTACGGCGAGCCTTTTGTCGATTGGCTCAAGGAGAACTGGCACTGGTTTTGGTAGCTCAGTTCATGGTTGTAAATCAGAAGGGCGAACCAGGGGCGTAGTTTTGGTATCTGTCTCTGCCGTCGAGATTTCTCAAGAATTAAAGCGTGGAGCGTGCGGCGATGAAGTTCACGAAGATGCACGGGGCCGGGAATGATTACGTTTACGTGAATTGTTTCGAGTCGGTCGAACTCGGCGATGTTGTCGAACTGGCGAAGGCGATCAGCGATCGCCATTTCGGAGTCGGTGGCGACGGGCTCGTGCTGATTTGCCCGTCCGAACGAGCGGACGCTCGGATGGTCATGTACAACGCCGACGGTTCTGAAGCGGAGATGTGCGGTAACGCCGTTCGCTGCGTGGCGAAGTTTGTCTACGACCATGGTATCGCTGCCAAAGAGAACCTGACGATCGAAACCGGTCGTGGCGTGCTGGCTTTACAGTGTTCAGTCGTGGCTGGAAAGGTTGATCGCGTGCGAGTCAACATGGCCCAGCCGATTCTGGAAAGTGCAAAGATTCCGACCACGCTGGCTGGTGATCCACCCGTGAAAGTTCCCCTGAAAGTGGCTGACCGGACTCTGGAAGTCACCTGCGTTTCGATGGGCAACCCTCACGCCGTGACTTTCGTCGACGAAGTCAACGACGACTGGGTGTTGAACATCGGCCCGCAGGTCGAAGTTCACGAAGCGTTCCCTCGCCGAATCAACGCCGAGTTCATTCAGGTGATCTCGCGATCTGAAGTCGTCATGCGGGTCTGGGAACGCGGCTCTGGTGAAACCCTGGCCTGCGGAACTGGAGCGTGCGCATCGGTCGTCGCAGGAGTTCTGGCCGGACTTCTCGATCGCAAAGTGCTGGTTCGA
>JABMPE010000274.1 GCA_013203845.1 Rhodopirellula sp. | reverse complement strand
GTATGGTCCAGGGCGGTGTCATTATCGCTGGATCGGGGATCTCCAAAGGCGATGCTGAAGTCTGGGAAGTCGAAATCGTTGCCGGGGCACCGGTTACGAAGGCACCATTGAAAGATGTCTCACTGCCCGGCTGTCTGATCGCGGCGATGGTTCGCGAAGACTTTGTCAGCGTTCCCGGCGCAGACGATCAACTGAAAGCCGGAGACACCGCCGTCGTCCTCGTTCATCGAAACAGCATCGCTGACACACTGGCGATTTTCGAACGCAGTTGAGCCCTGCCACACATCAGAAGCATACGTGGTACATCTCCCACTGAAGTGCATCCCCCTGA
The DNA here is from genome assembly GCA_013203845.1 of Rhodopirellula sp. Classification (GTDB taxonomy): domain Bacteria; phylum Planctomycetota; class Planctomycetia; order Planctomycetales; family Planctomycetaceae; genus JABMPE01. Next base: position 48,579 of record JABMPE010000274.1, on the reverse strand, counting down.
AATACGACCCGACTGGATTAGCTCAGATTCGACCCCGAGGGGGAATGATTCCGAGAGGAAGTTCTTCCTTTCGCCCTTCGCCGTCGACCGGATTCGGGTGCAGCATGTCACTCGGGACACGTCGCCATTATCTGGTGCTGGACATCGAGAGTTCCGACATCGAAGATCGACTTCATGGTCCCGTGAGCTCTGGTTACCATCGCGATCTCTGCTGATTCGAAATCACTCACCTGGAGAAGTCCATGCCCGCTGTGTTTTTCTGGGAGCACACTGTTCGCGAAGAAGAAATCGACGGGCAGGGGCACGTTAACAATCTGGAATATCTCCGGTGGATGCAGTCCGCCGCTGTCGCTCATTCAACCGAGCAGGGCTGGTCGCCGGAACGTTATGTGGAAGAGGGATCGGCGTTCGTCGTGAGGTCTCATACGATCGAGTATCTCGCGCCGAGCTTTGCCGGCCAGTCCATCGTCGTTGAAACGTGGGTCACCGGCTTCCAGAAGGTCACGTCGCTGAGGAAGTACCTGATTCGTCGCCCGGACGATGATGCACTGCTGGCTCGTGCGGAAACAAACTGGGCCTACATCGGTCGCCAGCATGGAGTCCCGCGACGCATTCCGCCGGAATTGATCGACAGCTTTGAACCGGCTCCGGACCATGGGTAAGTCGGAGAAATCCCACCTACATCAAATGTCTCGCTTTGACGTCGAGGTAGCCGTTGATGACGTCAGCCGTCAGCCGATCCGGCAGCGAGCTGAGCGTCATGATTCCATGATCTTTGAGCGTCGCTGTTTTACGTTCGACCGCCGTCAGAAGTTCCGCCGCTGCCGCGCTCTGAAACCCATCGACGTCCGTTTCGGGCATGCGGTTCGCCAGGTGAGTCAGGCCGAGATCGCGAAGGAACACGCACATCAAGAGGTGCGGCGAGCGGATTGAACAGAGGGCTTCGTGAATCGTGTCGAGATGCTGCTCGTCGATGACGTGTGTCAGCAGGATGACCAGCGACCGTTTGCGGAAGTTTCGCGATAGATGTTCCATCGCGAGCGTGTAGTCGGACGCTTCACGGCGACCTTCGAGATCGAACGACTGCTGCAGCACCGACTGGATCCCTGGCTTGCCTCGAACCGGCTTGACCATGCGTTCGATACGGCTGGAAAAAGCCAGGAAGCCCACATTATCGCTTTGTCCCAGCGCGATATAGCTGAGCATGATCGACGCGTTCAGAACTCGATCCAGGTACGAAACCCCCTCAGACTCGTTCAGCATCGAGCGTCCGCAATCAACAGCCAGCAGGACATTCTGATTTCGCTCGATGTTGTATTCACGGCTGATCAGCCGCTGATTTTTCGAGGTGGCTTTCCAGTCGATCCTTCGCAGTTCGTCGCCACGCCGGTAGTCGCGAAGTCGTTCAAAGTCGCTGCCCTGCCCTCGCAGGCGTCGCATTTTCAAACCCATCTCTTCCAGACGGTTCTGACGCGCGAGCAGCTCGTAACGATAGACCGATCGAATGTCCGGAAGAATTCGCACGGCAGTCGACAACTCCCGTCGCTCGATCAGTGTCCAGAGGCCGAAACGGCTCATACTGCGGAGATGTACCGCCGCGAACTCTGACCGGCCACGTTCTTCGGGTAGAAAACTGTATCTGCCAAACCGCTCACGGTGAGGTTCGATCGTTAAGTTGATGGCCTCATTGCTGACGGTGCCGGGTTGGGGGTACTCATCGAGAATCTCTACCGTGATCGGCATTCCCGTCGTGTTTCGGACATGGATGACGACGGGATTTCGAGTTCCGACATTGAGCACTTCGGAAACCTCCCGAGTCACACGGAGACGTTTCAACGAGGGTGTGCTCACGCGGTCGGCGACGCTCAGGGCGACCAGTATGGCGTTGAAGAAAATGGCCGCCTGCCGCAACGGTGGCATCCACACTCCGGCAATCAGAACCGGAATGACAAGGACGGCAAGCAGAAGTAATCGCGGACGCGGCGTCATCAGAACCTTTCAGCTGTTTTACAGCAGCAACTACACAACGCATTGCCAATACGAGGAACGCGGCGGCGAAACTCAGAGACCCAAAAGTGTCCTCTGCGGGTGGCTTCAGGCGGTCGGCTGCTGGTTTACGATTGCCAGCAGCGGGCCACATCAGTCACGTGGAACATTGACGCTGTCAAGAATTTCAGCAATGACGGCGTCGCCGGTTGTGCCTTCAATTTCGATATCCGGCCTCAGCAGCAGGCGATGTCGCAACACCCAGGGAGCGATTTCCTTGATGTCGTCCGGAGTGACAAAATCCCGACCACGGCAGGCAGCGAGTGTTCGACCTGCGACCAGCATGTTGACGCCGCCTCGAGGGCTCGCGCCGACAGACACCGAGTGCCAGTTGCGCGTGCGATCAATGATCTCCACGATGTAATTCAGAACCTTGTCGTCAACGATCACCTTTGAGGCGATCTGCTGAATCGACATGACGTCTTCCGCTGACAGGACGGGACGAATGTCAAATCCACTCAACTGATGCGGATTCCTGCCCGCCGCGTAATGGCCGAGAATATCACGTTCGTCAGCGGGCGGCGGATAGTCGATCACCAGCTTGAACATGAAACGATCGATCTGCGCTTCCGGCAGCGGATACGTGCCTTCGTGTTCGAGCGGATTCTGAGTGGCCAGCACCATAAAGGGGCGTTCGAGCTGTCGAGTGACCCCGTCAATGGTGACCTGCTTTTCTTCCATGACTTCCAGCAATGACGACTGCGTCTTCGGCGGAGACCGGTTGATCTCGTCAGCCAGCAGCAGGTTGGTGAACACTGGCCCGGGCGTGAAGTGAAATTCCTGGTCCTGCATGCTGTAGATGTTATGTCCGGTCAGGTCGGACGGCATCAGGTCAGGCGTGAACTGGACTCGTCCGAAAGAACACGACACGACTTTCGAAAGCGTGTTGACCAGAAGAGTTTTACCGAGGCCGGGCACTCCTTCGATCAGGACGCTACCTTCGGAAAACAAGGCGATCAGCACGCCGTCAATCAATTCCATTTGCCCGACAACGACCTTGCCGATTTCGTCGACGCATTCGCGATAAAGCGATTCAACCTGTTCGAATTCCATGGTTCGCAAATTCCTCAAAATATTGATTTATGCCGGTACTGGTCCGGCCAGAAAATCAGGAGTCCTGATTGCCGCGTTTTCGAGCCTGTTGCCGAATGCCGGCCAGCAGACAGGAAAGACGCTTCAGCAGACGAGCAGCCGTCGTGGAGCCTCGTTTGGCTGTTGAAAAGGTTCTGATTGAGTCGAACAACTCCTGCACTTCGTGCTTGTCAGCGAGCGTCTGTCTGGCGACGGTTTCCGCATTGTCGACCTGAATCGTGGCACCGAATTTCGTTCGCAGTTCGTGCTTCAGAAACTCGTGCAGGCAGTTGACGGCGTGAGGGCCAGCGCCCGCCCGGTAATACAACGCTCCAACAGCTTCTGCATGTTCGACGACACTGCGCCGCCGCGTGTGCAACGAACGTCTGGCCGGACCGAACCGTCGACTTCCCATCCATCCAAACAGCATGGCGATCAGCACGAACTGCAGCGTGATCGGTCGAAACAGTGGATCAAAGAGGATGCCAAACACTTTCGGAACGCCGCTGCTGTTCAATGTTTCGTCGAAGAGTGTCTCGCCGTCGGTCGCCGTCGATTCGATCAGCCGCCATGCCAGTAGTGCTCGCTGCGGAGACGTCATCGCACCGTTGCTGAAAATGTCGTCAGAAGCAACCAGCGTGAACGTGCCCGATCCGAATTTTCGCTGCACGGCCTGAGGTTCAGAGTCAACCTCGACGAGCACATCCCACCCGTCGTCGTTGTTCATCTTGATCTTTCCGGCAGAACGCCAGGCGACTTCGCCTTCGAGCAGTCTGGAAGTGGCCTTTGCACCTTGAAAGATTTCTGCGAGACGTCCAGCTGACCGTTTGGCTTCCTGTTCGGCACTTTCTTCTTCGTCAGAGGTCACTGGCTCGCCAGCGGTCTTGTCAGAAGGAGACTCTGAATCGGGCGAGGCTTCAGAGGCGTCTTTCAATTTCGAGGTAGGTTCGTCCTCAGCGGTCTCGTCGAGGTCACGAACATCCTGCTTCGTCGAGTCGCTGACAACTTCAACGCCGAACAGGCCGGCCTTGAACTGCGGGTCACCATGCTGTGCCGCAAAAACAACGGAGTGTCCCGCGATGACTGCCCGATAAATTGAGTCCCATTCTTTTTCAGTCGGGTATCGCGCCGGGCCGAGAATGAGAATCCGGTCTCGTGCATAAGCGTCTTCAGGAACCAACTGATCGAAGCTGCGGCTTACGTTCTGATCCAGTCGTCGCAGCACCTGATAGAGCACTTTTTTGCCACCAAAGGCAACGCTATACGAATCGGTGTCAACGCTGGTGGATCCGGGGATCCACCAGACGGCGAGTAGCAGGACGATGCCCACGGTCAACAGCCAGAACAATTCAGGTCGTCGGTTAAGCATCCTGCACCTCCGACAGGAATGATTTCTGGAACTCCGACAGGCACGCTTCGAACGTCAATCGATCAGCCGCACGATGGCCATAGAAAATCCGTTCAAACGCGGCGACGATCTGCAGCAGGGATTCCCGCCGTTCAACGTGCCGCCAGATTGCCCGAATGTAGTCGCGGTTCGTCAGTCCTCGACGATGCCGGATCAGACCAACACGCTCGGTCCAGCTCATCGAACCCAGCACCAGTTCACGAATCGCCGTTCGGTAGTCTCCAGATTCAGCAGCAGTCTGCGCTCGCCGAGCGTATTCATTCGCCGGTACTTCCCCCGCCGGCCTCGACGGATTGATCGCCTCGTCGTCGCCATCGTCAGCAAATGGTCGATCCACTTCCGTTGAGTCGCCAATGTTCAATGTCCAATACATGAACACAATCAGGATGACGACAAGAACGCCGAGACTGCCGTAAAAGAATATTCCTCCCAGATCGAAGTCCGCATCGACCGCAGGAGAAACGTCCCGAGGAGTCAGCAACCATTCCAGAATGCTCTTCAACCACTCAGGCAATTCGAATTCATCGTCTTCTTCAGATTCAGCCTTCAGAAGATGCCGGTACTCGGAATCGGAAAGGACGTCTGCCACCGTCGAGGTTACTTCGTCGTCGTTTCTGATTTCTGCAGCGGCGACAGTGATGCCAGATACGGTCTGCAACGAAATTACGGTCAGCAGCAATGCGTGGAGGCTACGTCTCACAGAGCCGCCTCCAATCGTTCTGCTTCGACTCTGAAAGCCAGTTCAACGTCCCAGCCTTCCTTTCGAATACGCACGTCGAAATAGCAGAACATCCAGGCCAGGCGGGTGACCGGGTAAACGAACCAGAGAATGGAGACAAAAACGGTCGCCACACGCGGGTCGCGAGTCATCAGGGTGGCGACTTCTTCGAAAAAATAAGCAAACCCGGAAACCCGACCGAAAAGTATTGGCAGCCCGAGCAACGTCCCCGAAGCCATGTCCACCAGGACAAACAAAGATGCCACAGAGACGACAAAGAAAACGACAATCATGATGAGTCGTCCCAGAAGGTCGCGAAAGGTACCGTTCATGAGGTCGTTGAGGCGGGTTTCGTAGCGTCGAGCCGGGCAGCGTTCGAGCAGCAGAACTTCCGCCAGAAACCCGTAACGCGTGGCAATCATGTATCCCGGAAAAACAAAGATCATCAGGCCAATGCCCGTAAGCGTGCGAACGATCAAATTCAGAAACAGAATCAGGAAAAAACGGCCGGCGAGTAATCGCAGACCGACGCGGGTTGAAAACCGATCACCGAAAACGCGGTGACCAGCCGAGGCAACCAGTGCCGCGCCGAACAGCGGAGATTCGAGGGCAAACAGCATTACGCAACTGCTGAACGTCCAGTCGTTCCGAGCGACCAGCCACCATGTCAGAGTGACCGATGGAACGGCAAAACACGCCAGCAGCTTCAGCACGGCCAGAAAGTGCTCCCGCAGGAAAACAATGGCCAGGTCGATGCAACCGCCGACCGAACGCTGCTCGATTGAGAAGATGGCACCGTCCAGCCTCATCGGGCGGCCTCCTGCGGGTCGAAATCAGCATCGACCTGTCGAGTGCGTCCGGCGAGCGACAAATACAGCACAACGACGATCCAGAGTGCCGCGCCGACAACCATTTTGATCGAGAACGAAACTTGAGACGGCGACCAGAAGGCTTCAATAATTGCGGCCAGACACAGCATGAAGCCGGCGCCAAGTGCCAGCTTCACCGAAACAAGTCCGCGCTCCCGCAGAGCGTCTCGTCGTGTCTGACGGCCGGGATGCACGATCGCATGGCCGAGAACCAGCCCGGCTGCTCCGGAAACAACGATCGCTGTTAATTCGAACGAGCCATGCCCGACGACGAATTCAAAAAAGTTATGTGAATGACCTCGACCGACCAGAAAACCAGTGACTGTGCCCAGAAAGATACTGTTGTAAATCAGCACAACCATCGTCCCGATGCCCGCGAACGATCCCAGCGCAAAACACTTGAAAGCGATGCCAACATTATTATGAACGTAAAAACCGGCCATTGCCGCTCGACCTTCATCCATACTCGAACTGCCTTCACCGATCCCTTTTGAATACATGTCTTCGAACGTGGACTGGTGCTTGCCAGGCATGATCCGTCCAGCCTGTGACGGGTCGAGTGCGACGACCGTTCCACTGATCGTGCCTGGAATCACAAACAAGGCCAGCGCAAGTGCAAAGTACCAGCCGTTGGCGCGGAGCAGACGAGGGAACTCGGAGACAACGAACTCCAGAATGGCACGCCACGAACCGGGCTGACTTCGATACAGACAGTTGTGGCCCCGCGAAACCAGACTGTTGAGATAACGACTCATGCTGGTGCCCCAGTCGCGCGATTGAATCAGCGACAGGTCGAAACACATGGCGCGGTACAGCGAGGATAGTTCAGCAATCTGCTCGCCGGAGAGGCTACGTGTACGACGGCCTTCAACTTCAGCCAGCAGTAATTCAAAACGACGCCAGTCCGGGCGACGCTTCGTAATAAACTGATCGCGAGTCATGATGCCTGACCTTCGCGGGTCGAGCTGAATGTTCGAAGCACTCGCCGAAGGAAGTAGATGTTTGGGTTCTGGCAGGCTTCGCCGCCGTTGAGTTCGTAACCCAGCTGACGAGCGACCGGCTCCGCCAGGATACCAGCGAGTTCTTCGACACGTCGGCGAGGCAAAGTCTCGCGCCGCCACAACAGTTGCTCGATGACGTCGAGCGTCCGTTCAGAAACTGCGTAGCGACGAAAGCACGCGCTCGCCGGAATCGGGTCAAGTTGAGCGAAGTCGCTGGTGTCGCGTTCGAATCGATGTTGTTGATTCCTGACGACCATCGTTCCAGCGGCCAGATCTCCGATCCGTTGCAGCCGTGCCGTGAATGACATGCAGATCAGGCCGACGCCATAACCAATGGGTAGAATGTCCGCCGCACGGAGCAGATTCCGGAGCACGGCGTCGTAGAAACTAATGGGATATCCGGCGTCCTTGATTACTCGCAAACCACAGAATTTTTTGCCGGGAGTCTGCCCTCGCCATAAGCCTTCAAACAGACTTCCGTAGCCCCATTCGAGCAGAAAAAATCCGACCAGCATGAGCCCGATCGGAGCACCTTGACCAACTATCGGAGTCAGTGACGTCAGGATGAAAATCATCACCCATCCGATGATCAGCCGCAGAACAAAGTCGATGAGGTAAGCGCCCATCCTGGACCCCGGACCAGCAAGCTGAAACGTCAGCGTCACGTTCTCCGGCGTCTCAATCTCGGTGCGAGTATCGACAGTGCTAATGGCTGACATGGAAGTCCAGTTACAGAGTAATGAGCCTTACAGAGCGTCGGGCTGGTGCAGAGCAACGGGCTGGGAATCGCGACCAACCAGTTGCGAACACCGCAGTCGCGAATCAATACCTCGCAAGGCAGACAGACTTGCCCTGCGAGGTTCGTGTCAGTTTTCCGGCTTTTCCGACATTGATTCGTGCCGATGAATTTCTTTTGCGATCCTCGCGGCATCGACTTTTGGTGCAGATCAGACGCCGGCACCAGGACGGAATAAGCCCTGCATGAGACCCACGCCTGCAAACATCAGCACGATCATGATCACATAAAGCGCGATCATCACCAGAGTGATGATGCCCACCGCTTTCCAGAAGTTCTTCTGAGCTTCGAGAGCGTCTTCGAGATCTCTCAGCGATTCCGATGCACTGAGCGCGTTGATCCGCTTTGCGTATCCCGTCAGCGATTTTGCCATGAACCAGTAGACGAAGGTCATGAATCCATAGACAGCACCAATGATTAATCCGCCTGCAACGCCACCTCCCATCAGCGATGCACCGACGAGAAAGATCGTCGCCAGCGCCATGAACACAACGCCGATCCACATCAGCACGCCGATCAGCTGGACCCACGGACGAGTTTGATTCAGCAGCTCGATCGTGCGACTGGAAACTTCGGCTGATGATGCGTCACGGTCGGCTTCAGATCGATCGCCATAGGAATCCGACGATACCTCAAACGGATTGTCGTTGCTCATTGATGCAGCCCTTCGTGACCAGTAGGAATGTGGTTGCCGGCAGCTGTCGAGAACTCAACCGAAAAGTGTACAAGTACAACCACGAAAATAAATCGATGCGGAGAAATTCAAACATGATCAATGCCGTTGCACGAGCATCGTCATAGATCGCCATGGAAGCGATGAGTTTGTGAAGTCCTGAAAATGGTGTGCCCGGCCACTTCACTACTTACAGATCAGTAACTGCTTGCATAGGTACGCGGCTGTTTCACGTGAAGAAATGACTCACCTCGCGTCAGAAATGCTGATTGGAGAGATCGTCGAGTGGCGCGATGCCTTGAATGCGTTGATCCTGCGACGGCCACGCGGCGCATGAACGAGCTGAAAATCGTCAGCGGCGACGAACGCTCAGCAGCGAGCGTCGTCTCGCGATTCAACAGTGCGCAGAGCTGGACCCAGTCGATGCGCGTACTGACTCGGCATCAGAAGACTCGGCACCAGAAGACTTGGCGCTGCCCGGTTCAGAGCCCGAGGCCAGATAAAAACTCGCATCAAATCAAACGAGCAGAATACTGCGAGTCCGCATGCTTCAAGTGAAAACCAGTAGCGGCGACGCGAGCCCGGATGTTCAGGCAGGCCAGACCAGGGTCTCGTCACTCGTTGCCGGAACAGAGTCAACGCCTCGCGATGCAGACTTGGTTTTCTCACACCTTGAAACTTGACTTCTCAATCGAAGTTCCGGCAGCTTCGAGGTTTGCTCGTTCCAGCCTGCTCCTGATGGACCATCCATGTTAGATGATTTCGCGAATCGGGATTCGATTTTCGATCAGGTACTGAGGACGACCGGTTGGATCAGAGATCGTCGTCGTGCCGGGATCGATTCCAAGGTTGTGATAGATCGTCGCGATGACTTCCTGCATGTGAACCGGGCGGTCGAGTGCGTACTCACCAAGTCGGTTCGTAGCTCCGATGGCCTGCCCCGTTCTCATACCGCCACCAGCGAGCAGGCAGCAACTGACTCGCGGCCAGTGATCTCGGCCCGCGTTCGGATTGACGCGCGGAGTTCGACCAAATTCGCCCCACACCGCGACCGTGGTGTCTTCCAGCATGCCTCGGTCATCGAGATCCTGAATCAGAGCGGCAACACCCTGATCAAGCTTGCCACCGTGATCGCGGACAAGATCAAAGTTTTTGCCATGACTGTCCCAGCGTCCGTAAGACATCGTGACCGATCGCACGCCAGCTTCAACCAGTCGTCGAGCCACCAGCATGTGACTGTTCACGGTTGGAGCTCCGTCATACTGATACTGGTACGGTTTGCCGTCGCCATACCGCGCGACCAGTTCCGGATCTTCTTTGCTGACATCCAGAGCGTCGAGCAGTTTGCTGGACGTCAACACGCCGAAGGCAGCCTGATTAAATGCGTCCATACCTGCGAGCAGGCCGCCGGAGTCTGCTTTTCGTTTCAGCAGGTCGAGTCCGCCGAGCAACGATTTTCGATCCTGCAGCCGGTCGAGTGTCACGCCGTTCAGCTTGAGATTCGCCAGTCCATCGTTGTCCGGCTTGAACGGGGCAAACGCCGCTCCGAGGAATCCCGGGCCGCCTGGCTCTGACCAGGGCACGTGACTTGTCCTGTCAGCCAGAGCCATCGCAGGCGGAACACTTGGCTGCGTTGGGCCAAAAAGTTTCGACACGACCGGGCCAATGGCTGGCCGACCGCCGATCGACGTACTGTTGTTTCGGTCCCAGCCACTGAAACATTGATAGGCGTCGTGTCCGCCAGCACAGCCGACGATCGATCGAATGAAGACGAACTTTTCTGCGGCGGCGGCGATGTTGGGGAAACACTCGCCGATCTGAATTCCGGGCACCGACGTGGCGATTGGATCGAACTCTCCACGAATCTCCTGCGGCGCGTCCGTCTTGATTTCCCACATGTCCTGATGCGGAGGTCCGCCACCAAGAAAGATGTTAATGACAGCTTTATGACGACCACCGCCAGAGCTGGCCGCTTCGGCTCGCAACAGATCGGGCAGGCCCAGACTGGCGACTCCGGCCATTGAGAAGCCACCGACTTTCAGGAAGCCGCGGCGAGAAATACCGTCACAATAGGACTTCTGGTGAGGACCGAGGATGGTCAGCATGGGAGGTCTCCGGGGGCGGGAACGAACACTGAATACTACATCGACAGATGAATTCAACGTTCGTTGGTCTGTTTGAAATTACCCGCGCAAGTCGAGCCGGTCAACGGATGTCTGATCCGCTACGGTCTATTGCCTATCTGAGTTGTGAAATCAGAAAGTCGGGTAATGTGTTCGGTTCGAACCGTTCAGTCGATTCTGCTGTTGAATTCTCCAGCTTTTCTCGTACAGAAGTGACGGGTTGCCTTTGACCGACTGCGTCTGGCGACCGAAACTCTTTTAACGGGTCGCAGTTAATACATTACGTAATCCATGACGAGATCCGCTCGATTTAATTCTGCCCGGGCTCAGTTCGCTCATTTCCGGACCGTTTGAGGCTGCATCAGGAGGACTTGATGATTCATCGCCGCGCCGAACCGCTGGAACTTCAGACCAAACCATGGTCGGCGGATCAAGGTGATGATTCTATCGAGTTTGCGGAGTTCACAGGTGATGATGCTGGTCTGGACGAAGACAGCGGCGGAACGGGGCGAGCGGGTGCTGAAGAGGAACCCGCCACCGCGATCCAGGCAACTTCAGTCGAGGCCGACCCTCCGAAATGGTTTCGCCGAAAGTTCGACGTCCCTTCTGAAGCTGACGACAGTCAGGCGGCTTTCTCTTCACAAATTGTTGCGGACGAATCTTCTGTTGCTGATCAAGCGGCTTCACGAAAACGTCGAGGACGAAAACGCGGAGGACTGGATGACTCGCAATCGAGACCAGCCGTTGCGAGTGCCGCCCTGATTGAAGCCGCAGATGACGAACCCGAAAAACTCGACTGGAAAAAGCTCGCCATTCTCTGGCTGGTCAGCAACGCGACTTGCGGTTACGGAGTTTCATTCATCGTTCACGCGATCCTGTTGGGCGGCATGTCAGCGATTGTCTACCACAGTCTGGACGACAATCAGTCGATTTCGATGATCATCACCGATGTGGATGCGATGCCCATCGAATTTACCGAGATCATGGACCTGACGGTCGAGCCAGCCGGCAGCTCTCAGAATCAGCTGCCACAACTGACAAAAATCCCAATTACAACCGCCGAGGCAGAGATCAGCAGCAGCCTGCTCGACAGCACGGCCAGCGTTGCGGGAAATAACGGCGATGGCGGCAACACGGGCGAAGGCTTTGGATTCGCGTTCAGCATGCCTGAAGGTGGCAAGGCCGTGAGCAAAGGCAGCTTCAGTGCCTGGACCGTGCCTGAAGATCCGAAGCCTGGCAGGGACTACATGATTGTGATCCGAATTCGCCTGCCGGAAGAAACGAAGCAGTACCACATTTCTGACCTGAGTGGCAAAGTCGAAGGCACTGACCTTTACGTGCAGTACCTCCCGTTTGACCCGACACGAAAGGAACTGGTGCCTGCTTCTGAACGAGGTGGTCGGATTATCAAGCTCAAGTCTACCAGCCGCCTGCCTGTCATTAAGAATCATGTTCAAATCATGATTCCGGTGCCGGGTGCGAGCAGACTGATCCGCGACACGATCCACTTGAAGTCCCGCATGCTTAACGAAGACCAGCGGCTTGAAATCGTATTCTGAGCGGCGGATTCTCACGGCATCTGACCGACGGCTGACCGCGACTCGCGGCGCGGATTGACAATCTCTGATCAGCCGCCACGATTTGGCAAACCATTTCAAGCCAGGCACGCAGCAATATTGCTCAGCCTGTTGCCTCGTCGGATCGAAGGAGCGGAGTTCACGGATGAATATTTCTCTAAGCAGCGGAACGTGGAGCAAAGTTGAGTGCAGCTGGCTGATCGTTGGACTGCCGGAAGCCCCTGACCTTTCAGGCTCGCTCGGTGAACTTAACACTGCCTTGAACGGCTCGGTTTCAAGACTGCTCGAAACAGGTGACCTGAAAGGGAAGCTCGCAGAACTGCTGCCGCTGCACGATGTTCCAGGACTTGCTGCCGACCGCGTGTTGTTTGTCGGGCTGGGGAAATCCGCCGAGCTGACTCGCGCCCGCTTCGAGAAAGCAATAATGTCGGCGGTGCGCAAGGTTTCCTCGCAGGACGGCATCACGGTCGCAATCTGTCTGTCCGATGCCAGCCTGGAATCAATCAGTGTTGCAGTTGCCGTTGAAACCGCAGCCACGGCAATTCTTGTCGGCGCTCAAGGGCAGGACTCGCTGAAAGCCGAGCCGGAGCATTTTCCGCTGACCGCTGCTTCGATCGTCCTGACAGAGGCAGACCAGTCAGACGCGACCGCCGCCATCGAACGCGGCGTCATCCTTGGAGAAGCCATCAATCTGACCCGCGAGCTGGTAAACCTGCCACCGCAGATGCTCTACCCGGAATCGTTTGCCAGTCGCGCTCAGGCTGTCGCCACGAACCTGGGTCTGCAGGTTGACGTTCTGGGACAGGCAGAGCTGGAAGCCGAGAAAATGGGTTCTCTGCTGGCTGTGTCGCAGGGCAGCAGCATTAACCGGGGGCCGCGCGTTGTTGCAATCAGTTATCAGGGAGCTGCTGCGGATGCCCCCACGCTGGCCATCGTCGGGAAAGGCGTGACCTTTGACAGTGGCGGGCTGTCGATCAAACCGTCCGAAAGCATGATCACGATGAAGTGTGATATGGCTGGCGCGGCCACCGCTCTGGGAGCCGTGGCCGCCATCGCACGACTGAAACTGCCGGTGAACGTTGTGGCGTACATGGGCCTGGTCGAAAACATGATCAGCAGCACGTCGTACAAGCTGGGCGACATCCTGACTGCTCGCAACGGAGTCACGATCGAAGTACAGAACACCGACGCCGAAGGCCGACTCGTTCTCGCGGACGTGCTGAGTTACGCCGTTGACAAAGGTGCCGACAGAATTGTCGACCTGGCAACATTAACCGGAGCGTGCGTCGTCGCTCTGGGCGAAGAGGTGACGGGAGCATTCACCAACGATCAGAACTGGTGCGACACAATTACCAGCGCAGCGGCGACGGCGGGAGAAGATATCTGGCAGATGCCCATGTTCGACCACTTTGCAGAGCTGCTCAAAAGTGAAGTCGCCGACTGTCGTAACATTGGCGGTCGCTGGGGCGGCGCGATTACCGCCGCCAAGTTTCTCGAAAAATTCGTCGCCCGGAAACCGTGGGTGCATCTCGACATTGCCGGCCCGTCGTTCGCGTCGAGCAATTCCGCTCACCGCGAAGGCGGAGCCACCGGCTGCATGGTCAGATCTCTGGTCGAAGCCGCCGCGACGCTTGCCGAGTAGTTCTTGCCGAGAAGGTTTGCCAAGCAGCACTCGCCGAGGAAACGCACCGAGTCGCCATAACAGCGATGCTTTCATCGCAGGATAAAACCGGCCATTACGGAAACAATTCCCGCAATGGCCGGTTCATGGCATTCATTCAGCGTCGAAAAACAGTGCTTCAACGCCGTGTTATTTCATGAAGAAGTCGCTCGGGCCTTTGATCGTGTAGTAAGGGTACTGCACGGTGGCCGGTGGCTGGTTCTGGTCAGGGTAGGTCAAGCCTCGCGGAGCGTTGTATTCCCAGGTGTGATGATGCGTCGGCCGCCAGGAGTTGAATCCATTCGTCTGTGGGCAGACCGGGCAGTTGTTCCCCTGAGGGGACATCGGGCAGTCAGCCGAACTGAACTGGTTCGGATCATAAGCCGGTCCATCGTAGTATTGGACTCCGGGTTGCGGCCCAGCGATTCGCATGCCTCCGCCGCCATTCGCCGCCATCTGGTACGGATCCGGTTGATACTGACCGGGGGCCTGGCCTCGTACGGTGCCCATATTCTGGCTGCAGCCAACAGTGGCGATCACGAGGCCGCAACAGACGAGTAGAGCAACAGACTGTCTCATTGGAAATCCCTTCCATGTCTCTGGAAACCTGCCTGACCCGGAACGGCGTTCCGCGGTGAAGCAAAGTTGATTCGTGCTTCCTGCCGGCAGCGGAGCGGGACGCCAGACTCACACGGAACCCGGCTGCGGTGTGACCGGCTGTTCCGACCACGACTCGCTGCTCAAAGGGACTTATCGACCATGTCGGCTGTGAAATTCGGAGAATCGATGCAAGACGGACAACCGGATTAACCGTGAAAGTCCACCGATATTGCAGCTCCAGCCCATTCCCGTTAGATTGCCACCCGCCTTTCAGCCAGCCGGGGGACGGGTTTGCTATCCAGGTCGTAAGTACCATGTTCAAAAAGGGATAGCGTCCCCGAAATATTCCCACCGTTCGGCAGAAAGCTTGTTCTGTGGCCTCTGCCGCAGAGTCTTCGCCAGGGGGCCAGCCGTTGCCTGGCGAGCACGAATTCAAGGGAGTGGCGCCGTGTTTATTGCTGCATCTTCTCGATGCTTCGCTGATCTGAAATTTGAAGAAGCCTGCGAGCACATCGTTCATCTGGAATATGACCGGATCGACATCTGGCTCGACGAGTCCTCAAACCACCTGAAGCCTTCCGAAGTCGCCGGTGACCCCGAGGCTTTCGTTTTGCGATATCGAGAGTTAAGCCGCCTCACGCCGGTTGCCTTTACGGTCGCGCACGACATCGACAACGAGACCATGAAGGGACTCTGTGCGACCGCAAAGCTGCTTCGAGTTACTCAGATCACGGTACCATCGTCACCGATTGGAACACCGTTCAATTCTGAGATCGACCGCCTCAAGCAGTTTGTCGCCATCGGCAACGAAGATGGGATTCTGATTTCCATCCACACAAAAACCGGGCAGCTGACCGAAGACCCGCACACCGCCGTCGAACTGTGTCAGTCGGTACGTGGCCTCGGGTTGTCGCTTGACCCGAGCTACTACATCTGCGGCCCGCACAGCAACCAGTCGTGGGATCAGGTTTTCCCTCACGTCTATCACACGCTGCTGCGAGACAGCACCGACAAACAGGTGCAGGTACAGGTCGGACTGGGCGAAGTCGATTACGCTCGAATCATTCAGATGCTTGCCCGTGAAGGCTACCACCGAGCATTGTCTGTCGACTTTGATCGCGGCCCGATGGACAACGACACGCTGGCTCTGGAAATGCGCAAGCTGCGACTTCTGCTGGAAACGTTGCTGTAACAGCACGTTGAAAAGAGTACCACTGGCAAAACCAGTGACACTCCACTTCGACCTGAAGTGAGTATCGACAGATGCCGCAATTCGTGCTGCTCGAACATGACCACCCGGAACTCCACTGGGACTTCATGCTCGAACATGGCGACGTCCTTCTGACCTGGCGGCTCGATCGAATTCCGTCCCTGGCCTGCGAAATCGCCGCCATGCACCTGCCGGATCACCGGAAGGCGTACCTGGATTACGAAGGCCCGGTCAGTGGCAACCGCGGCTCGGTCACCAGAATCGATCGCGGTAACTTCGAATTACTGGCATCGTCAGCAGGAGACCTCACCGCGCGTCTGCAAGGGACGACGCTGCAGGGTTCCGTACGGTTGTCGAAAATTTCTCCGCACAGTTCACGGGACGAGTCACACTGGCGCATGATATGGCAGCCTGACTGACCTCGACTCTGACGTGGAGACTTTGAAATGCAACGACACGTAATTGCTATGCTGCTGGCTCTGATTCTCTGTGGCTTCGCCTCAAAGACTCGCGCGGAATTGAAGCTGGCGACGTTTGAGGTCGACGCCACGCCGCCCGTTGGAACCACGCTGGCTTATGACCCGGCGATTGGCGTGCAGACGCCGTTGAGCTGTCGCGGCGTCGTGTTGACCGGAGCGGGGCAGCCGATCGTTCTCTGCGCTGTCGACTGGATTGGAATCGGCACGGGCGGACAGATCGTCTTCAAAGAAAGCTTCGCCAAAGCCGCGGCAACGATTCCGCAACGCGTTGTCGTACACACTCTGCACCAGCACGACGCGCCTCGTTGTGACTTCGCCGTCGAGGAACTGCTTCGCGATCACGGTCTTGAGAACTCAGGCTTCGACGACGCGTTCGGACGCGATGTCGTGCATCGGGCTTCGATCGCTATTCGTCATGCGATCAAGCAGGCCAGGCCTGTCACGCATCTCGGCCTTGGGATCGGAATTGTCCAGGAAGTGGCTTCCAACCGAAGAATTCTCGGCGAAGACGGCAAAGTCAAATTCACCCGCTGGACAGCGACTCGAGATCCGGAGCTACGAGCATTTCCAGTCGGAACCATCGACCCGCAGCTGAAGATGGTCAGCTTCTGGAATGGCGACGAGCCGCTGGTCGCTTTGAGTTACTACGCCTGTCATCCGCAAAGTTATTACCGCACCGGCATGTCGAATCCCGACTTTCCCGGACTGGCCAGAAACGCCCGACAGTCAGAATCCCACTTTCCACATATCCACTTCAACGGAGCAGGCGGCAATATCGGGGCAGGCAAATGGAACGATGGCTCCAAAGAAAATCGGCAGGTACTGGCGGACAAAGTTGCCGCTGGCATGAAGCAGGCGTGGGAAGCCACTGAAAAGTCGCCGCTGAAAGCAAGCGATGTCGCGTGGTCGTTCGAACCAGTTTCGCTGCCGGTCGCAGCGCACCTTGATGAATCGGCATTGTTGAAAACGGTTCAGAACAAAGAGGCCACACCGACCGATCGGTGGTTCGCCGCCAAACATCTGATCTGGCTGCGGCGCTGCAACCAGCAGGAAACAATCGACATTTCATGCCTCTCGTTAAACGACTGCCGTCTATTGCACCTGCCTGGTGAATTGTTCGTCGAGTACCAGCTGGCGGCTCAGAAACTGCGGCCAGAACTCTTCGTCGCGATGGCAGCGTACGGTGACTACTCGCCCGGCTACATTGGAACCGAAATCGCGTACAGCCAGGGCGGCTATGAGACCAGCGCACGAGCGTCGCGAGTCGCTCCTTCCGTTGAAGGAGTTCTCATGGACGCCGTCAGTAAGCTACTTGGGGCTCCATAACAACGTCGGAACAACACTAAGTCGAGCAGGCTGTCGTAGTAGCCTTTCATCAGACGATAACCCGCAATCGCGTCTGGAGAGAATTTGCTCTGCAAAGTCAGCACGAGTGGATATTCTGTCCGGCATTCAGACTCCAGACTGGTCGACACCTCAGAATTGCACGTCAGTCAGTACAACACAGCGGAGATGGTTGACGCATGCCGGACCAACCTTCCAGTGCGACGACTTTTCAACGGTCGCCCGATGACACGATGTTTCGAGCAATCGTTGAGGGAGCGATCGAAGGCATCCTGATCCACCGTCATCAGAAGCCGCTGTATGTCAACAGAGCGTGGGCGCGACTTCACGGGCTGACTGTCGACGATGTCCTGCAAATGGACGACGTCCTGCCGTTGATCCACGAGTCTGAACGCCCGCGACTCCTGAGCTACATGCAACTCCGGATGCGAGGCGAGGCCGCACCAACTCAGTACGAATATCGAGGAGTGCGTGCAGACGGAACCGTGTTCTGGCTGGAAAACCTGGTCCAGCAGATCACCTGGTATGGAGAGTCTGCCATTCAGGCGACGGTGATCGATATCTCACGTCGAAAGCAAGCCGAGCAGGCATTGCTCCTGAGCGAGGCTCACTTTCGCAGCGGCTTCGAAGACGGGCCGATCGGCGTCACCTTTGTTGACCGCGACCTGCGCTTCATCCGCGTCAATCGTGCCTTCTGCGACATGACCGGCTTCACTGAAGAAGAGCTACTGAGCCGAACAACGGTGGAGTTGACGCCACCCGAGGATCTCAATTCAAACGTGTCTCATCCGGACACGACGCCTGATGAGTTCTCAAACTTTTCCGTCCGCAAAAAGTATGTCCGCGAAGACGGCGGAATTGTGTGGGTGCGTTTGTCAGCACACTGGATTTTCGACGGGGACGGCGAATCCGCTTACCGCATGACACTGGTTGAAAACGTGACCGACCGCGTTCAGGCAAGGCTGGCTGTCGAGTCCAGCGAACGCCGCTTTCGCAATCTGGTCGAAGGTTCAATTCAGGGCATTCTGATCCATCGACACGACAAACCACTGTTCGTCAATGAAGCCTGGTCTCGGATTTTTGGCTACTCGACTGCGGAAGTTCGCGAGGCGACAACCACACTTCAGTTCGCTGCTCCGGATGAACACGAACGATTACGGAGCTATCGAGAAGCTCGACTGGCGGGCGAGCCGGCTCCCACGAGATACGAATACAAAGGATTGCGAAAAAACGGCACGAACGTCTGGCTGGAAAACAACGTCCGACTTGTCGACTGGGATGGCGGGCCGGCCATTCAGTCAACGATCATCGACTGCACCGAGCGAAAGCTTCGTGAGAAAGAACTCGAAACGTTCAACGAAGAACTGGAACGCCGCGTTGCCGAACGCACGGTCGAACTTGAGGCTGCTAACAACAAACTCCTGAGTGAAGTGACAGAGCGTCTTCGCGCAGAAACGAATCTTCGGGAATCACGCGCGCTTTATGAGTCCCTGGTTGAAACGATTCCGCTGTGTGTTGCCAGGAAAAATCTCGACGGCGAATTCGTGTTTGTAAACCGCGCGCTCCGGGATGCTTTCGGCAAGCCACTCGAAGAAATTGTCGGCCACGACGATTACGACTTCTCGCCTCAGGAACTTGCCGACCAGTATCGCAAAGACGATCAGCAGGTCATCGATACGGGAGAGCAACTTGACTTCGTCGAGACGTCGAACTTCCAG
The DNA here is from genome assembly GCA_013203845.1 of Rhodopirellula sp. Lineage (GTDB taxonomy): Bacteria > Planctomycetota > Planctomycetia > Planctomycetales > Planctomycetaceae > JABMPE01. The sequence continues at coordinate 29,286 of JABMPE010000274.1, read as the reverse complement.
GGAGAGCAACGGCACATTCAAACTATCAAAACTGTGATTCACGACGTCGACGGTAACGTCGCGGGCACTCAACTTGTTTTCTGGGACATCACGCCACAGGTGGAAGCCGCTGAAATTCGCAGAGCCGCTCAGGAAGAGCTGGAACTTCGAAACCGGGATCTGACCTCGCTCCTGTATGTGATCTCGCACGACCTGAAAGAGCCGGTGAGAGCCATTCAAAGCTTCTCGATGCTGATCAGAGAACAGGCAGAACAGAAGCTGGACGAGCGCAGCAGAGGGTTCCTGAAACGTGTCATCGAAGCTTCTGACCGAATGCAGAATCTGCTGGACGATGTTCTGCTGCTTTCGCGAGCCCAGCGAACGGTTGACGCATCCGAGGCGGTCGACCTGGGTGAAATCGTCAGCAGCGTTCTGAAAATTCTGGGGGCGAGAATCGAACAAATGGCAGCAACGGTCACCGTGCATGAGCCATTACCGACCGTGACTGGCGACCGCCGCTGGCTGATTCAGGCCGTTCAGAATCTCGTAGCCAACTCGCTGAAATTCACGTTGCCAGGCGAAGCTCCGAATGTGGAGATCGCTGTCGCCACTGACGACGAGCTTGCAGGGGCTGAAGTCGGAATTGTGGTCCGGGATCGCGGGACCGGAATTGATGTCGAACATGGCGAACGAATCTTCGACCTCTTCCAGCGAGCCGTTGGTCGAAACATCGAGGGCACCGGGGCCGGTCTGGCCATCGTGAGAGGCATCGCCGAACGCCATGGTGGCGGATGCCGGGTTGTACCGCGTGAAGACGGTGGCTCCGTCTTTATCCTGACGTTCGGATCGAGCGAAGCCTGAGTGGAAGGGGCCACTCCGGAATCATCTGGCCACACTTGGTCGGATTCTTCAACTTCGCTCGGCTTCGGTGTCAGCCTTTCCTGGAATTCGTGAATCGGTCCGAACGCGCACTGAAGTGATCGAAACTTGTGCTAACTCATGAAACCATCGAGACCTGCATCCATCGCCTTCGATCTGTGCGGTATCCGCCTGAAGTGTCGTAAACTACTTTGAGTAAACACCTTATCGCCAAACCACCAACAGCTGACACAGTTCGCTCGTACTCTGCTCTGCTTGATTGAGTGAGAAAATCAGGCAATACTGTCTCCCTTCAATTTCAGGTTGTCAGGATGGCAACCGGCTTGGACGAACATTTGCAGAGACGGAATCGTCTGGAATGTTCACAGCAGAGAATGAGCGCCCATGTCGTTGTCCAAGATGGAACTCGCACAGTTTCAGAAGCAGCTGTTGTTAGTTTCTGGTCGATTGCGTGGCGATGTTGACAACATCACCGACGGCGCTTTCGGTCGCGAAGAAGATTCGAGATCACCGACGCATCCCGCGGAACTCGGCTCGGATAACTACGAGCAGGATTTTGCTCTCGACCTGATTCACAACGAACAGGAAACTCTCAAGGAAATCTCTTCAGCTCTGAAACGGATCGAGGACGAAACATTCGGCCTTTGTGAAGGATGTGCCGAAGAGGGCAAGACAGGGCGTAAGGCTCTGATTCCTAAGACCCGCCTGAAGGCAATTCCGTGGGCTCGCAATTGCGTCGAGTGTGAACGGAAACGCGAAACTCAGTACACATGACACCAGTTCCCCGAAACCGCTACGTCTGGTTTTTCCTGCTGGCCATTGCTGGCGTGGCGATCGATCTTGGATCGAAATCGTCGGTGTTCGGAAAACTGGGATACCCAGCCGGGCGAAGTGACTGGACGCAGAATTTCTTCGGAAACTGGGGGAAATTCTCCTTCTTCACCAGCATTAACGAAGGGGCCTTGTGGGGAATGGGCCAGGGATATACCTGGCTGTTTGCCCTGCTGAGTGTTGTCGCGATTGCCGGTGTTTCCGTCTGGCTGTTCGTCTATCGTGCGGCGAACAGTCTCTGGTTGACGACAGCCCTGGGCCTGATCACGGCCGGAACTCTCGGCAATCTGTATGACCGCCTCGGTCTACACGAGTGCGTAAGACCTGATGGAACTGTAATTTACGGCGTTCGCGATTTCCTCGCGTTCACCTTCGGGTCGTACCACTATCCCATTTTTAATGGAGCAGACTGCCTTCTGGTGACAGGCGCCATCATGCTGGCCATCCAGTCATTTCGAGCGGAAGCCGCCGGAAATCCAGCCAGCGAAGACTCGGTCAGCGATGGATCAACCGTAACGACCAGAAATTTTTTGCTTCAGAGCAACACGTCGTCATCGAAGACAGGCGACGCACTTGCTGTTTCGAGAAGTCATTCATAGACTGCGCGGCTTGCTTCCAACCCGATCCGCATGAGCGGTTTCCCGGTGATTCTCAAGTTGATCCCAAGGCGTGGTCAACAAACCCCATAGTCGGCTTTGCACTCAGGTAGCGTCATGAAGAAAGACATTCATCCGGAATACTTCGAGACTGAAGTTCACTGCAGCTGCGGCAACAACTTCCAGACTCGAAGTACCGTCGAAAAACTGCAGATCGATATCTGCTCTGCCTGCCACCCGTTTTACACGGGAACGATGAAGTACATCGACAGCGCCGGTCGTGTTGAAAAGTTCCAGAAGAAGTACGACTGGGCCAATCGCAAGAAGAGTTAGCCATCGGGGTGACAGACGAAATCCTCATGATAGGCTCGCTGGAGTGTTTCATGTGGCGGCTGTTGCCTCGTGCCTGTTGGTGTTGCGGCGAACATCTCGCGGCCAACGATCATCAGGCGGCATGCTTGCAGAACTCGCATGCAGCGGGGGATTTTTGCCGGGAACAATCCGAACCTGTCGGACAGACAAGTCGCGTTTGGATTTATAGTCCTCAGTCCCCGTTGGTGAAGGATGATCCCTGATGTTTCCCACTCTGCAGGAAAAGCTCAAACGCTACGAAGAGCTTGAGCAGCAGTTGCAGGATCCCGAAATCCTCGCCGACACGTCGAAACTGCTGGACATTCAACGCGAATACGGCGGGCTGGCGAAAGTGGCGATTCGAACTCGCGAGTTCAACCAGCTCGAAGAAGACTGCGCGACGGCCAAGGAAATGTTTCACGAAGAAACAGAATCCACGGCGAGAGAGTACGCTCGCGATGAGCTGGCCGACCTGACAGCGCAGTACGAAAAAATGCGGGAAGAGCTGGAAGACGTCGTTCTCTCGGGCGATTCGCTGACCCGCGGCAGCTGCATCATGGAAATCCGAGCGGGAGCCGGCGGCGACGAAGCCGCCCTGTTCGCTCGCGATCTTTTCGAGATGTATCGGCGATATTTCGAACTGAACGGCTGGAAGTTCGAAATCATGGAAATGAATGCATCTGAACTCGGCGGACTGAAGGAACTGGTTTTGTCCATTTCCGGCGAAGGTTGCTATCACCGTCTTCAATTCGAAAGTGGCGGGCATCGCGTCCAGCGAGTCCCCGAAACCGAAGCCCAGGGACGCGTTCACACCAGCGCCGCGACGGTGGCTGTGATGGCCGAGGCCACTGACGTCGAAATTGAAATCGACAACGAAGATCTTCAGATCGATACGATGCGTGCCGGCGGTCCCGGCGGCCAGAAAGTCAACAAGACGGAAAGCGCCGTCCGCATCACACACCTTCCGTCCGGGATCGTCGTTAAAATTCAGGACGAGAAAAGCCAGCACAAGAATCGCGCCAAGGCAATGCGAGTGTTGCGGAGTCGGCTTCTGGAACAGAAACAGCAGGAAGCCGCAGACGAGCGGGCCGAACACCGTCGCACGCTGGTCGGGTCCGGAGACCGCAGTCAGCGAATTCGAACGTACAACTTTCCGCAGAACCGGATCACTGACCACAGAATCAACCTGACCGTCCACAAGCTGGATCAGGTGCTACAGGGAAATCTCGACGAGCTGATCGACGGTCTGCTCGAATTCGACCGGATGGAACGTCTCAAGGGCGGCGCAGTTTAGATCGCTGTGCCGGACACGGAATACCCAGTGAGCGGCGAAGGGACTTCAGAAACTGCCGATGCCGACGAAGTCTGGACTGTTAAAAAAGTTCTCGACTGGACGATCGGGCATTTGAAGCTGCACGGTAGCGAATCGCCGCGACTGGATGCCGAAATTCTGCTGGCTCACGCACGAAGTTGCCAACGGATTCAGCTTTACACCCAGTACGACGTGCCGCTTACCCCGGAAGAACGCGCGACCATGCGCGATCTTGTCCGGCGGCGGGCTACGCTGGAGCCAGTGGCTTATCTTGTCGGCTTCCGCGAATTTTTCGGGCTCGAATTCGATGTCGAATCCGGTGTACTGATTCCTCGCCCCGACACCGAATCGCTCGTCGTGACTGCCTTGGAAATCGCAAACGAGCTTCCATCGCCCAGAATTCTGGATATCTGCACGGGAACCGGCTGTGTCCCGGTGGCAATTGCTTCGAACTGTGCCGCCTCTGTTCTGACCGCGATTGAACTGGACGAAAATGCGTGCCGGATTGCTCGACACAACATCGAAAAGCACAGTCTGACCAGCAGGATCACGCTATTGCAGGGGGACTTGTTCAGCCCGCTCGCGAGCGACGCGTCGTTCGATGTCATCACTGCCAATCCGCCGTATGTGACCGATGAGGAAATGAATACACTGCCGCCGGATATTCGGCTGCACGAACCCGCACTCGCTCTCCGAGGTGGCAAAGACGGGCTGGATATCGTGAGGCGGCTGATTACCGAAGCGACCCTGTGGCTGACGAACAGTGGAGCACTACTACTGGAAATTGGCTCCCAGCAGGCTGATTCTGTCATCCAGCTGTTTGCGATGACGAATCAGTATGAGCCCGCTCAAGTGGTGAAGGACCTTGGAGGTCATTCACGAGTGGTCTGGGCCAGAAAGAATCCGACCAGCTGACGCAAAACCAACTCAGGTTGAGGAGTTCCAGGGATGGACATGTTTGTGGTGCGGGGCGGCAGGCCCCTGAAAGGTCGCGTTCGCGTCAGTGGAGCCAAAAACGCAGCGCTGCCGATCATGGCTGCGTCTCTGATGGCGGATGGCCCGATCACCCTCCACGACGTTCCTGATCTCGTCGATGTACAGACTCTGTCTCAACTTCTGGGCACGCTGGGAGTCGCCACAGACCGACAGGCGGACGACTCGCTGCGACTGGAAGTGTTTGACGACTCTCCCGTCGTTGCTGACTACGAACTTGTCCGTCGCATGCGAGCCAGTATCTGTGTACTAGGGCCGCTGCTGGCTCGTCGAGGACGTGCAACCGTGTCACTACCGGGCGGTTGCAACATCGGCGACCGTCCGATTGATCTGCACCTGAAAGGACTTAAAGCTCTGGGGGCCGATATTCGGATCGAACGAGGCTATGTCATTGCATCCGCAAAGCGACTGCGTGGTGGGCGAGTCTTTCTGGGGGGCTCGTTCGGAAGCACGGTCACGGGAACTTGTAACGTGATGGCCGCTGCCGCGCTGGCCGATGGCGTTACAACGATCGAATCAGCAGCGTGCGAACCGGAAGTCGCAGATTACGGTCGCCTGCTCAACGCGATGGGCGCACGAATCGAGGGACTCGGCACTCCGTTTCTGAGAATTGAAGGCGTGAAATCGTTATCGGGCGCTGAGCACCACGTCATTCCGGACCGGATCGAAGCGGCGACGCTACTCATCGCGGGAGCAATTACTCACGGTGACGTCGTCGTAGAAAATGTCTGCACAGCTCATCTGAGTGCCGTACTCGACAAGCTGAACGATGTCGGAGTCGGCATCGAAATCGCTGAAGACGCCGGTTCAGACCGCAGCACTCTGCACGTACTCCCTGTCGACCGACTGACGCCAACCGAGTGTTCGGCACTCCCGTATCCTGGTTTGCCGACTGATGTGCAGGCGCAGTTCATGGCGCTGCTCAGCAGGGCCGATGGCATAAGTGTTGTGACTGACAAGGTCTTTCCCGACCGTTTCATGCATGTTGCCGAACTGGTCCGGCTTGGTGCAAGCATCCACCGGGAAGGGCAGAGTGCCATCATCAGCGGAACCAACAGACTGCACGGCGCCTGTGTGATGGCGTCGGACCTGCGAGCCAGTGCGGCGCTTGTTCTGGCTGCCATGGCTGCTGACGGAGAATCAGTCATTCGCCGAATTTATCATCTGGACCGTGGCTATGAGCAGCTCGAAAAACGCTTGAACTCGCTGGGAGCAGATATCCGTCGCGTCGAGGACTGCTCCGAGAATGTCCCTGCCAGCCTGAGTCTGACTCAGCCGGTTTCCAGCGCAGGCTCTCTGACGACTGACGAATGTTCTGATCCTGCCATGAAGCTCGATGAGGGCCGTCAGCTCCGATTTGATGAAGCAGAAACCCTGTCGCTGCCTCAGTCACCCGCAAAATCGAAAGCAAATCATGACCCAATGAGGTAATTACCTGGCCTTGATGAAAATCCATGTGCACTGATTGACGGGCCATTTCGCTCTGTCCATAATGCCTTAAACCTTTTCTCGATGACCCAATCGACGCACGTTCCGTGCTTTCCATTTCTTTCACTGGGCCATCAATCACTTCAAGTGACGTTTCGTCAGCAATCAAAGTAGTTTGCCAGCTCATGCGTCATCTTCCGCGGTGGCAATGCGACTACTATTACAAACTTCGGGCGATTCTTTCATTTTTTCATAACTGATTCGACAGTTTTTCAGTTCCTATCGTAGATCTGCGACCTACCGGTACGTTTAACCGCTCCGGGAGTGTTGCGTTATCAGGCCGGCCAGGTGGCTTTCACAGTCTCCGGCAGGCTGTCAATACAAAGGTTGTGCGTTGACAGACAATCATGGCAATGCGACACCGAACGATGAGCCGGTTCGCGAAGCAGAAACCGAGGACGACATGATCAGCAGTCTCTCAGAAATCGATAACAGCCGAAAAGTGGCATCTACAGGCTTACCGGATCGGCTGGAGCAGGATCTTGTCCAGACTTTCAAATTACTCTCAGACGAAACTCGCCTGCGGATCCTGATGTATCTGATGCGTGAAGGCGAGCTGCACGTTACAGCTCTCTGCGAGCGTCTGGATCAGAGTCAACCGGCAGTCAGTCATCATCTGGCTCTGCTGCGTGTGGCCGGCCTGATCGAAGCGAGGCGAGACGGTAAGCACAATTTCTATTCGGTCCGCCGCGAGCACTTTCACCGGATCATGGGCGAACTGTTTACAAACATGACTGCTGAAACGGGCGAATCGTTACGATTCAGTGATTTCGTGCTGCGTCAGGACGAAAACAGCAACGCTGACTGAGCGGGTCGAACATCAGGCTACATGGCAAAAGAGACCATCCATTCGGGTGGTCTCTTCTTTTTCAGTTTGCGTTTTGATAAAAATCGCTCCCGCCTCGCGAGTCTGCGCGCTCGCCTTCTGCAGAGGAAATTCTGCGATCACTATTCGTTACCACGCTCTCGGTGTGCACTATGAGTCGTCCAGCAAAACTAGCTCTGGTTGATGGTACGGTTTTTGACGGCCGAGCCTTTGGTGCCTCTGGTGAAATTCACGGCGAAGTCGTGTTTAACACCAGCATGACTGGCTATCAGGAAATCCTTACCGACCCGTCCTACTGCGGCCAGATCGTCGCCATGACGTACCCGCTGATCGGTAACTACGGAATTAACGCCGAAGACGTCGAAAGCGGCGGACTTTCGTTGCGAGGGTTTATCGTCAAGGAACTCTGCCGCCACGAGAGCAATTACCGTTCAAGTCAGTCACTCGATTCCTACCTCGAAAAGCACGGTGTCATTGGAATTGAAGGACTCGATACACGAGCCCTCGTCAGACGAATTCGAATTCACGGGGCAATGACGGGGATTATTTCGACCGAAGATCTCGATAACGACTCGCTGATTGAAAAAGCTCGCACGAGTCCGGAACTCGCTGGCCAGGATCTTGCCCGGGAAGTCATCCCGACGGATAGCGCCGACTGGTCAGAAGGCCTTCACGACATTACCCGGGACCCGGTCACGTTCGGCTACGAAGGTCTTCACGCCGCATCGACCGAAGAAGGCGCACACGTTGTCGCGATCGATTACGGCATGAAGTGGAACATTCCGCGACACCTCAGACAACTCGGCTGCAAAGTCACCGTCGTACCAGGAACCTGGAGCGCGGAGCAGATTCTTGAGCTGTCTCCCGCAGGCGTCTTTCTTTCCAACGGCCCCGGCGATCCTCGACCGCTGGACTACGCGATTTCGACCATTCAGGGCCTGCTCGGCAAAGTCCCTGTCTTTGGAATCTGCCTCGGCAATCAACTGCTTGGTCTGGCCTGTGGCGCTGAAATCTTCAAGATGCGGTTCGGACACCGAGGTGCCAATCAGCCGGTTCTCGACAAGAGTACCGGCAAGGTCGAGATCACTTCACAGAATCATGGTTTCGCCCTGGACGCTGCTTCGATGCCATCGAACCTGGAAGTCACGCACGTCAACCTCAACGATCAAACGGTCGAAGGGATCCGGCACCGCGATTACCCTGCGTTCGCCGTGCAGTATCACCCGGAAGCTTCAGCCGGACCACACGACAGCCATTACCTCTTCGGCCAGTTTCGCGAGATGCTCCTGCAACACGCGTAATACTGTCGCGCTGCTGCTCGCTCAGTTCGCGTTGAAGTTTTTTGGCTACGACAACGAAACGCAGAGTGGAACATCGACATGCCTCAAACTGTGATTACGCGTGCTGCTCTGATCGCCCTCACGCTCGTTCTACTTACTGGCTGCGATCAGGAACCTTCGACTGACCCATCCTCGCACGACGCCAGCACCAGTAATGCAGCCAGCGACTCGCCGGAAGCTTCTCAGTTGGTAACTGATTCAGATACCGACATTACTGCTTCAGTAGAAGCCGTTGACTTGACCATCGCCACGTTTGATGAGCTGCAGGCTGCCATCGCCGCATCCAAAGGCAGGATTGTCATTGTTGACTACTGGTCAACTTCCTGCCCACCCTGCATGACCGAGTTTCCCGGTCTGGTTGCGATTCACAATGAGCTGCCTCACGACCAGGTGCGATGCGTCTCCGCGAGCCTGGACTACGAAGGTCTGGCGGACTTTCCAATTGAAGAAGCCCGAAAAATGGCGTTGGAGTTTCTCGAACAGCAAAAGGCAACGCTCGACAACTTCATCGTGAACGAAAACAGCCTGACCGTGATGGATGAAAAACTGAAAATCGCATCGATTCCTGCGGTGTTCGTGTTCGGTGTCGATGGCAAACTGGCGCGGCAGTTTGACGAGTCTTCCGGCGAATCTTTTTCCTACGAAAAGGACATCACGCCTTTCGTGAGGGAACTCGTCAAGCAGAGTTTCCCCGCCGATTCGCCTGCCGCGGATCAGGAATAACGGACGCACGCAGTTAATCAGGGACACTCCGATGAAAGCTGCTTTTATTACTGTGACCGGCGAATCGTCGGTCATTCAGTACGGTGACCTGCCCACTCCTGAGCCGGCAGCCAACGAAGTGCTGGTTAAGATCGGAGCGGTCGCGGTTAACCCGATCGACACTTACATCCGCAGCGGAGCGGTCGCTCTGGCGACGGAGTTCCCCTACATCATTGGTTGCGACCTGGCGGGTACCATTGAAGCCGTTGGCTCGGAGGTCACCCGGTTCAAAGTTGGCGACCGCGTCTGGGGCAGCAATCAAAGTCTGTTTGGCCGAAAGGGCACGTTCGCTGAGTACGCCGCCGTCGGCGAGGAGTGGCTGTACCCAACTCCCGCTGCCATGTCAGACGACGTGGCCGCCGCGGGATCGCTGGTTGGAATCACGGCGCATCTCGGTTTGCATCTGCACGGAGATTTAACGGCTGGCGAAACGGTTTTCGTCAACGGTGGTACCGGCGGAGTCGGCTCGGCTGTTGTTCAGCTTGCAAAAGCGGCCGGCGCGAAAGTCATCGCCACGGTCGGCAGCGATGACAGGAAATCGTTGTGTGAAAGCAGAGGCGCGGACTGCGTCATCAACTATCACGACGAAAACCTCGATGATCAGATTCGCGAGTTCGCCGAAGCCTACGGCGGCCTGCATGTCTGGTTCGAAACTCAGCGTGAACCGACTCCGGATCGAACGGTCGGACTCATGTCACCGCGCGGTCGGATCATCTTCATGGCTGGCCGCACGGCTCGACCTGAGTTCCCCGTCGGACCGTTCTACGTGAAGGATCTCCGACTGCACGGCTTCGCCATGTTCAACGCCACACCCGACGAGCAACGAGCATCCGCCGACGCCATCAACGAGCTGGCCACAACGGGCGGATGGTCACCGCAGATCGGTAAGACATTCCCGTTATCGGAAGCCGCCGCCGCTCACCAGCTTCAGGAAGACAACACTCTCGGCGGCAGCGGCACGTTGACTGGCAAGATCGTGCTGATCCCGTAATTCTGACCGACAGAAATCCAACCACGAAATACACAAAAAACACGAAAGGGAGAATCGTTTTTCCTTTCGTGTTTTTTGTGTATTTCGTGGTTGAACTCTTTAGAGAGCGTCAACTCGCCGGGCTCAGTTCTTTGAGTAGCCGATCTTCTGCAGGAGACCTGCCAAAGCATTGCTGGCTTCGGTAGAAGCGATCTGCTGGTTGTGGCTGGTTCCGGCGACTCCGTAGTGGACGAGCCAGATGTTTCTAAAGCGGACCGGGTTGCTGTGGTTCTGGATCTTGGTCGGCAGAGCGTTCGGGCCTTCGCCGACTCGTTTGCCGCCTCCTGTTGGAGTTGGCAGGTCAAGGTTTTCCTGAACCGGGACGCCGTTCAGCCAGACAGTAAAGTTGGCGTTCTGAACTTTCTTGCCGTCGGCATCGAATCGCGGAGCGCGGAACCAGATGTCGTAGGTCTGCCACGAAAGCGGCGGCAGGCACATGTTGAGGTTTGGTTTGACTTCACGGTACAGCGATCCGCATTCGTTGAATTCTCCATCGAGGCCAAACGAATCGAGCACCTGCACTTCGTAACGGCTTTGCACATAGATGCCGCTGTTGGCTCGCGCCTGCCCCACGGCTTTGGGCATGTAGGGAAGTCGAAACTCAAGGTGCAGCCGGAAGTCGCCATACGCGTCGCGAGTTTCCGTGCCTTCTTTCAGCAGTCCATCTTCAGTCATCTGACCGTCTTTCAGCAGGTCGGTGTTCGTGCCGTCGAACAGGGCGATGGCGTTGCACGGTCGGCATGCTCCCAGCGTCGCGCTCTGCCGAGTCACAAATGACGCGGAGCCCACCTGTCGAGCGTACTCGCCGACCGATCTGATGATCGCGTGTCCGTTCTCAATGGTGATCTGCTGATGCTCGCCGGTCAGCGTCAGGACGGCTCCTTCGCGAGTTCCCTGGTACTTCGCCCGATCTCCGCCAATCGGCCAACCGTAGCCGGGCAGCCCGCCTCGATAAGAGACGGCAGAAAATTTCGCATCGCCCATCGCGACGACCTGCAGACCAACTGATTCGCACTGGCGGCAGTCGTTAACCACAGAACCGAGGTACTCGCCCTGCAATGGGTAGTCCGCGTCGTCCGTTGGAACTTCAGTCCACGCTCCGGGTTTGTTTTTATTGTCGGCACTCTGCACGCTCTGAGGAATCAGCAGGCCGAAGCTGAACACGATGAGAAGACCATATCGAAGCATCAGTATCTCCAGTGCGTAGGAAGGTCGCGTTGGTTCATGTTTGTCGCCAGACTTCCCAGTTTCACACGCCAGTCTGAGGATGGCAACCGAACGTTGAGCGGCGATCGCCGTTGCTGAAACAGACCTCGCCGCAGCGTGCCGAAGTTTGCGGGATCGGTATAAACTCTTCGTTCGGGAATGCTGTTTCAGTTCAAAAGCGAGCGGATGGCGTGAGCCTTCCGGCGGTTGTGCTTCAATCGTTCAACAATCATTCGAGTTGTCAGCAGACGAAGGTCCGCCCCTCGCCGGTGTTGTGAATCGCAAGATAAATTCAGTGGAAATCTCATGGCGAAATGCGACGAAGGATATCTCTGCGAAGTTTGTGGCGAGGCTGTCGATGAAATTGTCGACAGCGATCTGTATCTGCGATTTGTCATTGGCCAGGTGGCAGAGAGTGAGCTGACGAAATCGCCCGAGCGGCACATTCGCTGCAATCCGGTGCAAGCTCAGTTCATCGTGCATGAAGACTTTGTTCCGGTCGTGGTTGATGGGCCGTTCGACAAACGGCTGCTGGATGAAGAACACGTCCGGCAGCAGGAAGACCTGATCACACGCGGATGGTTGAGAATTTGCGAAGTCACGGGATCGGGAGTTCCGGTTTCTGAGTACCCGCTCAAACCGAAAGTCGACATGAGCAAGCTGATCGCCGAACGACGGCAGGTGAAATCTGAGTCAGAAAATGAATCGGACGAATCAACTAACCACAGAGACACAGAGACACAGAGTTAAGGCCTTACTGTTCTCTGTGCCTCATCATGTCTGTGTTTAGAAACTGATGATTGCTGGCAAGAGCAAAGCTGGACGTGTCGTTAAGGAAATCAGATGCAGCCGTGGCAGGAACACAACTGGATTGAGCAGACGCAGATTCTGCTGAACTCGTATCGCCGATATCTGGGCGAGGAGTTGCTCGCTCGTAACGGCTCGGACGAAGAACAATCGAAAGCGTTGTTCGAAGCGGGCTTCGTTGTCGTTTCGCATGGGACTCAGGCCGATCCCATTCTGAACTATGGAAATCAGACGGCGCTCGACCTGTGGGAGATGGACCTCGCAACGTTGCTGCAGACCCCGTCTCGCCTGACCGCGGAGCCGGTGCATCGGGACGAGCGGGCTCGACTTCTCGAACGAACTTCCCGTGATGGGTTTGTGGACGACTATCGAGGCATTCGAATCGCCAGCACCGGTCGGCGGTTTCTGATTGAAAAGGCGATCGTCTGGAATCTTGTCAATGACGACGGCGATCGAGTCGGGCAGGCAGCCACGTTTTCGGACTGGGTATTTCTCGATGAGTGACTCCGAACGGCGGACATCGCGAGTGACGACCGACCAGCAGGTGGAAAGCCCGGACTGGGAAGACCAGCTGCAGACGCCAGTTCAGTTTGTGCGAGGCGTCGGGCCGGAACGCGCGAAGCTGCTGGAGAAACTGGATCTTCGAGTCGCGATCGACCTGCTGTACAACGCGCCGCGAGACGTGCTCGACCTGAGCAACGTGCGGACTCCGGCAGAACTCGAAGCCGGCGTGCAGCAGAGTGTCTGCGGATCGGTCGTCGACACGGAATCTCGACGAACGTCAAACGGCAAGACGATTTCGGCGGTACTGATCCGATCCGGTCGCGCGTTTGTGCGAGGCGTCTGGTTCAACCAGCCCTGGGTCCTGAAGAAGTTTTTTCAGGACAACGTCGTGTTGTTCTCTGGCAAGCCGAAGATGAATTCGGGCCGGTGGGAATTCAGCAATCCGCACACGCAGTGGCTGGAACTCGACGACGCTTCCAGTGCGGACGGTCTGCCGGTCGCCGTGATTCCAAGGTACGGCCTCACCGACGGCTTGAAGATGTACGAGATCCGTCGCGCCATCAAAGCGGCTGTCGAGGATTACGTCGACCTGGTACCGGAGCTACTGTCACCTGAGTGTCTGGCCGCGTGGAAACTGCCGGGCATCCGCGAGGCGATCCAGAATCTGCATCTGCCAAAGTCGATGGGCGAGTACCGCGCCGGTTACCGGCGACTGGTATTTCAGGATCTGGTTGAGTTTCAACTGGCGATCGAACTGCGTCGGCGAGTGTGGTGGTCCGGCGTGCCGGCTCCGAAGATGCCCTGCACCGCGAAGATCGACAGCCGGATTCGTCGGCTCTTTCCGTTTGAGATGACGGCTGGGCAGAACCAGGCGATCGCCGACATCGTTGCCGATCTGAATGCCGGACGACCGATGCACCGTTTACTGCAGGCCGATGTCGGATCCGGAAAAACCGCCATCGCGATGTACGCCATTCTGGTCGCCATCGCCAACGGACACCAGACGGCACTGATGACGCCGACAGAGTTGCTGGCAACTCAGCACTGGCAAACCATCGACAAGGCTCTGGCACACAGCCGCGTCAAACGGCGTATGCTGACCGGAAATCTGACGCCCGCGCAGCGTCAGAAAGCTCTGGAAGAAATCCGATCGGGCGACGTGCAACTGATCGTGGGAACTCAGGCGTTGATTCAGAAGGGCGTTCAATTCTCAAACCTCGGCCTGGTCGTCATCGACGAGCAGCACAAGTTTGGTGTCGGGCAGCGGGCACAGTTTTCAACCGGCACCCAGTCGCCACACGTGCTGGTGATGACCGCCACGCCGATTCCTCGCAGTCTGTGTCTGACACAATTTGGCGATCTGGATTTGACGACGATGTCTGATATGCCGCCTGGTCGGCAGGAAGTCAAAACGTACCGCGTCTATAACGCGAACACTCGCAAGCGTGCCTGGAAGTTCGTGCGGGAACGTCTGCAGGAAGGCCGACAGGTTTACGTTGTGTGTCCGCGCGTCGGTGAAACCGAAGACAGCGATCCGCAACTTCAACTGTCATTCGACGAGGAGTTTCCCGAGCTTTCCGACAAGCCAGCGGCCATTCAGGAAGAACTGATTGGCAGTGCGGAAGAACTGTTCGAAGATCTCCAGAAGAACGAACTCAAAGGCTTCAGCGTCGGCATGGTGCATGGTCGCATGAATGCGCAGGCCAAAGCCGACGCGATGGAAGCCTTTCGTTCCGGTGAGACTCAGGCGCTGGTCTCGACGACGGTGATCGAAGTGGGCGTTGATGTGTCCAACGCTTCGGTGATGGTGATTCAGCAGGCGGAACGGTTTGGGCTTTCGCAGCTTCACCAGCTTCGAGGGCGAATTGGTCGAGGCAAGCATCAGGGCTTCTGCTTCCTGTTTTCAGACGCCAGCGCGACTGAAGTCGTCAAGCGTTTGTCGGCGATGGAGAAGTACACCGACGGATTCAAGATTGCCGAAGTCGATTTCGATTTGCGTGGTCCGGGCGACATTCTCGGGTCGCGTCAGCACGGCGCGCTGCCGCTGCGTTTTGGACATCTCATCAAGGATCGACAGCTGGTCGAAGAAACCCGCCAGGCGGCGATCGAGCTGGTGAAGTCAGGACAGTTCGACGGCCCCTTGCTGGCTCCTTTGAAATCAGCGGTGCTCGACCGGTTTGCCGAACTGATGGATCTGCCACGCAGCGGTTAGAGACACGTTGCAATCGCGAGACTCGGTGTGTCACTCGTCATTCTTAGAGTGGCCCTGTTATTCTCTTCCTCGACGAATTTCGTATCTCCCGACGGAAAGTCCAATGGCAACGCTCGATACTCTTGGAATCACGGTTCTCGGCGACTTCATTCTCAGCGAAGGCGTCGAGCCGATCATTGAGAACCTGCTGCGCATTGGCACGACTGCTGTCGCCGTGAACCCGACGGTCACCGCGCCCGCCGACGAGAACAGCGGCAGTTTTCAACCACCGATCGACGCCGGCAGCAGCCCGCGAGTTTTTGATCGTCCTCTCTGGGGCCAGCATTCACTGTGGGTTCGCGGCGGCGTCAGTTATCGGCCTCGCGCCGAGTTCTACAAGAACTCAGCTTACGGACCGCGGAAAACGAACGACCTGACCGAGCAGCACGGCGCCATCATCGGTCAGTTCATTGACCGCGCTGTCGACTCCGGGCTGAAAGTCTACTTTCAGATCGGAGCCGTCCAGCCATCGGGACTTCGGGATGAAGACCGGCCACGACTGCCGGATGGAACGATCCCGCCAAACCGCATGGCTGACACAGGGAGTCTCGCCAGCGAAGCCGTGCGGTCCTACAACCGAGCTTACGTCCGTGATCTGCTCGAAGAGTATCCCAGCGTGACCGGCTTTCGTCCGGACTGGCCGGAGTATCCGTGTTACACACTCGGCGAAGTGTTTCAGGACTTCGGCGAGCACGTCGCGAAGTGGGCGGCAAGTCGCAACTTCGATTTTGAATCGATCCGGTCGAACGCGGAAAAATTCTGGAACCTGCTGCATGGCCAGTCGAGCTGGCGATGCCTGAGCAGTTCAGACTTTGATCGTAAGTGGACGGTATCGAGTGAACTTCCCGAATGGGTGCAGGAATGGCGACGGCTCAAAGCGGCACTTTCGGTCGACTGCCTGCAACACTGGAGGGACGCGATCGACTCAGCGGGTGGCAAGGCCAAAGAACTTTCCGCGAACGCGTTCATGCCGACCTACTCGACAGTGACCGGTTTTGATTTCGTCGGGGCGTCGAAAATCTGCGATGCCGTTTCGCCCAAGCTTTACACCATGCATTGGTCGCTGATGGTGAAGTTCTGGGCTGATCCCATTCTCGCCGCGAATCCTCAATTGAGTGAAGAGTCTGTTGTGCGATCGATCGTGCGTCTCATGGAAATCGATGATGACGGCACTGGCGGGGGCTGCGTTTCGGATTACGGCTATCCGGCGCCGGACGAGCCTCATCCAATCGCAAGCGGTCCTCAATCGCGAAAGCTCCGCGATGTGGCCGCGGAAGTCGCCGGCAGGTGTGTGGTCACGCCGCTCGTGCATGGTTACGGCCCGCTCGATGACTTCACTCGGAGGCTGCAACTGGTGGCCGACTGCGACGCGGTGTCTGGACTCTGGATCAACCGATACGGTTACCTCAGCGATGACAAGCTGGATGCCATTCGCGAGGCGGTAAGTTGATCGCTACCCCGCCGTCTCCGCATGTCCTTCCGCTGGAGCATTGCTCGATTCCAGAGCGTGCCACGCCACCAGCGCGCGCCCCTGGCTACGTCAGTATGAGATCCGTCGCCTCTGGTTGCTTCTTCGTGATCGTTTTTTCTCTGGCCAACATCGCGTCGCTGGTGGCTCAAGACACAGCTTCGGCAAACGTGAGAGAACCGGAAGGTGACTCGGCAACCGTTTCGATCTCGACGCACGGCATCCGTCGGTATCGGCCTGGTCGATGGGGAACACTTTCCATCGATGCCGTGAATCGAGGAACCGAGGCGACTTCGATCGAATCGGCGGCGTGGGTGGGTGAAAGCTCAGACGACCAGTTCGGTCGGTCGGTCTGGTTGCCTGCTGAATCGCAACGTGTGACCTGGCAGCCGATCTTTATTCCGCCGAAACAGGCAGATGCTGCCGCGCCGATGCTGTATTCCATGGGCGTTCGAAAAACAGCCGATGGCGATGTCTTCGCTACAGCGAAGAACGCCGACCGTATTGAATCCCGCCAGTTGATACTGCCCAAAGGCGAAACCGTCTTTGCGGTCATCAACGATGGCGTTACCGATCAGTTGGTCAGGTCGGATTTTCTCAGAGTTCTCCTCGGGCAGGTTCAACCTCATTCTGCAGCCTTCCAGTTTGACATCGGTCAGTTGCCGGTGATTCCCGAGGCCCTGGATGCTGTTCACGTGCTGGTCGTCCTGGGCGACAGTCTGGCTCGAAACACGGCTGCGGTTGAAGCGGTTCAGGATTGGACGCGTCAGGGCGGCACTCTCTGGTTACTGCTCGACACAATGTCCATCGAGTCTGCACAAGCCGTGTGCGGAGGCGACCTTCAGATCCAGGAAGTTGATCGCGTTTCGCTGACGTCCTATCAGATATTGTCCACGACGAATGCGATGCAACGGGCTGCCGATGCCGTCAATCTGGAACGTCCAGTTGATCTGGTTCGGTCCTTCTCGGATTCATCCTCCGTGACAGCGACAGTTGACGGCTGGCCCGCTGCGACGACGACAGTGTTCGGACAAGGCAGGGTGTTCGTTTCAATGCTCAGCCTCGACGGCTGGTTTGTGCCGCGGCAACAACTGCTGCCAGAGCAGGCCGCGAGTCTGGAACGACCATTCTGGATCACGACCGCTGGACAGGACCTGATGTCGTCGATTGGCACATCCGGCGCCGAATCACCGCTCGACACTGAAA
The DNA here is from genome assembly GCA_013203845.1 of Rhodopirellula sp. Classification (GTDB taxonomy): domain Bacteria; phylum Planctomycetota; class Planctomycetia; order Planctomycetales; family Planctomycetaceae; genus JABMPE01. The sequence continues at coordinate 11,457 of JABMPE010000274.1, read as the reverse complement.
CCATGACCGAATACGTCACGTCGCGAATCGGCTATCAGTTGCCGGTACGATCCGATGGAGCGATTGTACTTGTGTTGTTCTGCATCGTTCTGATCGTTGTTTGTGGCGTTGTTCATCGCCTGCAGCGACCCGTTCTGCTGCTTCCGGCCATCGGCATTCTTTCGCTGGTGACTGTCGGTGCTTTTCTGACGATGGCGACAACCTCACGAACGGCGACGGAGTCCGCCATCACGTTTCAGATGGTCGAAGCCAGCGGAACACAGGACCGGATTGAAGTATCCGGCATCACCGCTTTTCATTCTCGTGACAGGAATCAGCCAGTCATCCGTTCCACAGCTGGGGGCCTGTTACGATTCGATGGCTCCGTCAGTGCCGGTTCGCCTGTCAGAATGCTCTGGTCCGACCAGCACGTCTGGCGGCTGCAGAACGCGACCCTTGCTGCCGGAGTCCGACTCGCCGACTGGCGGCAGTCTGTGACGATTCCGGAGCCCGCAGTCGTGAAGGGATCGTTTGACGAATCGGGATTTCACGGTCGACTTGGTGGTGAAATTTCGCACAACTGGACTGACGCCCTGATCGCCGATCAGTCGGGCTTTGCGCTGCCTGTCGTGATTGATGAGGGCGGCAGGCTATCGTCTGGAGACACTGGCCCGCTGCCCCCGAATCAGCATCTGGCCGCGGCGATTCTCGACGCCGAACAGTCACGGCGTCAGGCGGTTTATCGTCGCATGTTCGACGCTTCCAGACGCAGCCGGATTTATCCGAGCGGTCCGACATTGCTCGCCTGGTCGGATCCTCTGCAACTTCAGACCGGGCGTGCGGATGACGCTGCACCGGCAGGGGCCATGCTGGCTTCCTTTCCGGTGATTATTGAGCGGCCTCAGGCGGAGACACGCGTGAGAATTCCGTCGACGTTTCTTCCTTATCGGTCTGTCAGAAACATTAAACAGAGAATCGGAGTGGCTTCGACTTTCAGCAACTCACGCCGCCTCTGGTCCGTCAACACGTACTCGACCACTTCAACCTCGCTGCTGCGATTCGAAATTCCAGTCGAGTTACTGCCCGTTGTCGTCGACGCCGCAAAGTTAACCTTGAAAATTTCGGCACCGCTGCGTGATGTCGAAGTCCTGTCCGGAAATCCCGATGCGCTGACGTCGGTCTGGTCAAAAAGCAGTCCAGTTGGAACATTCGACATTTCGTTTCCGGATGAAGCATCGAGACAAGTGGACGGCGACGGAGGATTTCATGTCGCTCTGAAAATCGGCAGCGTCCAGCTGGACGAACTTGACGCGACAGAACTCGGAACTCAGGACCGCAACTGGCAGGTCGAGTGGATGCAACTGGAAATTCAAGGTCTGATTCAGTGACAGATAAAACCGCTCCGGCGACAGGTGCTCCAGTCGTCGTGATCAACAACCTGACTAAGTCGTACGGGGAATTCACCGCGCTGGATTCTTTGTCGCTGACGGTCGACCGGGGATCAATTCTCGGATTCATCGGTCATAACGGAGCCGGCAAAACGACCACCATCCGAATTCTGGTCGGGCAGGCGCGACCGACATCCGGTTCCGCAACCATCGCTGGAGCCGACTGCGTTCGTGAAGCTCGTAAAGTCAAACAACTGGTCGGTTACATGCCCGACAGGTTTGGTTCGTACGACAACATGCGAGTGCGCGAGTACCTCGACTTTTTCGGAGCAGCGTTCGGCATCCGCCGTAAAGATCGCACCAGACGAATCGACGAAGTGCTCGACATTACCGGTTCGCGGTACATGCAGGATCGTTTTGTCGAAGCACTCAGTCACGGCATGCAGCAGCGCATTGGCATCGCTCGCACACTGCTGCATGATCCCGAAGTGCTGATCCTCGACGAGCCTGCCAATGGTCTGGACCCGGAAGCCCGCATCGAAATGCGGGAACTGCTGTTGCGGCTTTCTGACCTTGGGAAAACGCTCATTGTGACCAGCCACATTCTGCCGGAGCTGTCTCACATTTGTGATCGCGTCGCGATTCTGCACCGCGGACAACTCAAGGCGTTCGGCACGCTCGACGAAGTCACGCGGCAGGTTCAACAGACACGCATGATTGAGGTACAGGTTGCCGGGCAGGAGCAGCTGACGCTCGCAGAGTCTGTCCTGAAAGACGCAATCGCCGAAGTATCGAGTATCGCCGTCTCGCCTGCAGAATCCATGCTCCGCTTCCGATCCGCACAGACCGATTCGGAACTCGGTGCCACGTTGAAACGACTGATCGACGCCAGTGTCCTCGTGATTCAATTCCGCGAGGTCGCCGGAAACCTGGAAGAAGCGTTTCTTTCGGTGACACGTGCTGGCAACGGAACCGAAACTGACCTCGCAGAAGCAGCGACGCCAGCAGCAGCGGTGACGGCGGAGGACGCTCAGTGATTGGCCGGCCTGTCATCCAGCGGGAGTTCGTCGGGTTGCTGCGCACTCGACGGTCACATCTCGTTCTGATCGGCCTGGCGGTCGCCTTGTCGACGCTCGTTGTCGCCCGCTGGCCATCGGATGGTCTTGTCGATCTGGCCGGTCGCCAGTCGATGGAGACGTTCCGTGTCATTTCATTCGGCATGATCGCAGCCGTCGCATTGCTGGTGCCGGTGTTTCCCGCCACGTCGATCGTTCAGGAGAAACGCCGAAACACGCTGGCACTGCTACTGAATTCATCGCTGACTCCAACCGACATCTTCCTCGGAAAACTCGTCGCGAACCTGGGATTCGTCTCGTTGCTGCTGCTGGTGACTCTGCCGGCAGTCTCCGCGTGTCATGCACTTGGGGGCTTGTCGTTTGCCGATAACATTCTCTGGCTGTACCTCGTACTGCTGATGGCCAGCCTGGAATTCACCGCCTGGGCACTACTGGTCAGTTCTCTGGCAACAACATCTGACGGAGCCATGCGAGCCACTTTTGGTGGCGTATTGCTGCTGACAATTCTGTCGCTGATTCCACATTACTTTCTGGAAGGTTCAGAAGGCACGCTGGCGAGTCTCGCGACGCTGTTTCGAACGTTGTCGTCCGTCCCCGCCGTGCTGCAGATTGCCGGACAGTCCGATCCTGGTTCGATTGGCCTCCTGAACCGTGCGGACCACGTGACCAGTTTTCTTGTCTCGTCGTCGGCCATGTTCTGCCTGTGCTCCGTTCTGACGATCCGACAGCTGGCATCGCCGCTGCTGGACCGAGCCAGACCGGCTGGCAGGATCACCAACGACCAGCCCACCGGCACCAGAATCCTGCGACGACTGTTTTACCTGGTCGACCCTCAACGTCGCTCTGCCGGAATTCCTTCCTTCGTCAATCCGATTCTCGTCAAAGAATTTCAGTGTCGACAGTTTGGACGATCGCACTGGCTGCTAAGACTGATTGCTGGTTGCGGGCTGGCCTCGCTGACACTGGCTTACGCGACGACGCTGGGATCTTCCGAGTGGGGCGTCGAGAAGATCGGCGCGATCATCGTGACAATGCAGGTCGGGTTGATTGTCGTGTTCGCACCGGGCATCTCCGCGGGCCTGATCAGCAGCGAACTCGAAAACGGCGGCTGGGACCAGTTGCGAGCGACACCGCTATCAGCGGGAACCATCGTGCGCGGCAAGTTGCTCAGTGTGGCCTGGACACTGATTCTGCTGCTGATGGCCACGTTGCCGGGCTACGGAGTCATGATCTGGATCAAGCCCGTGCTGCGCGAGCAGATTCTGCAGATCATGATCAGCCTTGTTCTGGCGATGCTTTTCGCCGCAATGCTCAGCGCCGCCGTCAGCAGCTGCTTCCGTCGAACTGCTCCGGCAACCGTCACCTCGTACCTGCTGTTGACGGTGCTGTGGGGAGGATCGCTGCTGATCTGGCTGGGCCGCGATCGCCTCTTCGGCTTCGGAGTTGTCAGCTCGGCCCTGGCGATCAATCCGCTGGCCGCCGCACTGAGCATTAACCGGACTCCCGGCTTCGCCGTTTACAATCTGGTTCCGACTAACTGGTGGATCATGAGCATTGGCTCGCTGCTGTGTTACCTCCTGCTGAGCTTCCAAACGTGGCGATTGTCGAGGCCCGAATGAGCACCGCAAAGACTCACGAAAAAAACGATCCTTTCGGATCAGCCGCTAGAGCGTGCAGAGCGACCCTGTTGACGGCGCTGGTTGTCTGTTTTTCTCAACCGTGCGCCGCTCAGCCCGACACGGTGATCGACAAGGTCATCGAGGTCGACGCACCCATCGCGACAGCTGAGATCATCGAACCAGAACTGCAAACGCTCCGCGGATCGGAACTGGTTTCGCCGGCGCCGATCCGTCGGTTGCCTGCTTCGAATCTTCCATTGTGGATCGAAGCGCTCGACGGCCCCGAGTACGAGTTGAAACGCGACGTCGCCATCAGCATCGGTCGTGCTCATCAGGAGGGGTATGGCGATTGTTCAGCCGCTGGCGACGCGCTGATCAACGCTCTGAACGATCGCGCGGCACCGCGATCCGTGACGGTCGAAATTGCTCGCACCCTGATCATTCTCAACAATCAACGCTGCTCGAAAATCCTGAAGGAACTTCTGCAGGCGGGTTCCGGAACGCAGTTTGAAATGCTAGTCGAACCGGCGCTGGCTCGCTGGCACGACAAACAAATGCTCGCAGTCTGGCAGGTACGACTGGCAGACAGAGACGTGCCGCGGTATCGACAATTGCTGGCCATCCAAGCTTTCGCCGAACTCCCGGCATCCATGACCAGCGATCCGCCGCTTCACGACGAACTTCAGAATCTGATCGCGACGAGCCGTGACACTGGCATCATGCTGGAAGCCGCTCGGACGCTCGGGAAAATTAAACGCATCGAACTGGAGCCGCTGGCTCAGAAATATCTGTCGGCAACTGACGCTCGCAGCCAGCTGAAACAACTTGCCGGCGTTTATCTGTTGCTGCATCACTCCAGCGATGCCAGTCGCGATTTACTGAGGCAAGCGATCACGAAAGGTCTATCCGTGCCGCATCAGGCACCGTTAGTTCGCGAAGCCTGGCGGTGCCTGCTGGAGCAAAACGTTTCCGAGCTGTCTACATTGGCTCCCGCAGCGATCAGACATTCCGATCCTGAGGTGCGGCGTGTGGCCCTCGACACGCTGCTTCGGTTTCCGTCGAACGAGGGCATTGGTCTGCTCGGTCAGACGCTGGATGATCCGCATCCGGAACTTCGCCGAGCGGCTCGACAGGGGATGCTGCGGCTGGGCATGGAGGACTCGTTCCAGGCAGCCGTCAACCAGGTGGCCTTCGATGCGGTCGAGCGACCTTCCTGGCGAGAACAGGAGCAGGCGATCGTGCTGCTGACGTTACGGGACCAGACCGGTGCCGCGGACCGAATGCTGGAATTACTCGATTCCCCGCGTGCAGAAGTCGCCATCGCTGCCGCATGGGGATTACGACGGCTGGATGTCGCCGAAAAACGGCCCGCTCTGCTGGAACATGCGGAGCGGCTCGACCAGCAGGTCAGCGACGGGGCGTCGCTGCATCAGCACGAGGGCAGTGTTCTGGCACACCTGTTTGAAGCACTTGGTCGAGCCAGGTATCAACCGGCTGGTCCACTGCTGAAACGATGGATCGCGAAGGCTCCGCCACGATTCTTCATGAATGAATCCCGGACCGCTGCCATCTGGTCGCTTGGCTGGCTGTTCGAGGGCAGCAAAGACGCAGCGCTCGCAAAATTACTGCAAGCTCGTTTTCTCGATTTACTCTCGCTCGAACCGGAAGATCTTTCGGTTCGTCAGGCCTCTGCGGTCTCACTGGGGCGAATCGGCAACACCGATGTCGTCGCTTCCTTGATGCCTTTTGCCAGAGCCGGTGATCTGGCTGCGGTCTGGGCTGTCCATCAGCTGACAGGAGAAACGTTTCCTCCACCTGAAGTTCCAATCGAGTCAGGAGCTCACTGGATGCTGTTTCCGATTGGCTCCCGACAAAAAGCGACTTCGGTCGACGCGACGGTTCGTTAAGATGCGAGGCTCGCTTCGATCTGCCATGCGAAGCGGTCTCTTTGTTAACACGTTCGCATGATCGAACCGCTCAGTAATGTCCACACTTCACGGTTATCACGGTCGCTGTTTGAAGGTTGATCTCTCCAGCCGGTCGAGCGTCGACATCATCATCCCGAATGATGTACTGAGAGACTTTATTGGTGGATCGGGCCTGGGAACGTGGCTGCTGCTCGAACACTGTCCGGATGGAGTCGACCCGCTGGCTCCGGAATCGCCGCTGATCTTCGTGTTCAGCCCGCTGGTCGGCAGTCCGTTAACAACGTCGGCCAAGTTCGCCGTTCTGTCCAAGTCGCCGCTGACTCAGCGGATCAACGATTCGCTGTCATCGTCGGGCTTCGCCATTGCCGGTAAAAAATGTGGCTACGACGCGATCGTCATCGTCGGCGCTGCCCAGTCACCCACGTGCATCGTTGTTGAAGATTCCCTGATCCGCTTCGAAACGGCGGACGACGTCTGGGGAAGCTCCAGTCGCGACGCGGAACGGGTTCTTGGCACGCGACTGGGAAAAGGATTTCGAATTGCCGCGATCGGTCCCGCCGGTGAAAAGCTCGTTCGTTACGCGACCGTTTCGCATGACGGACGACACGCCGGGCGCGGTGGACTGGGAGCGGTCATGGGTTCCAAGCAGCTGAAGGCGCTGGCCGTGCGGGGAACTCAGCAGACGCCATTCGCCTTTCCGGAAGAGCTGGTCAACTTCAGCCGCGAGCTGTCGAAAAAGTCGTTCGGTCCGGCGACCGAAAAATATCGCGAGCTGGGAACCGTCAGCAATCTGCTCACATTCAATCGGCTGGGCACGCTGCCGACTCGCAACTTTCAGACGGGCACTTTCGCTGAGGCGGAACTGCTTTCACCCGAAATCATGAGTCAGAATCACGAACGAACGCGCGCGTCCTGCGCGGCCTGCACGATCGGCTGTGAGCACATTTTTCACACAATCCGCCAGGCGGACTCAGAAGATTCTGTCGGCGTGCGAATGGAATACGAAAACCTGTTCGCGCTCGGTCCTTTGTGCGGAGTATCTGATTCGAATGTCGTGCTGGAAGCCTCGCGGCTCTGCGACGAACTTGGACTGGACACGATCAGTGCCGGCGGCTCGATTGCCTTCGCGATGGAATGCGTTGAGCACGGCCTGCTGGACGAACCGGAATTGAAATTCGGAAATGGGCCAGCGTTGCTCGCCACCCTGCGAAAAATCGGAGCGCGCGAAGGCGTGGGCGATCTGCTGGCCGAAGGGACAAGAATCGCTTCGCAGCGGATCGGTCAGGGATCGGAAGCATTCGCCGCGCATGTGAAAGGTCTCGAACTGCCAGGCTACGAACCGCGAGTTCTACAGACGATGGCGCTCGGGTTTGCGGTGGGATCGCGAGGTGCTGATCACAACCGGTCGGGAGCCTATCAGGTCGACTTTTCCGACCAGGTGGACCGCCTGAACATCGACGAGTCTGCCGTGCCGCTGGCTATCGAAACGGAAGACGAAGCGGCATTAATGGACTCGTTGATTCTGTGCAAGTTTCTGCGAGGTGTGTTTGATGATCGCTTTGCCGCGATGGGTGAAATGCTGAGACTGGTTACCGGCGTTGAATACTCGGTCGAAGAACTCCGCAACACCGCCCGACGCATCGTCCACGCCAAAAAGCTCTTCAACATCCGGCAGGGCTGGACGCCCGAAGAAGACTGTCTGCCGGACAGGTTCATGAATGATCCCCTTTCCAACGAAACGACAGGACCGGCTGTGTTGAGCCGCTCGAAACTTGCCTCGCTCATCGCTGCGTATAACCAGGCCAGAGGCTGGACGGCCGAAGGTTGGATGTCTGATTCGCAACCCTGAACTCTATGAAGGTGATACGGTGACAATGAGCACTCTGCCTGTTTCGTACGAAGATGTTGTTGAAGCCTTGCCGCGTGTTCGTTCGGTATTAAAGCCGACGTCCTTGTATGAGTGGTCGGGACTCAGCGATCTGCTGGGCTGCAGCTACTTCGCCAAGCACGAAAATCACCAGCCGGTCGGCGCGTTCAAAATTCGCGGCGGCATCAATCTGGTTTCGACATTGAGCGATGCCGAACGGGCCGCCGGTATTCTGGGTTGCTCGACCGGCAATCACGGGCAGTCACTGGCGTACGCCGCTCGCCGGTTCGGAGTCGATTGCACGATCGTCGTCCCGGTCGGAAACAACCCTGGCAAAGGAGCAGCGATCAAGCGACTCGGAGCCAGACTGATCGAACACGGTCGCGACTTCGACGAAGCGCGAGCATATGTCGAAAGCGAACTCGTACAGACAGGCCTGCGCTACGTTCATTCGGCGAACGAGCCGAAACTGATCGCTGGCGTTGGTTCAATGGCCATCGAAATCTTTGACGATCTGCCTGATCCCGATGTGATCCTTGTTCCGATCGGTCTGGGAAGCGGAGCCGCCAGCACGTGCATCGTCGCCAAACACCTGCGACCGGAAACAAAAGTGATCGGCATCCAGGCGGAAGGCGCACCCGCCGTTGCCCTGTCCTGGAAGAGCGGTCAGATAGGACAGGACTACCCCTGCAATACCTGGGCGGAAGGAATTGCCACGCGAGTTCCCGCTGAGATGACGCTGAACATCATGCACGAACTGCTCGACGACGTGATTCTCGTCAGCGACGATGAACTGCGACAGGCCGTGTACTGGCTGCTGGAACACACTCACAATCTGGCCGAAGGCGCCGGAGCCGCCACACTGGCCGCCGCCTGGCGTGAGCGTTCCCGCTTTACCGGAAAAAAAGTGGTGGGCGTTCTCTCGGGAGGAAATCTCGACCTGAATCAGTTGCCCGGAATCCTGGAACACGGTCGCTGAGAATGGCCGCAAACTGACCCGTCAGCAGACCGACGCAGGTCACCGAATTCCACGTGTGCCATTGATCTCGCCAGGTACGATACTGGCGGAGATGGCCTGACGGCCTGTGGGTGAGTGCCACTGACGCCGACTGCCGAATATTCGCGTTCGATAAAACAAGACGCCGGGATTCCAACCGCACGCGGATGATGCCGATTCCAGATGACCAGTCGGACATGCAAGCCTCACAACCAGCCAGCATTCTACCTGGACCGCGTGATGCCGATTCCATATTTACTGGATTAGGCCGCGTACAGATAAAACATAAGCGTCCACGCTGTTTCTGAAACTGAAGAGCTTGACACCCACCATCTGTGGCCGTATTTTCACTGGCTTTGACGAATGCTAATCAATCATCGACATGCAAATCGGACGCATGAAAGCGGCAGACTGATCAGACAAAGGCCGCGTACGGAGTAATCCGGCAAACACCGCGTCCACAGAATTACAAGTTATACGCAAAGGTCCTCATGTCCTCCGATCCCGATAAGCTCAAAATGAAAATTGCGATGCGGTCGGCGATCAGCGAATTGCCGACTGCGAGCGCAGACGTTCTGACCGCTATGCTGGATTCGCTGGCCGGTGGCGTACCGATGAACATTCGCGTGCTCGCTGCCGAGGCGGGATTGTCGTACAGCGCTTACTACGAACGAGTAGGCCGTGCACTGCTCCAGCTGAGGACCGCCCTTGAGAAGGACCCAGCGACGAGGGAATACCTTGATCGTCTAACGAAAACGACACCTTCGAGAACCGAGTTGGATCGGGATGCAGAGCTGACCCTCGAATTCGAAATTCCAATGGAAGCGTCAGACAGTGAAGTCGCCGACGCCTTGGTTGAAGCTGCAGAAATGGCTGACGACCTCCATCGTTCCATGGGCGGGCACGGACTCCAAGTTAAGGATGTTGGCATCTACGACATGGCTGAGGCACCGGAGGTGTCCAATGTCTAGGCCAAAACGCCAAACGAATCGCAAGGTGATTGTTCGGTTCGTGGGCCGAGATCCGAAAGACCCAGTAGATCTCCTTGATGCAATCGAATCAGCCTTTCGCCCCAAAGATATCGAAATCCTCGTTCATGGCAGCGACTCAGCACTTGAAACGACGCCTGATGAACAGACTGAAACTGCCGTTTCTGCGGCTGTATCGAGAGCACTCGATGCAAAGGCTAATCGTGCCGAATCTCAGCCGGCTGATGAACAGCAAGTGCGGAAAGGCATTCGGGCATGGATGTTGGAAAAGGTGCTTTCGGGCTGGCGCGTCGTCGCTGCAGTCGCTCCAGTTGCCGAAAAGCTTCGCAAAGCGTTCTTTGACTGAAAACTGCGTATAAATCGGGTAAGGGCGGCCATTTCTGACCGCCCTCCCCACACCACCGCGGCGTGCGGGTCCGCACCGGGCGGTTCAACGAAGTGGAGCAAGTGACGCCCAGAGACTCTTCAGGCTTACCAGTCCCTGCTCCTGCAACCACGCGTTCGTCATTCCGACTCCACTGGCGATGGTCTTTGCCATGTGCCAGTAGCCCTTGCGGCTCTTCCCGTGACGGATCGCCTGACGACGCGAGACGCCTAAACGCATGAGTTCACGGCTCCGCGTGCGCGAGTAGCGCCAGCGTTTCCAGTAGCACATGCGAATGCGGCGACGTATCCACTGATCGAGCTTGTCGAACAGTTTCAGTTGCGCGGCCAGACCGAAGTAACCTGCCCAGCCACGGAGGTAACTCCGCAGCTCGCTCAGACGACGCTCCATCGAAACTCCCCAGCTGCGGCCGGTGAGTTCACGGATACGACGCTTGAACTTCAACACGTTCTTCGCAGTCACGTTGATCGTCGCCCTGCGGCCTTTGAAGACGAAGCCGAGGAACTCGACTCCATCCGCATCGACCACACGGCTCTTCTCCTGATTTACCACCAGGCGAAGATGATCGGTCAGATAACGACTCACCGATTGGAACACACGCTGAGCACTCCGCAGCGACTTTGTGAAGATCACAAAGTCATCCGCATAGCGCACGAACGGCAGACCGCGACACTCCAGTTCCTTGTCCAGATCATCTAATAAGATGTTGGCCAGCAACGGAGATAGCGGACCACCTTGAGGTGTTCCCTCGGTTGTAGAATGCAGGACGCCTTCCACCATCACGCCCGCTCGCAGGTATTTACCAATAACGCTCAGCAATCGCTTGTCGATCACCTTGCGGGCAATGCGACTCATTAAGACATCGTGCTGGACGCGATCGAAGAATTTCGAAAGATCCATATCCACAACGAAGCGGTGGCCTTTGCGAATGGTCTGTTGAACCTGCTGTGCTGCTCCATGAGCGGAACGCTGGGGTCGAAAACCGTGGCTCGATGCCGAGAACCCCGGATCGAATAACGGAGTCAGGACCTGCAGGATGGCCTGTTGGATTAAACGGTCCAGCACGTTGGGAATACCGAGCCACCGCGGGTGGTTCAATCGCGACAATGGCGGCATCCTGGATCACAGGCGAAACGCCGCGTCCCCAGCTGCAACTGCAACAAAGCTCTTCTGGAGCCTCGTTCCGCCATCCGGTTTGTCGATGGTCACGCGACGCACCGGACCAGGCC
>JABMPE010000273.1 GCA_013203845.1 Rhodopirellula sp. | reverse complement strand
CGTCCTTTGAGCCGGTTCCAGCGACCGCGTCAGGACTTGAGCAAGCCCGCCACCTCACCGCACCCGAAAAGGCCTGCTTCCATCGAATGCGACGAAAGCCAGCGTTTTTGCACGCCTGCCGAAAGCACACGGCATGTTTCGTCCATGAAATCCACCATGAGCAAACGATTGGAACTTCTGAGTCAACTGGAAAAGCGGCACGAATGACGACAGAGGAGCCGTGCGTTGAACGTTTCGGCGTCGTGAGTCGAGCGGCAAGTTACTCCGGAATCGACAAGACTCACAAACCGGCCCGCAGTCGAGCTTACCGACAAGTATCGTAGGGTGCGTCTTGACGCACCACCCAACCAACCTGTTTGTTCAACGGTGCGTCAAGACGCACCCTACGTCACTTTAGCGGATTTTATAACCGCCTGAATACGCCATGACCGCTAAGTACAGAATGAATGGGAGCAAGGTATAGACACCGACGCCGACCAGACCTAACGACAGCATGAGACTTTTGGATGGGAAACGACTGTGAAAACGAAGCATACCGTACCCCCATACGATCGGGGCAATCAGGAGGGGAAGGTTGAAGGCGAACCTTGCCAGCCGTACATCAAATAATTTGCCCATGGGGATCACAATACCATACCAGAATATAAGGTTGGCAATTATGCACGACACGAGCGTCATTACAGCAAGATAAAGAGACGATTGGATAAGCAGCAACCACGTCCAGGTTGCTGACATTGAAGACGGCTCAGCGTTTATCTCAAATGAGTTTTGCACATCACCAATTGAGTCAGTTTGTTGTTTCGGTAGATTACACGGCGTCATCCGAAAAGCGATGAAGGCAATCGTGCCGATCAAAACCGCGGCAAACCCGATCACCGTTATAGTGCCAGCGTTCAAAACCGTCGGCCGGTCGACTAGCACGGCAATTAGAAATGCCAGCGCTGCCACAATGGCCCATGTAATCGTAGCTGACCGAATGAAGGAGTCGAATTTTTGGCGTGCCAGCCATATCGCAGCGCCACCGACTGCGATCAGTGTCAACTCGAAAATCGCCTCTGGGATGAGCATCAATCCACGAGCCAGACATACCGCTCCTGCAATGTAGAGCAGAACCTGCGCCGGATTTGACGCAACGTCGTTTGGCGATGCACCTCGCTCAGCAGTTGGAGGGTCGTAAGGATTCAATGAATTTCTTTACGTGACGAACGACCAAGGTAACCCGCCCGCGGGCCATCAGCAATGACGTTGGCAAGCCAAGCCACGCTGACGCCAAAACCCGCTTCGATTTAAGGAGGCGGTAAGCGGGTCGGGTTCACCGCCTAGTTCGGCAGTGTTGCCGTCACGGACTCTCCAGGTCCGTGCCCACGATTACCCATTTCCCATTCCGGAACATGACCAAGTGATCGATGGTCCGTTGGACGTTTTTTCGATCGAGTGAATCGTAACCGCTCGCCTTCAGGACCACCGTGAACGAGTTCTCAATAGGCTTGCCGTCCGGCGAATACGTTTGGACAGCGCGGACAATTTCCAGTGAATCAACCGTATCGAAGTGAACGCCGCCAATGGAAAGTAGTTTCATTTTCAGTGATGTGTTACCACCCAGAAACTGATCAACGTATTTCTGAACGTGTGCCCGCGCCTGCTCGGCGGTCGGCGCCGGAGTGGCGTTCGCCGATTGTTCGACGTTGCCACCCCCCTCGGGTTGCGATTTGTCAGTCGACGACAATTCGCACCCAATGTGGCAGATGCACACCAACGCGACAAGAACATGTTTTCTGGTCATCAACATAATTGCCCTCCTGGAAAAACAGCGCATACGGTGTCAGCGAGCGACGACAATTGAATCTCGTGTAATCCTTCGAGTTTGATCGGCGTCATGGAACAACTCGCAGGTCGGCACCAGGAAGCTCGGTGAGCCATCTAGAGCCTCGATACGGCAGTTCTTCCCGCCGAAATTGAGAATACGATGTGGTTCGTGACGAAAGTACACGAGCCTCGCCGGTGTGGCGTCTGCAGGTTGGACTGCCGCATTGCCGACGAGTTGTGATTGAGAATGGCGGCGCAGCATAGGGACGACGGCGATTAGCGCCGCCACAATTGTTGCACAGGCTCCTATTACTGCGGCGACGATTACAGCGTCCATCTCAACCGCTCCTGCCGAACTTGTAATTCTATGGACGCAGCATAATCCGATAAATTACGGAATCCGCCTGAATCGAAACGAGCTGGCGAGACTCCTGCCCATTTTGTCTGCTTGTCATCCTTAAGGATTTGTCAAAGGCAGTGAAAGTACGGCCACAGATGGTGCTTGTCAAGCATTTCCGTTGCCGGCTCCCGTGAGTGCGCCGGTTTTATCTGTACGCGGCCTAATCCAATAAACACGGAATCGGCCTGACGCGTTCAAGACGGAGCGCCGATCACCTCGGCGATGGGGTGAGCGAGGCGAGGCATCCTGTGTCAGCGGCGTCTGAAAAGCGTTTCGGCAGACGAGCATTTCGGACGTGCGGGAACGGCCCCGGTGAGTCGTTAGGACCTCCGCCACTCGATAGGATTCGCACAGCCGTTGCAGGCTGCTTTTGTGACCGCCAGGTGCCGGTTTGCAGGCCGTTGAAAAACGTTGCAGGTAGGCCGAATCAAGCAAGGCGCCGCTCCGGCAACGCCAGCTTGTTCGGGAAATCGTTGATGCCGGAACATCGTCGCTGCGCTCCTCGGTCCGGCCTACGCATTTTTCAACGGACTGTTCGTTATCTGGAACCCGATTCGTTGAAAGTCGCGTTGAGAAATGATCGTTCGAAAACACCTGCGGTGGCGGCGAGTCATCTATACGTCCAGAGGCTTCCTCGCCTACATCATCGGCCTGTCGTCGCTCGTTTATCTGATGCAACGGGCTGAGGAAGGCCGCTATCTCGGATCGCTGCTGGTTCATCTGCCGTTCGGTGTCGTCTCCATGCTGGCCACGGCCCTGGCGATCTTTCTGGCGTTCCGTAACAACTCCGCCTACGACCGCTGGTGGGAAGCTCGCAAAATCTGGGGCGGGATTGTGAATTCCAGCCGCACCTTCGGACGGCAGGTGATGTCGCTCACGTCGCTGTCCGGGCAGCCCCCCGAAAGCGTGGCGGCTTACCAGCAGGAGCTGATCTATCGGCACATCGCGTGGATCAACGCCCTGCGACTCCAGCTGCGGAAGGAATCGTCGTGGGACGAAATCAAGCCGTTCCTGAGTGCTGAAGAATTCGAGTGGGTGATGGCTCGACAGAACCACGCCACACAGCTGGTGCAGAAGCAGGGACTGCGGATCGCCGCCGGAATTCAGGACGGTCTGGTGACCGAGTCACGCTATCTGGAAATGCTCGACGAAACACTCACTGCCCTGTACGACCTGCAGGGCAAAGCCGAGCGCATCAAGAATACCCCCCTGCCCCGCCAGTACGATTACTTTCCTCGCGTCTTTCTGTTTCTGTTTGTGACGCTGCTGCCGTCCGGCATGATCACCGAACTGGTAAAAGTCGGCAGCGAGTGGATGGTCATCCCACTGGCCACACTGGTGTCCTCCGTCTTTTACGTGCTGATGCGAGTCGGCGAGTACGACGAAGACCCGTTCGAAGGACGATACTCTGATACACCCATGACAGCCCTGTGCCGCACGATTGAAATCGACATGCGCGAGCAGCTCGGCGAAATCAACCTGCCACCAAAACTTGAACCGGTCGACGGGATTCTCATGTAGAACAGATGCCATGTCACGAAATTGACGAACGCGAAAGAACGAGTCACCGCAAAATCATCGCTGGCAGGAACAGGCACCGCGCAGTTCTGGTGAATCAGCGTTATTCTGCCGCGGGGACTGCCTGGAACATCTTCCAGCCTCCTTCCAAAATTTCATTCCTAAACCACTTCGCTGGAGCTGAATATGCGACCGTCACTGATTTGCTGTCTGGTTACCAGTGCGTTCGCCATCGCGGCAGCATCGCCAGGTTTCGGGCAGGAACCCGCCAAAGCCACCACATCCGACGTCGTGGTCTACGGCGGCACGTCCGGCGGCGTGATCGCGGCCGTTCAGGCAAAACGAATGGGCCATTCGGTCGTCATCGTCTGCCCGGAAATCCATCTGGGCGGACTTTCGAGCGGCGGGCTTGGCTGGACCGACACGGGCAACAAATCGGTCATCGGCGGACTGGCTCGGGACTTCTATCACCGAGTGTGGAAACACTATCAGAAAGACGACGCCTGGAAGTGGCAGAAGCGTTCGGAATACGGCAACAAAGGACAAGGCTCGGCGGCCATCGACGGCGAACATCGCACGATGTGGATCTTCGAACCGCACGTCGCCGAGAACGACTTTGATGAACTCGTCACCGAGTACGACATCCCGGTCTTTCGCGACGAGTGGCTGGATCGAAAGTCCGGCGTCACCAAAGCCAACGGTCGCATTTCGTCCATTCGAATGCTCAGCGGCAGAACCTGCTCCGGGCGAATGTTTATCGACGCCACCTACGAAGGCGATCTGCTGGCCACCGCGGAAGTGGACTATCACGTTGGTCGCGAATCGCGGGCTCAGTACGGTGAAGACTGGAACGGCATTCAGACAGGAGTGCTCCATCACGGTCATCACTTCGGTGCGGTAAAGAAGCCGATCAGTCCGTACGTCGTGCCCGGCGATCCAGCCAGCGGTTTGCTGCCGCGCATCAGCCCCGATCCACCCGGCAATTTTGGCGACGCTGACAAGCGGGTTCAGGCTTACTGCTTCCGCATGTGCCTGACCAACGATCCGAAGAACCGAGTGCCCTTCCCGGCACCGGCAGGCTACGACCCCGGACAGTACGAGTTGCTGGTTCGAGTTCTCGAAGCCGGCTGGCGTGAAGGGTTCAACAAGTTCGACCCGATTCCCAATCACAAGACCGACACCAACAACCACGGCCCGTTCAGCACCGACAACATTGGATTCAACTACGACTATCCGGAAGCCTCGTACGAACGCCGTCGAGAGATCATTAAAGAGCATGAAGTTTACCAGCAGGGTCTGATGCACTTCCTGGCCAACAGCCCGCGCGTTCCTGCTGATGTCCGTGCAAAGTTCGCCGAGTGGGGCCTGGCAGGCGACGAATTCGTCGACAACGGCAACTGGCCTCACCAGATTTACGTGCGTGAAGCACGTCGCATGGTCGGAAAATATGTCATGACAGAAAATGAACTACTCAAGAAGAGACCGACTCCTGAATCCATCGGCATGGGCTCGTACACGATGGATTCACACAACGTGCAGCGATACGTGACTCCAGAAGGCTATGTTCAGAACGAAGGCGATATTGGCGTCAGCACGCGCGGCCCGTACGAGATCGCACTCGGCTCGATCCTGCCGAAGAAAAAGCAGTGCGAGAATCTGATCGTTCCCGTCTGCGTGTCGAGTTCTCACATTGCCTTCGGTTCGATCCGGATGGAACCGGTCTTCATGATCCTCGGACAGTCCGCCGCCACGGTGGCTTCAATGGCCATCACCGAAAAGATCGCCGTCCAGGATGTCGACTATTCAAAACTGAAAGAACGCCTGGAAAAAGACGGCCAGGTGCTGAACTTCGCTTACACGTACACAGGCAAGGCCGGCATCGATCCCGCGACGTTGAAAGGGATCGTGGTGGATGACGAAAAGGCAACACTCACCGGCAACTGGGGTAACAGCTCGTCGACGGGCACCTGGGTCGGTCGCGAATACCGTCACGACGGCAACAAGAGCGACGGACGATCCACCGCTCGGTTCGAGGCAAAGCTCAAGCCAGGACGTTACGAAGTTCGACTGGCGTACTCGCACAACGGCAACCGCGCGAGCAACGTACCGGTCGTGATTCATCATGCTGGCGGTGACGAGAAGGTCGTTGTCAATCAGAGAAAGGTTCCTGAGATCGACAAACTGTTCGTCTCGCTGGGCGAATTTGATTTCGCTGCAGACACACCGGCTGTCGTGACGATTTCCAATCAGGGTACTGACGGCTACGTCATCATCGATGCTGTGCAATGGCTGGCAAAGTAGCCAGCACTGTTTCAGAAGTCGACGCACGGCACACGTCCTGAATCAATCAGACATTCACCTGTTCCGGCAACTATTGCCTTGCTGTCCAGTCCCCGGTATACCCGTTGTTTCCCACCGGGCGAGTCCCACCATTTTCGCCCCTGTTTCCTGCCTGTTACTCGCGAGTTTGCTGATGAATACTCTTTCGCAACAACGCTGCTCGGGTCCGGTTTCACGACGGGATTTCCTGAAACTCGGCACGCTTGGTCTGGGTGGGATTTCCCTGGGCGAGTTCCTGAAAGTCAAAGCGGCGGCAGGGCCGGCTTTTGACGATCCAGACACCTCGGTGATCTATGTCTGGCTTCCTGGCGGACCTCCGCACATGGAGACGTTCGATATGAAACCGGACGCTCCGGCTGACTATCGAGGTATCTTCAATCCGATCAGCACCAATGTGGACGGTCTGTCGATCTGCGAACTGATGCCACGTCTGGCCTGAGTCGCCGATCGGTACAACATCATTCGATCAATCGCTCACAACTTCGCCGACCACGGCGGCGGGCACAAAACGTTCATGACCGGTCGCATTCCGAAAACGCCCGTCAACACGGTGAACGACGCGCCGGCGGTTGGTTCGATTGTTTCCAAATGGTTCGAACGTCGCGACGTCGGCATTCCCAATTACATCTGCAACGCTCCAAATGGTCGCCACGGCATCGACGTGTTCGCGATGGGATCGGCGTATCTGGGGCCCTCGTATGTACCGTTTACTGTTCCGGGGAATCCCGACGACAAGGACTTCGAAGTCAAGAATGTGTCCCTCTCGAAGGATGTCGAAGACCGCCTCGACGACCGTTCAACATTGCTGGCCGGTTTCGATCGGCTGCGACGGGACATCGACCAGACGGGCCTGATGGGTGCGCAGGATCATTTCCACCAGAAAGCTGTCGGCCTGATCACGAATAACCGCACCCGCGACGCTTTTGACCTCTCGAAGGAACCCGACGAACTGCGGAACAAATACGGTCGCCACTGCTGGGGTCAGCGAGCGCTGCTGGCTCGTCGTCTGGTCGAAGCGGGTTCCAAGTTCGTCACGATGGTCATGGAGAACCCGTACAAGAGCGGCGTCGAATGGCTGAAGAACGGCACCTACAACTGGGACTCGCACGCCGTTAATTGCCACCTGTTTGACGATGCCAAAGTCAGGCTTCCAATTCTGGATCGAGCGATCGCCACGCTGATCGAAGACCTCTACGACCGCGGTCTCGATAAGAAAGTGCTGCTCGTCGTGACGGGAGAATTTGGCCGAACTCCGCGTATCAGTGTCACCAAAGGTTCACAGACCGGAGTCGACCAGCCAGGCCGCGACCACTGGCCACAGGCCATGTCCGTGCTGGTGTCCGGAGGGGGAATGCGAACGGGACAGGTCGTCGGCTCAACCAACGCCAAAGGCGAACATCCGCACGAACGACCGCTGACGCCCAGCGATTTCTGGGCAACCATCTACAAGCATCTGGGCATCAATCCCGCGCACGAGTACCCGGACTACAGCGGTCGCCCCATGCCGATTCTTCCGTTTGGTCATTCAATCAGCGAACTGATCTGATTCACTCGCTCTCCAGTCACCACATCCGCTGGCCGCGCCCGCAGCTTCAACAGATCGAAACATGCCGGGGGGCGACGTGAGAGAAGTCCTTATGAAAAAACTCGTCGTCGGAGTTGTTTGCCTGCTGGCCGTCCTGCGTGCCGTTCCGTGTTCGGCTGCGGATGCCATCGCTGAACCTGAGGTCGCCAGAGCCGGCCTTTCTGTGATCGACTGGATCATTATCGCGGTCTACGCGTGCGGAACGATCGGGCTGGGGTGGTACTACAGCCGCAAGCAGGAGTCGACTCAGGAATACTTCGTTGGCTCGGGTAATATGAATCCCGTGCTGGTCGGCGTGTCACTGTTTGCCACGCTGCTGAGCACCATTTCGTACCTGTCCATGCCTGGCGAAACGCTGGGCAAAGGCCCGGTCAACATGATGAGCATGTTCGCTCTGCCCTTTGTGTATGTGATCGTCGGTTTTGTTCTGCTGCCGGTTTACATGAAGCAGCGGGTCACCAGCGCTTACGAGTTGCTTGAACAGAAACTTGGCTTGAGCGTCCGTCTGCTCGGGGCGTCGATGTTCATCGTCCTGCGGCTTGTCTGGATGTCGTTGCTGATTTATCTGACAGCCAAAGCACTGACAATCATGCTGGGAGTCGGCGAGGATCAGATTCCCTGGATTGCTCTGGTGACGGGTTTCGTCGCGGTGATTTACACATCGCTCGGAGGTTTGCGAGCGGTGATTATCACCGACCTGATGCAGACGTTGCTTCTTTACGGCGGAGCCTTGCTGGTCCTCGGCATGATTACTTACGACCTCGGCGGTGTCAGTTGGATGCCGACCGAATGGAATCCTGCCTGGGACACTCAACCGATCTTCAGCACCGACTTTTCGACTAGAGTCACCGTGGTCGGGACATTGCTGAACTACGTGGTCTGGTATGTCTGTACGTCGGGGGGAGACCAGACGTCGGTTCAGAGATTCATGGCAACCAAAGATGCTTCAGCCG
Organism: Rhodopirellula sp.; assembly: GCA_013203845.1. Taxonomy (GTDB): domain Bacteria; phylum Planctomycetota; class Planctomycetia; order Planctomycetales; family Planctomycetaceae; genus JABMPE01. The sequence goes on along the minus strand of JABMPE010000273.1, from coordinate 2,278 downwards.
CTCGATGGGCACTCGCCACTCAACTGACCGTTTCCGTCATTGTCGCGGTGACATTGGGTTTTGTTGGTTTCGCGCTGTCTGGCTATTTCAGTGCTCATCCGGAGTTCCTGCCCGGCGACATCGCTCTGAAAGGCAACGCCGACAAAGTGTTCCCGCACTTCATCGCCTTTCATCTTCCACCTGGAATTTCAGGACTCGTCGTGGCTGCGATGTTTGCGGCAGCGATGTCCAGTATTGATTCCGGCGTGAACTCGATCACAGCCGTTGTCATGACCGACGGGCTCGATCGATTTGGCCGGGCACCAAAGACTGAGCGGCAACACGTCACCATGGCACGCTGGATGGCATTCGGAATCGGCGCCGTCGTGGTGCTGGCCAGTACGGAAATGGGAGCGATACCCGGCAACATTACCGCGATGACGACAAAGACGGCGAACCTGTTGACGACGCCAATTTTCGGGCTGTTTTTCTTTGCCCTCTTCGTTCCTTTTGCGAGTCCCAAAGGCGTCTGGATCGGAACTTTCTTTGGAACCATGACCGCCACGGTGATTGCGTTCTCGGGACCGCTGGTACTGGCGCTGCATCAGCAGTTTGGAATCGATCCCGTCGCGCTGGGCTCAATGCTCGTTGAGACACTCGACAAGGAAACCGGTGAAACGATTCTCAGTTGCCGCGACCCGATCAGCTTTCAATGGATCGCTCCGGCAGCAATTACTGTCGACATTGCCACGGGCATGATTGCCAGTCTGCTGTTTCCCCGCCGAAGCTCAACGGAATCCGGCCAGCCAGGTCTTTCTGCCTGACGCCCGTTCCGCGTATCTATTAATGCATCAGGTGCTTCATGTCAGATCCTGCCACGGCTTCACGACTCGTCTATCTGTCCGGTGAACTTGTTCCGGAATCAGAGGCAAAGGTGTCAATCTTTGACAGTGCGGTGATGCTCGGTGACAGCGTGACTGAATCGACGCGAACGTTTCGTCACGAACCGTTTCGGCTGGACGATCACATCACGCGGCTGTTTCGATCCATGAAAGTCGCTCGAATTAATCCCGGACAGTCGGCGGAAGAATTGACTCGAATCACGCTGGATGTGCTCGACGCCAACCGCTCGGCAATGGGCGACGATGACGACTGCTGGATCGTTCATAACATTTCGCGAGGGTTGCTGAGACCCGGCCCGAGCGTTTCTCAGACCAACCCGGCGACGATCATGATCTTCACCAATCATCTCGATCTTCGAGGCTGGGCGAAGTATTACCAGGAAGGCTGTCACGCTGTCACGCCAATGAGTCGAGCGATACCGGCGCAGTCGCTGGATGCTCGTATCAAGAACAGAAGCCGTCTGTCCTACACGATTGCTGATGCGGAAGCCCGACTGGTTGATCCCGAAGCCCAGTGCGTGATTCTGGACGTGGACGGCTACGTTTCCGAGAACAAAGGCGGCAACGTCTTCGCCGTAATCAACGGAGAAGTCTGCACGCCCACGACGGAAAACTGTCTGGACGGAATCAGTCGTCAGACGGTTCTTGAGCTGGCTCGTGCTGTTGGCCTTCCCTCCCGGGAATGTCGACTGCAGATGTACGACTTGTACTCAGCCGACGAAGTTTTTTTCACCAGCACGCCTTACTGCATTATGCCGGCGACGCGTTTTAACGGTTTGCCTGTGGGGAATGGTCAGGTTGGATCTGTCACCAGACAGTTGCTGACCGCGTGGAGTGATCTCGTCGGCATGGACATCGTCGGTCAGGCACAACGCCAGATGCCGGAATAGAATTGGTCCCCAAATCAATTCTGCATTCGGCACCAGCATTCGGCACAATTCGCAGGGCGTTGACAAGCGGAGCGCAGGCACACCACTTGCCGGCACACCATTTTTCGATGTGACGCCAGAAGCGCGTCGGGGCTTTGGTTGTCACACCCACCATCCCGGTCTCCGCGGACGACGAGTTCGCGTCAGTTCGTCGATCGCCCGCAACTGCAGCCAGTCGAATATGGCAGCGGATAGCTGATTCCATTTCCGACATGCTTCCAGAAAAACTCTGGCGTGTGCTGGCTGTTCAGCTCAGTCATGGTTTTTGCATCAAAGATTCGACCGTTGACAATGGTGAGCTGAACCCGTTCCGTGTCTCGAATTCTCGTCGTCGGATCAGCGTCTGCATCCATCACCAGGATGTCCGCGAGTTTTCCGACTTCGAGCGAACCGAGATCACTGTCAAGCCCGAGATACCTGGCACCGTTCAGCGTTCCGCATTCCAGTGCCTGCATCGGCGTCATGCCG
>JABMPE010000272.1 GCA_013203845.1 Rhodopirellula sp. | reverse complement strand
GTCCAGGTCCGTGCCGATGCCACAATGTTTCGCGTTACCGGCCAGCTGGCAGATGTGATCGATGTGGTCGACGATGTCGGACATGCCGACGGTTTGCGGATCCGACACAAAACGAACCCAGCCCGGTTTTATCATCCAGTTGTCAAAGGCGGCTCCGATAACGGCTCCGCGTTTGATCAGTTCTTTGATCTGGTTGTCGTCAAGTTGTCGATCGCCAGGCACGAGGGCTCGGCAGTTGTGATGACTGGCCAGAACCGGACCTTCAAACACGTCGAGAGCCTCCCAGAACGACTGATCCGCCAGGTGCGTCACGTCGAGCAGCATGCCGACCCGGTCCATTTCTTTGAGAAGTTCCGCCCCGCCGTCTTTCAGGCCGCCTTCGCTGCCGGTTCCGAAACAGTAAGGTCCGGGGCCGTAGTGAGCCGGGCCGAGGATTCTCAAACCAGCGTTGTACCATTCTTCAATCTGACCGGGCGATAGGATCGACGGACTGCCTTCCATGCTCAGGATGAAGCCTACCGGCAGTGTGCTGGCGTCGCCCGACTGATCGGCTTTCCATTGCGAGACGTGATCTTCCAGCGTGGCCAGATCCGAGATTTGACGCAGATGACCGGCCGCAACCATCGCCCGGTAGTAGGCCAGCTGGCCGTAGCATGCTCCGTACGCGGCTTCACGAGACTGGTAGTGCGTGAGCGCTCCGTCTTTGCGATGCAGTCTGGGCAGCAGCGTTGAGATCGTCATGCCGACCCGGCCTCGACGCAGCTCGTGCCACGATACGACGGCGTCACCGATTTCCGGAACTGTTCGCGAAAACTGGCTTTCAAAGTTGTTGATCTCGCCGACCGGGAGTGTCAGATCGCGATTCCACTCAACCGCGTTCCAAGCCATATCCAAATGAGCATCAAAAATGAGATTCATGTTTCAAAGTCCGATAGTTAAACGCAATTTCACCAAAAACGACCCGGAACCTGATGGACGGATCAAAGCTTGCCGATTCTTGCGAGTCGGCGGCCAATTCGCAACGAGCAAACACCGTTCGTTGTCCGTCCAACTGCAGACTGTTACAAAGCCAAATCTCAGCCACTCGGTCAAAATTCTGCCAGCTATCTGCCATTAAGAAGATGTTATGAACGATTCAGAACTGCGAAGTTGCGTCGAAGCTGTTACTGATCCGGAGTTCGGAAGACCTCTAGGCGCACTGGGTATGGTCAAGCAGGTAACCGTGTCTGCCGACGGAGCTGCCGAAATTGAAATCGAACTGCCCACGCCTGCTTATCCCGGTCAGGAGCGTATTTCGGCAGCGATTAACGCCGCGATTCAGCAGCCATCCAGCGGTGCTCCCGCCGCCAGAGTGTCGTTCAGCTGGAAAGTCAAAGGCAAAGAAACCGGCGGCAAGATTGGTCTGCGGGTTAAGAATGTCATCGCCGTTGGCAGTGGCAAAGGCGGCGTGGGAAAAAGCACCACTGCCACCATGCTGGCATACGGTCTGAAATCTTTCGGAGCGAAGGTCGGTCTGATGGATGCCGACGTGTACGGTCCAAGCATTCCTCATCTGTGTGGTGCCAGTGGGGAGCCACCGGTTGAAGAAGTTACCGGAGCGGACGGTAACAAAATGCAGCGGATTCATCCGATCGAAAAAGACGGACTGAAACTGCTTTCGATCGGGTTCCTGGTGAAAGAAGATCAGGCGATTGTCTGGCGAGGTCCGATGCTGCACAAACTGCTGACGCAGTTTCTCGCTCAGACCGAATGGGGCGAGCTGGACTACCTTATCATCGACCTGCCGCCTGGAACTGGCGATGTTTCGCTGACGCTGTCGCAGTTGCTCGGTCTGGCCGGAGCCGTCGTCGTGTGTACTCCGCAGAAGGTGGCGCTGCTGGATGCGGTGAAAGCGATCAGCATGTTCGGTCAGGTGAAGATTCCGGTGCTGGGGATCGTCGAGAACATGTCGGGAGAGATCTTCGGTCGCGGTGGCGCTAAGAATCAGGCGGCGACTTCGGGAGTTCCGTTCCTCGGTGAAGTCCCGATTACGGCGCACATTCGAGAACTCGGTGACGCCGGTCGAATGTCAGAAATCTTCAACGACGATTGCCCGGTCCGAGACGAACTCCTGAGTGTCTGTCAGAACGTCGCGATAGAAATTGCCAGACAGATGATAGATGCCCCGGCGATGCCAACGCTGGAAGTTCTTTAAGCCGAAGAATGCTTCCGAAATAACTTGCCGAATGAGTTGGGAGCGACATTTTCGTCATTCCCGCGCCGAAGGGAAGATGTTGATTCTGAATGCTGGCAGAACCTGACTTGCTTGTTCCACCCGCCCCGACGGGACGAAAGCCGCCGTTCCTTGCCGATTCAGATTCCTGTCTGTTACTGTTTGGTCGTTCGCCGAAGGCGGGCAGCCGGCATGATGCGATCCCGCCTCTGGCTTTCAGCCAACGACTCAGATTCCCAACCTTTACCCTCCCTCATACGGAATCTCCTCGTAAGTCGACATGGTCAGCAAATCCGCACTGCGTATCTTCGCGTGTCGACATCAGGCAGCGACGGTCGCAGCTCGGCAGTCATTTTCCCAGGACTGATCCTCTCAGCACGGAACGTAGCAGTCATGAGATTCTCAGCTTTGCGATCCTCGCTTCTGACGATTCTGTCAATCGTCGTTACCACTTCCGGACTCTCGGCAGCAGATCCCGATCCGCTGGACTGGCCTTTCTGGCGTGGCCCGGAAATGAATGGCATCTCTCGCGAGACCGGCATCGTCGATACCTGGTCTCCCGACGGTGAAAACCTGCTGTGGTTCAAGCCCGAGTTCGCTTCCCGTTCCACTCCGATCGTCATGAATGGGAAGATCTACTTCCTGGCGAACCTCAACCCCGGCTCAGAAGAGGAAGGCGAAAAGGTCGTCTGTGCCGACGCCGTCACGGGCGAGGTCAAGTGGGAGAACAAGTTCAATGTCTTTCTGTCAGACGTCCCCGATACGCGAGTTGCGTGGTCGAGCGTTGTCGGCGATCCGGAAACCGGACACGTCTTCGCTCTGGGAGTTTGCGGCTATTTCCAGTGTATCGACGGCGAAACCGGCAAGACGCTCTGGAACCACTCGCTCAGCGAAGAGTTCGGCCTGCTGAGTACCTACGGCGGACGGACCAACTTTCCGATCGTCTACAAGGATCAGGTGATCATCAGCTCGATCATTATCGGCTGGGGTGAAAAAGCAAAGCCGCAGCACAGCTTTATCAGCTTCGACAAGCGGAATGGCCAGCCGGTCTGGTTCAACGGAACTGCTCCTTTGCCGGACGATACGACTTACAGCTCACCCGTTCTTTCGGTCGTCAACGGAATGCCCGTGATGGTGTTTGGATCGGGCGATGGAGCCGTACATGCCTTCCAACCTTCAACGGGTGTTCCAGTCTGGCGATACGACTCATCCCAACGCGGAATGAACATTACACCGGTCGTTATCGGCGACACGGTCATTTCCGGGCACAGCGAAGAAAACATTGACAGTACAAAGATGGGAGCTTTGTTTGCACTGGACTTAACAAAGACGGGCGACATCACGAAGTCCGGTGAACGCTGGCGAAACCGTGAAATGTTTGTCGGCAAAAGCTCGCCAGTCGTCGTGGGTGACCGTATCTACGCCGTCGAAGACAGCGGAAATCTGCTGATTGTTGACCTGAAAACCGGCGAGCAACTGGGCAGGGAAAAACTCGGAACGATGGGCCGAGCGAGCCTGCTGTACGCCGACGGAAAACTGTTCACGTGCGAAGGAAACGGTCGCTGGGCGATCTTCAAAATCACCGACGACGGTCTGGAACGGATTCACAGGCTGCGTCTGGATGGTGACGTTTCGGCTTCCCCAATCATTTCGCACGGTCGGCTTTACGTGACAACCGGAGCGGGTATGTACTGCATCGGCAATAAGGATGCGAAACCAGCCGCCGACGCTCGACCGGAATCCAGTGCTGAAGCCGCCGTCGGTTTTGACATGGAACCTGCCCAGGTCCAGGTGGTGCCGGTTGATTCTCTGCTGAAAAGCGGTCCACAGGGACAACGACAACTGCACCACGTGCGGCTTTACAACAGTAAGGGCCAGTATCTGAAGACCTGCAAAGCTGACGAAGTCGAGTTCTCCGTCAGTGGGCCCGGCACAATCGACGCTGATGGTCGTTTTACCGCATCCAAAGAGAACGCCCACGGCGCCACAATTCTCACAGCGAAGGTCGGCAAGCTGACCGGGACATCGAGGATTCGGTCCGTGCCCGACTTCCCCTGGGAGTTCACTTTCTCGGACGGCGAGATCCCGGTTACCTGGATCGGGGCCCGTTACCGACACATCGCGCTGGACTTCGACCTCTACAAAAAGCTGGAAGCTGAAAACGTGCTGCTGTCGCGACTCTACGTTTACTTCAGGTCAGAGTTTGTGAACTTTGCTCCGACGCGTGTGTTCGACAACACCACTCCTCAGCAGCGCTGGACCGGCCTGCTGGATTTCTCAAACCTTCTGGAATCGGTCAAGACGCTCGACGATGCAAAGGCCGTCATTGATCCGCTGCTGACGACATTGAAGAAAGAAGGAGTGCTCGCCGAATGGTCCTGGGAGAACGTCGAAGGCACCGGCCCGCGGCTGACCGTCAAACGCGGAGCTGACAAGGTCTCGGGTAACGGAGTCATGTGCAAAATCACGACGATTCCAAAAGGAGCCCGCAGCCAGGGCTGGATGGGACGTACCAACTTCTCCAACTATTCGATTCAGGCTGATGTCTACAGTGCTGAGCGAAACGAAAAACTGGGAGATGCGGGTGTTATTGGTCAGCGTTACCGACTGGACCTGATGGGAGCCGCTCAGGAACTGAAGCTGATCTCGTGGATTTCTCACGAAGAGAAATTCAAAACAGTTCCGTTCGAATGGAAACCGAATACCTGGTATACACTGAAATTGAGTGCCAGTGTGACCGAGAAAGACGGAAAGAAAGCGGCGGTCCTGAAAGGCAAATGCTGGCCACGTGACGGCAAAGAGCCAGAGGAATGGACCATTACCTGGGAAGATCATCCCGCTAACGAAATCGGCAGTCCAGGTCTGTTTGGAAATGCCAAGGATGCCGAAGTCTTCTTTGACAACGTCAAGGTCTCCAGCAACTGACTCGGAACTAACTTCCTGAGCGGAGCTGGACGGACTCTTCTGAAACGTTCTGAAGGTGAACTATGAAAAACTATACGACTTGCTTTCTGTCGCTGCTCACGCTTTCGCTCGGAATCAGTGCCGGGCAGGGGAGAGCGGATGATTACGACCCGACCGCAGAAATCGTCAAGGACCTTGCCAAACTGAAGGTCGGTGCCAAAGACTGGCCTCAATGGGGCGGCTGGTCCGGCAAGAACAACACTCCCGACGGAAAAAACATCCCGATCACCTGGGATATTGACGAAGGGACCAACATCAAGTGGTCGGCAAAACTCGGTTCGCAAACATACGGCAACCCGGTCATTGCTAATGGGAAAGTCTACGTCGGCACCAACAACGGTGGCGGCCATCTGAAACGGTATCCCAGCAACGTCGACCTGGGCTGTCTGCTCTGCTTCGACGATAAGACCGGCGAATTTCTGTGGCAGCACTCCAGTCCGAAGCTGGCCACCGGTCGTGTTCACGACTGGCCACTGCAGGGTGTCTGCTGTTCGCCAATTATTGATGGAGAGCGTCTCTGGTTCGTCACCAACCGCGGCGAAGTTCGCTGCCTGGATACACAGGGTTTTCACGACGACGAGAACGATGGTTCATTCACGTCGGAACCTAACGAGAACAAAGACGAAGCCGACGTAATCTGGGTCTTCGACATGATGGCAAAGCTGGGCTCGTCTCAGCACAACATGTGCAGTTGCTCCGTGACGCTGGTCGGTGACATTCTGCTGGTTAACACGTCCAACGGCCTTGATGAATCGCACATTAATCTTCCGGCACCCAATGCTGCCAGCTTTGTCGCACTGGACCGGAACACTGGCGAACTGCTCTGGAGTGACAAATCGCCCGGTGCCAACATTCTTCACGGACAGTGGTCATCGCCAACAGTCGCTGAATTCAACGGGCAGATGCAGGTGATTTTCGCTGGTGGCGACGGATGGGTTTACAGCTTCGATCCGAAAGGGGACGGCAGCGGGAACTCGAAGCTTCTGTGGAAACTGGACGGCAATCCGAAAGATTCGAAATGGATTCTTGGAGGACGCGGAACCCGCAACAACATTATTGCGACGCCGGTCGTCTATGACGGCAACGTTTACGTTTCCGTCGGTCAGGACCCGGAACATGGCGAAGGTGTCGGACACGTCTGGTGCATCGATCCCAACAAGCGAGGCGATGTCAGTTCGACACTCGCCAAAGGTAAGGACGGAAAGGCTATTCCGCCACGTCGTTTGCAGGATGTCGACACTGAAGCTGGCGAGAAGATTGAGCCGAACCCGAATTCAGCCGTCGTCTGGCATTACACCAAGGTCGATTCAAACGAAAACGGTAAGTTCGAATTTGAAGAGACGATGCACCGAACCATCGGAACCGCCGCGATCAAAAACGACTTGTTGTTCATCTCTGACTTCAGCGGCCTGTTTCACTGCCTTGACGCCAAAAAGATCGACGAGAAAACAACTAACGAAGACGGGACTCACCCGCCGGTTGTCTATTGGAAGTACGACATGTTTGCCGCAGCGTGGGGATCGCCACTGATTGTCGATGGCAAGGTTTACATCGGTGACGAAGATGGCGACATCGCGATCTTCATGCTGTCGTCTGATCCGGAAGTCGCCATGCCGGACGAGAAACCGATTGCAGAAATTAACGTCGGAAACGCCGTGTACAGCTCGCCGGTCGTTGCTAACGACACGTTGTACATCGCCAATAAGTCTACGCTATATGCGATTTCGTCGAAAGCAGAAGCAGCGGGTAACTGATCAACGGCGATCGCTCACTAACTTTCAGCCCTGAATGATGGCTACCGAAATGGTCGTCATTCAGGGCTTTTCCATGCGCGGACCTTCTTTCCGTCGCGGACGGTCGTGTTTCCAGCAGTCAGCCCTGTCCCTGCATTGCCAGTGTGACGTGGTTGCAGTGCTCGGGCGCAGCCAATATCACTCAGAACACGTGCTTCGTTCGGTCTATGTTCTCTTCGGGAGTGATCGTCTCATGCGACGCCTGTTAATGCTGTCTGCCCTGTTGCTGGTGTCGCTGTCGACGTTGCCTGGGGCAGCGGCTGATCGCTCCAACTTTGTGTTCATCCTGGTCGATGATCTGGGCTACATGGACATTGGGGCCAACAACC